>JBOICY010000467.1:0-2555 GCA_050740335.1 Methylococcales bacterium | reverse complement strand
AAATAAGCATCCCGGTCCACTTCCGATCTCAATTTACCTCTTGCGGTTAGCGCCCCTCGTACAAAAGACTTGCATTTCGTCTTGGCATTTTTTTACAAACGTCCGTTAAAACTCCTATTCATTCATCGCGGATCCCCGTCCATCCGCCGGTCAGCCGGCAAGGCAGTCAAATCAAGCATCGACGAGTCGCTTGTTTCAGAAGTCTGTGAGGCATTTCACACTATCCGGTGAAAAAGATGCGCACAATAGTCGCGGATTTTTGATTGGATTCCTGCGGCCTAAAGGCCAGCGGATTGCCGGATCCCGTGCGGATCGAAATTGCGCCCGCCAAGCCCGGGCGATGAACGGCCCGCTCCGCAAACCGGCCGAGGCTAAAATTACGCAGTCGAAGGGAATGGGCTCGGAACGAAGTGGACGGTCGAAGCTTCGATCGCGTGGTCCTTGGCCATGACACCAACCGGACCGTGCTGCCAACCCGGGATGAAATGGCAGCCATCGGTTGCATGGTTCAGGGTTCGATTCAGGCCGGGCTGGCAAGTCGCGGGCCTTTGAACGGACCGGAAAAGACCGCCGCAAGGGACCCCGTTGCGTCGCCCGGTAGCGGGTTGTTGATTGATTTTAATATTCCTCAGATGGGAGTGATCATGCTTCACAATAGGTCAATTGCGATTCTACTTTGCGCCATTCTCTGGACGACAACGTTTTCATCTTACGCCCTGATCATCCACTTCGATGATCTGACCCTTCGGAACGCGATTGTATCAACGCTTCCCGAACCGCCTACGCTGATGTGGATAGTATCGGGTCTGCTCGCGTTGGTTTACCGTCCAATTCGGCTAGCGTGTGATCCGCTGCAAAGCGCGCGAGATCTGCTTTTGGTTCTGGCTTTTGGCGGCTTCACCGGGGCGGCTCACGCAACGGATGCACCCGATGTGGAGGCGCAACTATCGCGGCTCGGCGTTACGCAATTTGAAGAGCCGCTGATCGCGACGGTTCCCACCACGCTCGAAGAAGACGGAGCCCTGCTGGCGGCCATCCAACAATATCAACACCGCAACGCCGATGACTACCGGACCTTGACCGATTTCCTGGCGGCGCATTCGAAGTCGGGCTGGCAAGTCGCCTTGCTGACCAATCTGGGCCTGTCCTATTACCGGAGCGGACGCTTTTCGCTGGCGATCGACGCCTGGGAAAAGGCCTGGCAGTTAGGGAAAACCGTTACCGAGCCGCGCGCCAAGGCATTGGTCGACCGCGCATTAGGCGAATTGATGCGCATGCACGCGCGCGTCGGCCATGCCGACCGCTTGGCGGCCTTGTTTGCCGAAATGGGCGACCGGGCCGTGTCGGGTCCGGCCACCGAAGCGGTTACCGGCGCGCGGGAAGGTTTGTGGATCATGCAAAACCAGCCCGGCATCGCGTTCCTGTGCGGGCCTTTGGCCTTGAAAAATCTGTTGTTGGCGCGCGGCGCGAGTTACCAGCAGGTCGAATTCTTAGACCGCTATCGTTCCGGCGAGCACGGAGTGAGCCTGTCCGAAGTGGGGCGTCTCGCGAAGCAGGCGAAATTGCCGTACACGCTGATTCAGCGGGATCCGAAACAACCGGTGCCGGTTCCCTCGATCGTGCACTGGAAGGTCAGCCACTATGCGGCCATTATCGGCGAGAGCCAGGGCCGGTATCATGTCCGGGACCCGATCTTCGGCCAGGACCTGTGGGTGACCCGCGATGCCCTCGACAGCGAAGCCAGCGGCTATTTCCTGGTGCCGACCGAACCTCTCAGGACCGGCTGGAGAAAAATCGAGCTTGCCGAAGCCGACCGACTTTACGGGATGGGTAATCCCTCGACCATCCGATCCCTCACGCCGAACTCGAGTTCGGCGCAAAACTGTGGGAGTTCCGGCGGCGGCATGTGTGTCTACAATTTCTCGGAAATGGTGGTGAGCCTGCGCATCCAGGACACGCCGGTCGGCTACCGGCCGCCCAAAGGCCTGGCGGCCTTCACGACGCTTACGTATAACCAGCGGGACGCCGGCCAGCCGGCCAACTTTAGCTTTTTTAACGTGAGCCAGAAATGGACGCTGAACTGGCTCAGCTATATTCAGGATACGCCGGACGTGCCGGGCGCGAACGTCTCGCGCTACGGAGCCGGCGGCGGCAGCATCGCCTATAGCGGGTATAACAGCAACACCGGGCAATTTACCGCGGAAACCCATGACCAGTCGGTACTGGTGCTGACCGCGACCAATCCGCTGCGCTATGAGCGGCGCCTGGCCGACGGCAGTCTCGAAGTCTATGCGCAATCGAACCGGGCCACGACCACGACGCGCCTGGTATTCCTCACGCAATTGATCGATCCCGCCGGAAATAGCCTCACGCTGAATTATGACAGTCAACTGCGTTTGATCTCGGTGACCGACGCCACCGGACGCAATACCACCTTTACCTATGGCTTGCGCAATCAGCCCCTGCTGATCACCGAAATCACCGATCCCTTTGGCCGTAGCGCGCAGCTGAGTTACGACAGCAGCGGCCGCTTGGCGAGCATCACCGACGTGCTC
>JBOICY010000466.1:0-3567 GCA_050740335.1 Methylococcales bacterium | reverse complement strand
GCTTGCTCCGTGATGTTCTGGTGTACCTCCTCATATTGAGGTAATAGTGACGCCGCAGAGCATGGTGGCAAGGAACCTCCGCAATTCAATCCTGGTATCGGTCCGACCGAGAAGGCGTAGGCTGCTGAGCCTGTTCCCGCCAAAAGCAGTACGACCACCACAAGCTTTGACATTAGAACCCCGCAAACCGCGATTCCTTGGGACAACCGTTCGAAGGCGAAGCGATGCCTAGTGTGCATGGTTGCTCTCCCTTGGCTTGGCATTCGGTTGCAGCTTTAGCACGGCATAACCAATCAGTCGCGTTCCGTCTACAGCGAAGGCCGTAATTGGCAGACTGACCCGCTGGTTATGGTCGCCAGTTGTCGGAAAGCTATTTGCGTCTATCTGAGAAAGAATACTCGACTTGGCCCATTTGTAGAAACGGTAAAGAGAATCGCTGTTGCCTCGGAGTCCGTAATAGTTGTAGTGCCCTTGCAACCGCCGGTTGAGTTCCTTGATGAACTGCTTTCCTTTGAGGTGGCGATTGTCCCTGATCCATTTCTGGATTCGCCGACAGGCGCCTTGGAGTTTCTTGCGCGACGTCCTGGGCTTGACACGCATTACGCCTTGCCGATC
The DNA here is from genome assembly GCA_050740335.1 of Methylococcales bacterium. Taxonomy (GTDB): domain Bacteria; phylum Pseudomonadota; class Gammaproteobacteria; order Methylococcales; family UBA1147; genus UBA1147. The sequence goes on along the minus strand of JBOICY010000466.1, from coordinate 2,952 downwards.
CGGGAACCAGTAAAGCTCGAATCCCAGAAAGGTAAACTGGCGCTTCATGCTCGGAAGAAAGCGGCTAAACCGGAGGACTTGGGTCTTTTCTGGCGCCACGTCCAAACCGAACTTGCCGAGTCGTTTAGGCAGCACTCGGTAGAAGCTTTCGGCATCTTCCTTGAAACGAAACGCACACACAAAATTGCCTCGGCATACGGCACATCATCGCCTCGCCTCGCACATGCTGTTTCACCACGTTCTCAAACCAGAGGTCCCGGGTGTGGTGTAGGCACACGTTGGCGAGTATCTGTGAGATCAGGCCATGAACGTAAACGATAACTTTCGGTGGACCGAGTATTTTCGGCTGATTGAGGAGATCTCGATGAAGCTGGGTTGCCCCCGGTTGCTATTGGAGACCCCGGAATCGAATCCTTGATTATGATCGTATCCTTGCCCACGATGACTTCCTTGACCAAAGGTTTTATGATCCTCTGGCGCTCCAGAATGTCAAGCGTTTCAGCGTTCTTGCGCAGACGTTCCAAAAACGCCGTCAGGGTTTCTGCCAGCCTCAGGCAAGCCGCCTGATCGGCAACTTGGGTCGTCAATGCCTGAAGTTCCGCCTGAGCCGCCTGCTCGCGTTGTCGCAAGGCCGGCATCCGTGCACGCAGTTTGCCTCGAGCGATAGTAGCTCTTCCTGGTAAGCCGTCAGCAGCCGCTCCCGGTGCTTGCGCACCCGCGCTGATTCACGGTTCACGGTTTCCAGCCGGCACCGGGTTGGACTGGCCTGGCGGGCGGTTTCCAAGCGCCGGTTCAGTTCAGCCTGGATGAGGCTCGGATCCTCCAGAAGAAGGAGAATCTCAGACCACACTGCCCGTGGTCCAGCAAGTCCTGTCGAATCGGTTTTTGATCACACCGGGCTTGTCCCGCATGGCGATAGGCGTCGGAACCTGCCGGCAACGGTAGTAGTAAATCTTGCGTGCGCTACTGCACGTCGCAGTCCGATACAGGGCATAGCCACAGCGGCGGCTACCTACGAGACCTTGGAGAATGCCGGGCTCGATGGTTCGGCGCGGTCCGTGCCGCGGGTTGTGTTCCAGATATTCCTGTGCCAAGGCAAAGGTTTCCTCGCTGACCAGGGCGGGCACGGGAATCTCGATCCATTCCGCGCGCGGCCGCTCCTGGCTGGCGCTGTTGCGGTTGGCCAAGACCCGCGCAACCGTAGCGGGCGGGTGATGCGCTGGCGCCGCGCCAGTGTGGTTTTCCCGAAGCACGCAGTGCCTCGGTAGGCCGGATTGCGCAGCATCGCCCAAACTGTGGAACGCTCCCAACAACCGTTGCGTTTCCGGGTCGGCAAACCCGGTTCATTCAAGCGGCGCGCGATCGCCCCGATGCTCAGTCCTTTCACGGTGTAGAGATCGAACACCCTGCGCACAACCTCGGCCTCGGCTTCGATGACCTCGTAATAGGCAGCCGTCTCGTCGGTCTTACCCTGGTAGCGATACCCAACCGGTGCACCGCTCAGGACGCTTGCCCCGGCGCGAACGCTCCAGGATCTGCGCGCGCTCGGTTTCGGCGATCATCCCTTGAAATTGCAACAGCAGGCGGTCCGTCCTCCGTATCCGAGGACGGCGCTTTGCTAAACACCGTCTCCACCCCATGACGGGCCAGTTCCTCAATCAGTAACACTTGGGTAGGCGTACTGGCGACTCAACCGATCCGGCGAAAGCGCCAAAACCGCTGGGAGTTGCCCCGCTGCAGCCAAGTCGCGGACCTGCTCCAGTCCCGGCCGGATCAGGCTCGCACTGCCCTGTAACCGGCGTCTTCGATCACCCATTCCGCCGGCACCTGATACCCTTCTTTTTGAGCAAACTCGATCCATGCCGCCGTCTGCCTGGCAATCGTGTTGTCTTCTTTCGGTTGCTCCGACGAGACCCGGGCATAGATCGCCGCAGTTTTGATCCTCTTCCCCTCCATTTAACCCGGCCGCCCCGCCCACCCGGCGGGCACGCTCCGGCACCAGAATGTCGTAAACCTACTCCAGCTTCGTGGCCGGCAGGCGCTCCAAGGCATAAACCAAGTCAATGTCATGGCTGCGGCGGCGCCGATCAGCCATGCCGGCGTAGTTTTTCGAGAAAGCTCAAGACCGCGCGCGGCACAATCTCGCCGATGGTCAAACCACTGGCTTTTGCATACCCCCGAAGCTTGACCACCACGTCTTCGGGGACTTTGATCGTAATCGGAATGGTCGCGGCACTCACCGGTACCTGGATTCTCTGGGCCTCTTGCAGGTAGCGGGACGTCTGGCGCCGCGACAAACCGAATTCTCCGATCAATGCCACAGCCGCTTCCGTTAGGCTGTCACCCCGTGTCAGCAGATCGAAGGAAGCATTCAGTCGCCGAGCCTTCTCCGGATGGGTCGATCTTGACAGTAGCCATAACCGTATTGCTTTAGACGGCGCAAGTCAAGCATCGACTCCGAACGACACCACTCAATTCGCCGCTCAAACTCGAAGTATCCTTTTGTGTCTATGGCGTGATCACAGAACCCTGAGGGCTCCCTTTCTCCCGACTCTGCAGGCTTCCGTCCGGAAGTTGCACCGGCGCAATTAACCAGCGCTCATTATATAAGATCACCCAGCGCGTCTGGGTGTGTTGCTGCACTACCCGCATCAGCAACTGATGGTCTATATTATCGAAGGAAACCACGACACACTACCCATCCCGAAGACGTTCCCGAATCAATCACCATCGTTCGCCCGGGCCATCCCTTTGAAGGACGCGCCCTTCCGGTGCTGCGACATACGCAACGCAGGGGCTTACTTTACCTGCTGGTGATTTTGCCCGACCAGAGCCGCTCGCTGATTCCCGCCGATTGGACCAATTGGGTACCTACCAGTCAGTCGATTCAGGCAATGCCCGACCAGACCCTGTTAGGCTCGGTGTCAGACTTGCTTCAACTGCGCTCTCTGG
>JBOICY010000465.1:0-3065 GCA_050740335.1 Methylococcales bacterium | reverse complement strand
AAACGCTGGCTGGCCGGCCAGTTTCAGGTAAAAGGTCAATTGGTGATCGACGCGGGTGCCGTAAATGTGCTCCGGTCTTCCGGCAAAAGCCTCTTGCCGGTCGGTGTCGTGGCTGTCCGGGGAAGGTTTTCACGTGGAGACCTCGTGGCCTTTTTCAACGAATCGGGGGTCGAAGTCGCGAGGGGCCTGGTCAATTACGGAGCCGACGAAGCGGAAAAGATAAAAGGGCAGCCAAGCTCTCGCATCGAACAAGTGCTCGGCTATGTCGGTGAAGCCGAGCTGGTTCACCGGAATAACCTGGTTTTGGTGTAGTCTGTTTCAGTAGATCGCAGAACCGCTCCGTGACCGCATGTTCAGACTTAAGGGTATGGCGCCCCTGCGAAAGGCCCGCAGAATCCCTGACTCGCGGGCTGGGTTTGGATGATCGGCAAAGTTTCGTCAGGCTTGGAGCGCGCGAATACGGTTGTTCAACCGGCTCTTGCTGCGAGCGGCTTTGTTTCGATGGATCAACCCCTTATTGATCGCGGAATCGATTACCGGCTGCGCGTTTCGATAGGCGGCCCGAGCCGCTTCCGGATCGCCCTGGGCCGCCGCCGCGATCACTTTTTTGATCGCGGTCCGAAGATTACTGCGTTGCCCGGCATTTCGGACCCTTCTTTTTTCGGCCTGATGGGCCCGTTTGAGTGCTGACCGTGAATTTGCCATATCGGATCGTGTGATTGACTTGAAACCGCCTCGTATTATCAATTTCGAAGAGCCGCCTGTCAATCTAAATCCCGCGTATTCCAGAAATTCTCATTATGGCTCGTTCTCGATCTATTGTAGGTTGGGTTGAGGAACGAAACCCAACATGCCAGCCTGCAATTGAACGCAAACGTTGGGTTTCGCTACCGCTCAACCCGACCTGCGAGGATATGGTTTTTCACATCTAATATCGCCGGGATGCAACCGCGGACATGCGCTTCGCGATTGCCTGTGTAGAGTAGACGGATGACACCCGGAGATTCCCCGCGCCCTAACGGAAATTATTCCGCGTTAATTCTCGGACAGTATTTCCCGGCAGTGCAGCATGGCGCGCATCAAGTGACGTTCTACCTGGCGTTCGGTCAGACCGAGCTGTCGCGCGGATTCGCGGTAGCTCAAGCCGTCCAGTTTGATCAAGCAAAATACCTCGCGCGTCAATTCGGGTAAATTCGCCAATGTCTCCTCCAGACGATCGAGACTTTGGTCCGCGGCCGCGCTCCGTTCGGCGGAGAAATGGGCTCCTTCGTAACGCATTTCAACGGTCCGCGCGCAGTCCGCGATGACCTTGCGGTGTCGCAATTGATCCAACATGAGATTCCTTGCGGTTCTGTACAGGAAAGCACGCGGTTCGGCGATGCTTTGCTCGGCCGAAACCCGCGTCAGGATCAAAAAGCTTTCCTGAACCAGATCCTTCGCGGTTTCGCGGCAAGACAGGAAGCGCGAGAGCCAATTAATCGGCTTCCGGCGATAAAGGTTGAACAAAGATTCAATAGACAGGTTCACGGCGACGAGGAACAGAGAGACTTTCAGATTCCCGATGTGTTCCAGGTTTTTACAGCGGCAGAGTCTGAAAAAAGGCCTTTAAAAAGCTCGTAAGCGGGTTCGCGATAGTACAGGCGCCTTGGCGGCACCGATTCAACTTCGTCTTGTTTGTCGATAAACAATTGCTGCAAGACCGTGTTTCGGGAAATTTGCATTTGGAGTCGGATTGCGGTTCGGTAGTAATGGCAACTAAGATCAACTCCGCTGAGAAAACCGTGCCGGACTTTCTCCGCGGGTTTGACTGCTCGTCATCGTTGATGCCAAGCGTATTGTTGCGCTTGCATAAACTTAGGCCAGAAGTGTGCCGGATCGCATTAACTCCCGTAAAAACAGAGGATCGGAATCATCCGCGAATGATCGATCCGTCGAACATTGTGTGATTTCACACAGACGGTGTGGCAAATGCCCAAGAATTGCCAGGTCATCGAATCCGATAGACCCTGGCGGTTTTAGGACCTGGCTGGTTCCAGGATCGGACAGAATGAAAGCCATCCTTGGTTATAGAATCCCTAAGGTTATGACAACTCGTTTCCCAAGCCAACGCCAAGGCGCCCGGTCAACCGGGCGATATCCTGCAACACGGCGTAGCACGCCGGAACCAGAATCAACGTGGCCGCGAGCCCGAAGACCAGTCCGAAGCTCAACGACAGGGTCATCGGCACCAAAAAATTGGCCTGCTCGCTGGTCACGAACAACATCGGGGAAAAGCCCGACAGCGTGGTCAGGGCGACCAGGCCGATCGGGCGAAAACGGTCCGCGCAGGCTTCGATAATGACTTCACCCAGGGGCGCCTCGACTTTGCGGCGCCGTTTGCGGATGAAATCGAGCAGCACGACACTGTCGTTGACCACCACGCCGCTGGCCGCCACCAGACCCACCAGCGACTGAAACGACAGCGTGAGGCCCAGCGCCCAATGGATCAGCACGGCCCCGACCCAGGCCACGGGAACCGCGAGCATGAACAGCAGCGGTTGCAGGTAGGACCGGAAACCGACCGCGATCAACGCATAAATCACGGCCAGAGCGATCAGGGTATTTTGCTTCAAGCTTTCGGCAACCAGGTCGGCTTCTTCCTTGGCCGCGCCGCCGGAGACTTCGAGCGAGGGGTAACGGTTCTCCAAAATTGGAAAGTAATGCTGTTGCAAGTCCTTGAAAATCGCATCGCCGCTCGGGCCGCCTTGGACATCCAGGCGTACGTGCAGCCCGGCCACGCCACGCCGGTCCTCGCGGTGCAGCGCGCCGAAACCCGGCGCAAAGCCGATTTCGGCCAAGGCCCCGAGCGGCGCCTGGCCGCCATTCGGCAGGCGCACCGGCAGGGTTCTGAGGTCCTTCAGGGACTCGCGTTCTTCACGCGGGTTGCGCAGCATGATCCTGACCTCTTCGCGGCCGCGGATGAAGCGCTGGGCTTCCTCGCCGAAATAGGCCTGGCGCACCTGCTCGGCGAGGTCCCGCAAGCGCAGGCCGAGGCCTTCGGCCCGCGCGGTCAGTGTCAGGCGCAG
>JBOICY010000464.1:0-2455 GCA_050740335.1 Methylococcales bacterium | reverse complement strand
AAATGGCAGCGCGACCGCGCCGAAAAATTAGTGTCTTCTTAATTCAACAGCATTGACCCTGATCCTCCTATTCGCCGATAACCGGACAACGATATTGGTATCCATCGTAATCATGGAAATGCGCCTTGGTAATCCAGCAATTCTGAAAACAAAACATCGTACGCAGCGACCATCTGTTGGCGGGTAAACTTGGCTTCGACTCTTGCTCGATTGAATTGCCCCATTTCCCGGCGCAATTCGGATGAGTTGGCCAAAAAATTTATCCTTTCCGCAAATGCCTCGACATCCCCCGTCCGAACAAGAAATCCACCTTTCCCCTGATCGATGAGTTCCGGGAGCGAGGAACAATCGCTAGCCACCACTGGAATACCACAGGCCATAGCCTCCAGGGCGGCCATGGGCAATCCTTCCCTCACGGTCGGAACCAGCAGAATATCCACATCACGGTAGAGTTCCGGCATGGCCTGGTAGGGTATATTCCCGACACAGGAAAGGCGCGGATGCTCCGGCAAAACTGAGCGGGTCCGGAGCCCTTGGGTATAGAGAATTTGAATACCGTCATCAAGACTCTCGGCAATAGGAAGAATCCAATGTGCGCCTTTTCGCCGCGTAAGGTTGCCGCAGAAAAGCACCTTGACGGCCCCTTCGCTTCGTCGCGTTGATGTCGGGGTAAATCGCGATTCATCGATGCCGTTGTGGATCACCCGAATCGGGCGGTCGATGCCAAGGTCCCTGCGCGCCAGGTTGGCGGTGAAATGACTTACGGCGGTAAGCGCGTTAGCTCGTTCAACTGCAAGACGGGTAAACCAGCGCAAATCTGTACGCCCATGAATCCGTTGCAGCAGACTGCTATAAGGATGCAACAAGGTATCGATAGCGTAGCCATGAAAAGTGATTATCAAAGGGACATCCCTGCAGGCATGGAAGATTGCATAGTCTGGAGTGGTATGGATCAGATCAGCCTTTAGCTCGCGCCCCACCAGTTTCAGGACGGGCGGAAACAATGTAAGCCAAGGACTATAGGAAGCCACCCGATAACCGGATATGGAAGTTTCCAAGGATTTGTGAAGAACATGAGCGCCGTTTCCGGTCGCCATTGGCGAGAGGATTTGCCGGCTCACCGTAGCGCTTCGAACAATTCCATGTTTTTCAGGGCTACGCTTTCCAAAGAAAAATTTTCCTTAATCAGCGACCTGCATTTTTTGGACATCATTTTCCAATTTTCCGAAGTTAAACTGGATGCCTCCAACAATGCTTGATACAGCATTTTCGCATCGCCCGGTTCACAAACCCATCCTGTATTCGAAGTAATATGGGTATCCAAGCCGCCACATGCGGTCAATACACAAGGCAAGCCATATGACAAAGCCTCGAGCGCCGCGTTGGACATCCCCTCATAGCGGGAGGACAGTACAAATAAGTGCGCCTTGAGCATTTCATCGCGAATCGCATCCTCGCGCCGTTCGCCCATAAAAGTAATGCGGTCCAATAAGTCCAGTTCTATTGCGAGACGTTCAAGACTCTTTCTATCCGAACCGTCACCAATCAGTCTTAATGCAAACTTGCCGCCGCCTTTCTTCATCCGGCTGAGCGCTTGAAACAGAATGTCCACTCCCTTCTGATAAACAAGTCTTCCGACAAACAGCAGTTTCTCGACATGGTCTTCAGGCCCGATCGCGCTTTGATCAGGCACGGATACCCCGTTGGGGATACAGGCTGTCAATTTTGGCCGCAGGCCGACCGATGACATTGACTTCTCAATTCCCGGCGCAATGAAATTGATGCAATCGCATTGCTGATTGATCAACTCGAGGATCCTTTTGTTTCCGGGAAGCGAGCGCAACAACGCCAAATCGGCCTTGTCTTCGCTTCCGCCTGCCGCGGGTACTGCCATCATCGGCAGACGAACCAATCCCAGTCTCTTGAGCACGGCCACGCTCAAGGCTGCCTCGCCGAGAAAGCGGCAATAGATGAAATCATAGTTCTTTTTATGAATCAGTAAAAATACAGATAACGACAGAAAATAAGTGAGCCCTCTCAATGCCCGTCCGCCTGGATAGAAAACAGGCAAATGGATCAGCCGGATACCGTCTTGCTCGATCGCGGGGATGCGATGGCCGGCGATTTGCACCTCATGCCCCATTCGAACCCACGCACGGGCAAGCCGCCAGGCCTGCATTTCCGCACCGCCAACAACGTGCGGGGGAACATCCGCGAAGACTAGAATCCTCACACCCACCACTCCTCGAACCAGGCAAGCAGCATCAAGAGATTCCATAATAAATAGCCGGCATCGATTCTTCGTACCTGGTGGCTGCTCCATAGCCTGCGCACCGCAACAGAGTCCAGGCCGGGACATCGAGCGATGGATTTTTGCGCGAGCAAGTGCTCCGCCCACTCATTCAATGGCCCCCGGAGCCATTCATCGATCGGTATGCCGAATCCTTGCTTGGGG
>JBOICY010000463.1:0-13713 GCA_050740335.1 Methylococcales bacterium | reverse complement strand
CCGCCCAGCCGTAACCTGCGTAGTGGAACTCGCACTGTTCCCAACCCGGCTGACCCTTGATCGGCTGCCAGACTGGCTTGCCCATCAGCTGCGCCAGGTTTTTCAACTTGACCTCGATCAAATATCTGTGCCCCGAACGATTATCTCGACGCCATCAATCGCGCCCTGATCGAAGTGCTCAGCGAAGAAGCAAGCTCGTGGAACGTTCTAGCCATCAATAGTGCAAACGTGAATTTCGCCAATGACGAAACCGCCCGGCAAGCAGTCCTTCAAGCGGTACGCTGTCGTTTGATGCACAAAATTTGGGAAGGAGAAGCTACCGAATCCCGTTAGGATGAATGAGAAAAACCCGATGTTAAGCCCATCACGTCATCAATTGTGTCGATGATTTCGATATTCGCGACAGACAATATGATCACGATCAGCCAGCCACGATGTAATCGATCGTCCGGCGCAAGCCGAATCAGTCGGTCGAGTTGGGGGTTGAGTTAACCGCGAGACTGATGGGAAACGGGATCGAACGAGTGGATCATCTTCGTTAGGATGTCTTGCATGAGGTGAGGATGGCGACCTGCCAACTCAAGTGGACCGATTGCGAAAGCGGGTGTTCGATATCGACTTGGAACACTGTCGTCGCTTTAGAAGTGGATCGAATGGTTCAGATCCGAGTCGACAATCTCAAGGGGGCTATTCACCTCAAACGTCAATTGGTGCCAAAACCATCGGCCCATCGCGTATTTTGGACGCCGTTGATCCCTTTTTCCGTCAGTTACCTGCGCGATTGACGACTGTTGAGATCTTCAGTACATTCTACTTTGACAAAAAGGGTGTTTATGATTCTTCCTCCCAACTTTTTCGAATTCCTTGCCGAAGCAGTCATCATGAGTCAAACGGGTGCCGCGCTGTTTTGAGCGTCGTTCATCGATTCCCCCCAGTTGAACTGTTTTAATCGGCCATTGGATCATGTAAATGATATTCGCTTGATAAATGGATGGTGATATGAAAAGCAATAATCCCTGGGGGCTCTCACCCGGAGCGGCTCGGGGCTGGCCGGGCATACCATGGAAGTCTTGTGCATCATCGCGGTGCCGCGGTTCGGAGGTTGTGACAAAACCGAGCAGCAACCGGCGTTGCCGGCTCCTCCGATAGTGGAAGTTACCCAAGATGCAATTGGATGGCCGAATAGAGACTGATCGAAGCGAATTCAACAGGATGACAGATTCAACTCTGAAGGCACCCGAACCGGGCGCGGCCCGTTTGCTGCCGGCCAGCCTTGCCGTTCTAGGGGTGGTCTACGGAGATATCGGCACCAGCCCGATCTATGCGCTTCGGGCCTGTTTTTTTGGAGCCGAACCGATCGAACTGAGTCCCTCTAATGTCATGGGGGTTTTGTCATTGATAACCTGGGCTCTGATCTTCGTCGTAACCATAAAGTATATTGTCTGTCTAATGCGGGCCGACAACCAGGGCGAAGGCGGTATTCTGGCGTTGATGTCGCTGATAAACCCGGGCAGTGGAAGCCAGTCATCGCGCCGCTATCGGCTCACGGTGCTTCTCGGCATCATTGGCGCCGCGCTGCTGGTTGGCGACGGAATGATTACTCCCGCGATTTCCGTGTTGAGCGCTGTCGAAGGGCTGGAAATGGCCTGGCCTTCTCTGGCCGGGATGGTGATTCCGACTACCCTGATCATTTTGTCTGGTTTATTCGTTTTGCAATCGCGCGGCACTGGCAGAATCGGAACGTATTTCGGACCCATTATATTGCTTTGGTTCACCTTGCTTGGTGTGCTCGGAATAATCGCTATCGCACGTAATCCAGCGGTACTGGAGGCGCTATCACCCCATTTCGGGGTGCTGTTTTTACTCCATAACCGTGAACAAGGTTTCATTATCCTGGGAGCCGTATTTCTCGCCATTACTGGAGCCGAGGTTCTGTATGCGGATATGGGCCATTTTGGTCGCTGGCCGATCCGGGCGACCTGGTTCGCGGTCGTGCTGCCGGCGCTGTTACTGAATTATTTCGGCCAGGGTGCGGTATTATTGCAAAGCGAGAGAACGGTTACCCATCCTTTCTTTCAATTAGCGCCTGAATGGTTAATCGTTCCGCTGGTATTGATCTCAACCGCCGCGACCGTCATCGCGTCCCAGGCGGTGATCACCGGGGTCTTTTCGCTGAGCTATCAGGCCATTCGGCTCGGGCTTTGCCCGCGCATGACGATCCGGCAAACCTCAGCCGCGCATATCGGACAGATCTATGTGCCGGCGATGAACCTGCTCCTTTTGGCCGGCACCCTGTTGATCGTCCTGCAATTTGGTTCTTCGGATCGCTTGGCTTCGGCGTATGGACTCGCAGTCTCGGGCGCCATGGTGATTACCACGGTTTTATTTTGTGAGGTTGCGCGCCAGCGATTTCGCATTAACCGGCCGCTGTTGTGGTTGCTGCTTGCGCCTTTTCTGGCGGTTGATCTCGCTTTTTTCGGTTCGAACCTGTTGAAAATTGCGGAGGGAGGCTGGTTGCCGTTATTGATAGGCGGTACAATTGTACTTTTACTGAGCACCTGGAACCAGGGTCGCGAGATACTTCGCGAACGCCAAGGGCTCGAAAATCAGTTGCCGGATCGCGATTTTTTCGCCCGGTTGATCTCGGAAAGACCCGCGCGAGTCAAAGGCACCGCGGTATTTTTCACTGCCTATCGAGATCGTGTACCCATGATCATGCTGCATCATCTCCAGCATAACCAGGTTTTACACCATCAGATTGTTTGGTTGACCGTGGTAACGGTCCGCCAACCTCGAGTTACCCTGGCGGAGAGGGTCGATGTGCGTAAACTCGGTCTCGGATTTTTTCAGGCGTCGATTAATTATGGCTATATGGAAACACCTAATATTCCACAAGCCCTTGCAATGTGTTCAACAAACGGGCTTGAAACCGATTTGGACCAGACCACTTTTTATATCGGCCGGCAAACCGTGATCGCGTCGGATAATCGGGTTGGTATGTGGTATTGGCGTGAGCGGTTGTTCGCGTTTCTGTACCGCAACGCACTTCCGGCAACTGCTTTTTATCAGATTCCACCGGAAAACGTGGTCGAATTAGGAATACAAACCGTTCTCTGAAATCGGCCACGATCAACGCAGTTGCTGAAAAGCGAGCCCTACCCGCCTGTCCCGAACGCCAGAACACTTCATTTTCGGTCGGCAACTCATGGGACTGACTACTGTTTGTACCGTCAAACCGTTTTGACTGAACAAAAAAGCCGTTCATCATGCCATCCCTCCATTCTTTCGAACACGTTACCGTGGCCAAATAGGCTCTGCCGGAATGACTATCTTGAAAAATATGAATCATGTAATCTGACAAAGTAGAAATCTGCACCACTCTATAAAACGGATGATGTTATGAAGAAAAAGAATTTCCGGGAAACTCTCATTCGGCGCGGCACCGGTCAGGCCCGGCGTACTGCCGGGATTTCTTTCATCATCGCCGCGCTGCTGGCCGGCGGTTGTAACAAAGCCGAGCAGCAGGAGGCCTTGCCGCCTCCGCCGATCGTGGAAGTTGTCGAAGTCCAGCAAAGAGACGTACCCATCCACCAGGAATGGGTGGGTACCCTGGACGGGATGGTGAACGCGCAAATTCTGGCTCAGGTCACGGGTTATCTGATCCGGCAGAACTACCAGGAAGGTGAACGGGTCAGGAAGGGCCAGTTGCTGTACGAGATCGACCCGCGAACTTTTCAGGCCACCCTGGATCAGGCCCGGAGTAATCTGGCTCGCCAGGAGGCTATTCTGACAACCGCACGGCTCGACCTGAAGCGCGTGCAACGACTGTTGCCCGAGAATGCGGTCAGTGTTCGCGACCGGGACACTGCGGTTGGGCGCGAAGCCTCTGTCGCGGCCGAGGTCCTCGCGGCCAAGGCCGTCATGGAAAACGCCCGGCTCCAGCTCGGCTTCACCAAAATCTATTCCCCGATCGACGGGATCGCGGGGCTTTCCACGGCCCAACTGGGCAACCTGGTGGGCCCCGGCAGCGCCAACGCAGTGCTGACCACGGTGTCGCAGGTGGACCCGATCAAGGCGTATATTCCGTTAAGCGAACAACAGTACCTGAAATTCGCGCGGGCCCGGCAGAACGGTGGAGCGGGGCGCGAAGCTATTCCGCTGGAACTGATACTGGCCGATGGTACGACCTTTCCCGAGCCGGGCAAATTTTTCTTCGCCGACCGGCAGGTCGACCTCAAAACCGGAACCATCCAGATAGCGATCCTGTTTCCGAATCCCGGCAATATCCTGCGCCCCGGTCAATACGCGAGGGTGCGGGCCGTCGTCAGGCACAAGCAGGGTGCGCTGCTGGTGCCGCAGCGGGCCGTCGGTGAGATGCAGGGAAGGCATCTGGTGGCGCTCGTGAAACCTGACAACACCATCGACATGCGCATGGTGAAGCCCGCGGAGACGATCGGATCACTCTGGGTGATCGACGATGGGCTGAAAGCCGGTGAACGGGTGGTGGTCGAGGGCATCCAAAAAGTCCGCAGCGGAATGCCCGTCACTCCGAAATCTCCTGCGGAAACCTCGGCAACCGGGGATAACCCGGGCCTCGCGAGGTAGCGCGATGGCGGAGTTCTTCGTGAATCGGCCGATCGTGGCCATCGTGATCGCGATCCTGATGGTCATGATCGGCCTGGTTGCGATGTCGGGCCTGCCGGTTGCCCAGTTTCCGAACATCGCGCCGCCCGAAATCCAAGTTAAGGCCACCTATACCGGCGCGGACGCAATCACGGTGGAGCAGTCGGTCGCGACACCGATCGAGCAGCAGATGTCCGGCGTGGACAACATGAATTACATGTACTCCATCAACGCCAATAACGGACAGATGACGCTCAGGGTCAACTTCGACGTCAAGACCGACCCGAACACCGATCAGATTCTTGCCCAGATGCGCGAATCGCAGGCCGAATCGCAACTGCCTTCCGACGTGCGCGATTACGGCGTCACCGTCCAGAAATCCACGGCCTCGCCCTTGGTCATGTTTGCGCTGTTTTCGCCGAAGGGCACCTACGACAACGTATTTCTCGCGAATTACGCCTACATCAACATCAACGACCAGATGACCCGGGTGCCTGGCATCGCGAGCGTTTCGGTATTCGGCGCGGGCCAGTATGCGATGCGCGTGTGGGTCAAGCCCGACCAGCTCGCGAAGCTCAACATCACCATCCCCGAGATCATCAACGCGATCAAGGCGCAGAACACCGTGAATCCCGCCGGCAAGATCGGCGGCGAACCGGTACCGCCGGGGCAGGAGTTCACCTATGCGGTGCGCGCCCAGGGCCGCTTACAGACCGAGGAGGAGTTCGGGAACATCGTGCTGCGCGCCGGGCCGAGCGGCTCCATGGTCCGGATCAAGGACGTGGGGCGCATCGAACTCGGCGCCCAGAACTACGACATGATCGGCCGACTGAACGGCAAGCCGGCCGCTCTGGTCGCGCTGTACCAGTTGCCTGGTTCCAACGCGATCGAGGCGGCCGACGGCGCCAAGAAAATGATGCAGGATCTCAAGACCCGCTTCCCGGAAGACCTGGATTACGTGATCGCTCTCGACACCACGCTGGCCGTCACCGAGGGCATCAAGGAGATCGTTCACACTCTGTTCGAAGCCCTGGTGCTGGTGATTCTGGTGGTGTTCCTGTTCCTGCAGGGCTGGCGGCCTACCCTGATTCCGCTGCTCGCGGTGCCGGTGTCGCTGATTGGGACCTTCATGCTGTTCCCGATGCTCGGGTTCACCCTGAACACCCTGTCCCTGTTCGGTCTGGTGCTGGCCATCGGTCTGGTGGTGGACGACCCGATCGTCGTCGTCGAGGCCGTGGAGCACCACATCGAAAAGGGGCTGAGCCCCAAGGAAGCCACACTGCGGACCATGCGGGAAGTCACGGGACCGATCATCGGGACCTCCCTGGCCCTGATCGCGGTGTTCATGCCGACGGTGTTCATTCCGGGCATCACGGGAAGGCTGTATCAGCAGTTCGCGGTGACGGTCGGGGTGTCGGTCATGATCTCGACCTTCAATTCGCTGTCCTTGAGCCCGGCTCTGGCGGCGCTGCTGCTCCGGCCAAGGGTGCGCGGCAAGGGCCCCGTGCAAAAGTTTTATGACGGTTTCAACCGCCTGTTCGGACGGGCCAACCAGGGCTATGTCGGGTTTTGCGGCGTGCTGATCCGCAAAAGTTTCATCAGCCTGATGTTCCTCGCCGGACTGACTGTCCTGGCGGGCGGAATCGGCAAGGCTTTGTCCCTGGGTTTTCTGCCCGACGAGGATCAGGGTTATCTGTTTGCCGGCATTCAGCTTCCGAATTCGGCTTCGCTGCAGCGTACGGACGAAACCACCCGGAAGGTCGAAGAAATCCTGAAGAATACGCCGGGCGTGGAATATTATTCGTCTGTGATCGGTTTCAATATGCTGAGCCAGGCGAACACGACCTACAATACCTTCTTCTTCATCGCGCTCAAGAACTGGGCGGAGCGCGAGAAGCCCGAAGAGCAGTTCCAGGCGGTCAAGGCCCACATCAATCAGGAAATGGCCAAACTTCCCGGCGCGATCGGCTTCGCGTTTTCGCCGCCGGCCATTCCCGGAGTAGGCACTTCGGGCGGGGTGACCATGGTGCTCGAAGACCGGGCAGGCAGGGACATCGCGTTCCTCGCCGGGTATGGCGAAAAATTCCTGGAAGCGGCGCGCAAGCGGCCGGAAATCGCCTCCGTGTTCACCACGCTGCTGCCTGCGGTTCCGCAAATGTACGTGGATGTGGACCGGGACAAGGTGCTCAAACAGAGCGTAAAACTGTCCGATGTCTATCAGACTTTGCAAGCCTATATGGGCAGCGGTTTCGTCAATTATTTCAACCGCTTCGGCCGGCAGTGGCAGGTTTATGTTCAGGCCGAGGGCGAGTATCGCAGCAGTGCCGAACCCCTGGGCCAGTTCTATGTGCGGAACGGCGACGGCGACACGGTACCCCTGGCCGCGTTGACCCGGATACGAAAGGTTCAGGGGCCCGAATTCACGATGCGCTACAACCTGTTCCGCGGCGCGCAGATCAACGCGACGCCCAAGCCCGGCTACAGTTCGACGCAGGCGATGCTGGCGCTCGAAGAGGTCTTCGCCGCAACCATGCCGCAGGAAATGGGCTATGACTATCTTGGCATGAGCTTTCAGGAGAAAAAGGCTCAGGAGGGCGTTTCGCCGAGCGTGGTCTTCGGCTTCGCGCTGTTCTGCGTGTTCCTGATCCTGGCCGCGCTCTACGAGAGCTGGAGTCTGCCGTTCAGCGTGCTCCTGGGTACGCCGATCGCGGTGTTCGGCGCCTTCGCGGGGCTCCTGATCGGCCGTTATGAAATCGATCTCTATGCCCAGATCGGCCTGGTCATGCTGATCGGACTGGCCGCCAAGAACGCGATTCTGATCGTCGAGTTCGCGAAGATGGGCGTGGAACAGGGGAAATCCATCCTCGACGCTTCGCTCGAAGCCGCGCGCCTGCGCTTGCGGCCGATTCTGATGACCGCGCTTTCCTTCATCCTGGGTTGCGTGCCGCTGGCCATCGCTAGCGGGGCCGGCGCGCTGTCGCGACGGGTCATGGGCTACGCGGTGATCGGCGGCATGACCGCCGCCACGACCATTGCGATCTTTCTGATTCCGGTGACGTTTTACATCGTGGAGAAGCTGGCTCACCGAAAGCCTGCCGTCGAAGCGGCGTTGCAAGAAGGGAAAGAACATGCGTAAGCTGGCCGTATTCGCGCTTTCCACGCTGTTGACCGGCTGCTTCAAGGTCGGCCCGGATTACCAGAAACCCTCGGTCGACACGCCCGGGCAGTGGCGTTTTGCCGACCGGGAAGCTCGAGACCTGAGCAATTCGAAGTGGTGGGAACAATTTGGCGACCCGGTGCTGAACGGGTTGATGGACCAGGCTTTTCGCGGGAATCTCGACCTCAAGATAGCGGCGGCCCGCGTGGAAGAATTCATGGGGCTCTACGGCTCGACGCGCTCGAATCTGTTCCCGCAGTTTTCCGGCAACGCCGAGTATCTGCGCCGCAAGAGCAGCAGTCAGGTCTTCAGTTTTCCGGGGGCCGGAAGTCCGACCAACAGTCCGTTCGACTTCGCGCGGCTCGGGGTCGCGATGGACTGGGAACTCGATGTCTGGGGGGTGCTGCGCCGCGCCAACGAAGCGGCGCTCGCGGACCTGCAAAGCCAGGAAGCGATCAGGCGGGCTGTACTGCTTACGCTCGCGAGCGACATCGCGCAAACCTATGTCCAGTTGCGCACGCTCGACAATAACCTGGAAATCACCCGGCAGATCGTCGCGACTCTGGCGGAGCAGCGGCGCATCGACCATGCCCGATTTCGCGAAGGCTACGGTTCGGAACTGGAGGTCAGCCAGGTCGAATCGGAATATCAGCGCCGGCTCGCTTTGATTCCAGGAGTCGAGGAATCCATCGCGCAAACCGAACACGCACTCAAGGTGCTTTTGGGCGAGAACCCCGGCTCCATCGCTCGCGGTCGCAATCTCGACGAACTCGCGCTGCCGCCGGTGCCTGCCGGCCTGCCTTCGGACCTGCTGATCCGGCGTCCCGATATCCAGCAGGCCGAACAGCAACTGATTTCGGCCAATGCTCGGATCGGCGTCGCGCGCGGCCAGTATTTCCCGAAGATCGCGCTCACCGGGGACGTGGGGCAACTGAGTACTCAGATGGCGACCCTGTTCACGCCGGGCGCCAATTTCTGGGCCATCGGTTCGACCCTGCTGACCCCGATCTTCACCGCGGGCAGGATCGCGGGTCAGGTTCAGGCCGCCGAGGCGGTGCAGCGGGAGGCGCTGGCCAACTACCAGCGCTCGATCCTATCGGCATTCCGGGAGTTCGAGGATGCGCTGGTCGCGATTCAGAAGACCCGGGAGCAACAACAAAGGCAGGGCGCACGGGTCGGCGCCGTAGCCAATTATTACCGCCTGTCGAAACTGCGCTATGACGAGGGCCTGGTGGACTACATCACGCTGCTCGATTCGCTGCGGCAATTATACGAAGCGCAGATCGACCTGCTCCAGTCGCAAAGTTCGACCTTCACCGCGTCGATCCAACTCTACCGCGCAATGGGCGGGGGCTGGATTGTCCAGGCGGAAGAATCGGCCGATTTGCCCAAGCCGGACGAAGCGGCGTTCTTTCCGTGAGTTCAGGTTTGAACCGGTCAGGTTCAATGACCGTGAGAGTTCAATTCACGCAGTGTTCCGAAAATCCGGAAGGTGGTTACCCGCGGGCTTATCCCTTGTAATCGATTTCGGCATCTCGGGCCCGTTGTTTGTACTCGTATTTGGTGAGTTTTCCCTCACGGTATAATTGTTTCAGATCACTGATCCGCCGCCGATACCGGCTCGCGAGAATGTCCCGGATTTGGGCATATTCCGCCTTGGTGATTTCACCGTTGCGGTAACCGAATTTGGCCGACCGGACATTCGGGTATTTCGAGGTCGGATTTAGCGACATCCGGGGTTCGGATACATTCTCCGGCGTTCGGGATCTCGAAACGGTCTGCGTCCCGGGTTCAGGTCTGCGCACCATCATGCGGCGTTTGGCCGCGAGCAGTTCCGGATTAGCCGGATCGACCGAATAGGCCCGTTCAAGGTATTGCCGGGATGCGGCGGATTTGCCTTGCCGCCATTTCTCGCCGGCCAGCGCGATATAGGTTGAGACGATCCGTTGCAGGCCGGTTTCCGCTTGCGGATTGTTGGGAGACAAATCGAGAACTTTACGGTAGTAATATAGCGCGGAATCTTCCGAGGGGGTGGTCAGGCGACGATCCGCAAACGCCTGGTTGCCAGCTTTCAGCAGTTCATCGATGCGGGATTCCGGATAAACCTGAGAGGACGGAGCGCCGGGTTGCGGCACGCTCCGAAGTCCGGTTGTTGATTCCGTTGGCAGTTCGGATCCGGACACTGCCGCGAGCCCCGGCATAGTCGAGGCAGGCACCTGATTTTTAGCGGCTTCCGTCGATGCAGTGGTCGGTTGCGTCGCGCTGGATTCCGGTTTCCGGTTGTAAAGAAGTACGATCGCGGCGAAGCTAACGACGAGTAATCCGAATGCCAGGCCTCCGAGCAAGACTCTGCTGGGTCGGATCGATTTCGGGGCGAGATAGGTCTCGGCCTTCGTCACGGGGCTCGATACGAGTCTGGAAGTCGGATGGCTCTGGTCTTGAATCCGCTCCACGATGCTGTCCGCGGTTTGTGGCCTTTTTTCCACTTTCGGCTCGAGCATCCAATCGATGCATTCGAGCAGAGGCGGACTGTATCTGCCGCGCGCAATTTGACTGGCCGGAACGTTCGGATCCGGCTCCTTACCCGTGACCGCGATGATCCGCTCGGTGGCTTCCGAGGGCCGTTTCCCGGTGACCACCCAATACAGGGTCGCGCCGAGCGCATAGAAATCGGTCCACGGGCCCTGTTTACCGTCGGAGAAATATTGCTCGAAGGGGGCGTATCCGGGGGATACGATGCTGGTCAGGCTCATGGTATGTTCGCTGAGCGCATAGCGCGCCGAACCGAAATCCAGGAGCACCGGACAATTATCCTGCCGGATGTAAATGTTGGAGGGCTTGATATCGCGGTGCAGAATGGAGGCGCGGTGAACGATCGCAAGCCCCTGGAGGATCTGAACCATTAAATTCAGGACCTGGTTTTCCACCGTGGGGTAGCTGTGATCCTGGATCTTGGCGGCCAGTGAAGCCCCGTGTTCATACTCCATGACCAGGTAAGCGGTATTGTTGGCCTCCATGAACTGGATCACCCGTACGATTCGTTCGTGCCGGAAGCGGGCGAGCGTTCTGGCTTCCTGCAGGAACATTTCGAGGCCGTATTTATAATCGCGCGCGACCGCGTTGCTTCTCGGGGCTACATGAATCGTGTCGCTTTCCCGGACCGCGAAGCTCACGGGCAGGTATTCCTTGATCGCGACATGGGTCTGCAAGTGGGAATCATAAGCCTTGTAGGTGATCCCGAAGCCGCCTGAACCCAGTTCTTCGACGATTTCGTAGGAGCTTATCCGGAAGCCTGCGGGCAGGGCATTGATGGATTTTTGCATGGGCGGGCGAAGCGGTCTCGTGTCGGAATGCCGGTTTTGGAAACATACCAGAATTGTTCGGGAATTGACCAGGAAAATGCACGTTTATTTTAGGAAAAACGCATATCTCGTGAAGATCGGGACAGGCGCGCGAAAATCGGGAGGGTCTGAAAGACTTTGCATCGAAGTGATCATCCGTATAATGGTCCCCGTTTGGGCCGTTAAATTCACTGGACACAATAACTACAATGAATCGGCTAATGGCATGAAGCGTCATTCCGGATCTCAGGGTCATCCCGCGTTTTTTAGATTGAGCGGCCTCGGCAGCGATTGCGGCGCCGCATTCGTGGTCTTTCTAGTCGCGGTTCCATTGTGCCTGGGCATTGCTCTGGTCTCCGGCGCGCCGCTGGTGTCCGGCCTGATCGCCGGTATTGTCGGCGCGATCGTTGTCGGGACACTGAGCGGTTCGGCCTTCGGTATCAGCGGGCCGGCCGCGGGTCTCGCGGTGATCGTATTCGGTGCGATCAACGACCTCGGAATTCAGGCTTTCCTTCTGGCGATAGTCCTGGCCGGATGCCTGCAGGTCCTGATGGGAATCTGCCGCGCCGGTGTGATCGGTTATTATTTCCCCTCGGCGGTGATCAGCGGCATGCTGTCAGGGATCGGGATCATTATATTTCTGAAGCAGATTCCACATGCGCTCGGATATGACCTGGACTATGAGGGTGACCTGGCCTTCGTGCAGAAAGACAGCTACACGACTTTCTCGGAACTCTGGCATATGCTCGCGTTCATCGCGCCGGGTGCTGTGATCATTTCAATCACGAGTCTGGCCATTTTGATCGTGTGGGAACGTTCCCGGCTCAAAGGTTCTCGAATTGCGCAACTGGTCCACGGGGCGGTCATCGCGGTTCCGATCGGTGTCGGCATCAATCTGTACTTTTCTTTCTTCGCTCCGGACCTTGCGTTGACCGGGAAACATCTGGTCTCGATCCCGATCAGTGAAAATCCGATGGATCTGTTCAATCATACTGAATTTCCGGACTTCTCTCAGATCAATAACCCGCAGGTTTATTTTACGGCCGTGATCCTCGCGGTGGTGGCCAGCGTGGAAACGCTGTTGAGTGTCGACGGTATCGACAAGCTGGACCCCAACAAGCGCACCACCCCGGCGAACCGGGAACTCTGTGCCCAGGGAGCCGGAAACATCTGTTCCGGCCTGCTCGGCGGACTTCCGGTCACTCAGGTGATTCTGAGGAGTTCGATTAATATACAGGCCGGCGCGAAAACCAAGGCCGCCGCAGTGATTCAAGGCTTCTTGATCCTGGGCGCTGTATTGCTGTTCGCCCGCTTTCTCAATAGGATCCCTTTGGCCAGTCTCGCGGCGGTGCTGCTGGTGGTCGGTTACCGGCTGGCCGCGCCAGGACTGTTCAAGCAGATGTACAACACGGGCAAAACCCAGTTCATCCCATTCGTTGTCACGGTGCTCGGACTCGTTTTGACCGATCTCTTAACCGGCATAACCATCGGCCTCCTGATCGCGCTGTTTTTTATCCTGCTGGAACATCACAAGTCGGCATTCATTCTGCACACGGAACACGAACGCAAGAAAACCATCCTGCACTTGTTGAAAAATGTGTCCTTCTTAAACAAAGCGGAAATTGCCGATGTATTGAAAAAGATTCCGCGCAATTCCGAACTGATCCTCGATGCGACTCAATGTACATTCCTGGACTACGATGTCTATGAACTGATTAATAATTTCAAAACCGAAGCCGTGTATAAGAAAATCCACTTCCAACTGGAAAATTTCCGCGGTTACGGCGTATTGGAACCGGTCAAGAACCGACTACCGCAAACCCGAGCCGACCAGCAGGCACTCTCGCCCGCCGATGTGCTCGATATTTTGAAAGAAGGCAACCGGCGCTTCGTGAACAACCTGAAATCCAACCGTAATATGCTGGAACAGATCAATGAATCGCGCGAGGACCAGTTTCCGATGGCGATCATTCTGAGCTGCATCGATTCCCGCACCTCGTCCGAACTGATATTCGATCAGGGGCTCGGCGATATCTTCAGCGTGCGGGTGGCCGGGAATGTGATCAACGAGGATATTCTCGGCTGTATGGAATACGCTTGCAAGGCGGCGGGTTCCAAACTGATCGTGGTACTCGGACATTCCAATTGCGGCGCGGTGAAAGGAGCTTGCGCGGATCTCCGAATGGGTAATTTGAGCCGCTTGCTCGACAAGATCAAACCAGCCATCGAAATCATCCGATCGGAATATCCGGCCAATGATCCGGCCGACCCCGATTTCGTGCAGCGAGTCGCGGATCGGAATGTCCAGGTTTCCAGGGAACAGATCCGAAACAGGAGCCAGATCTTAAGAGAAATGGAGGCCGGCGGTAAAATCGGGATCGTCGGGGCAATGTATCATATCGAATCCGGCAATGTAGAATTTATCGATGACGTTTTACGACACTCTGTTTAATTCACCGGGTTTAGTTCACCGGCCTTGTTTCGGATGTGGGAGAACAAAAACCGCGGAGCCGCCAGCGGTGCCCGGCGGTATTTTGGCGACTGTACGGCGACGGTTAGAACAGCCCGGTGATTTCGAGCACCGTTGCTGGC
>JBOICY010000462.1:0-1889 GCA_050740335.1 Methylococcales bacterium | reverse complement strand
ACCCAATGGTAAACCGGTGAGGCCAGCGACTTCCGCATGACTCAATCCCTTGAAGAAAGCCAGAGCCAACAGCCGCGACGGAACCGGATCGAGACATTTCAGGGCTGCGTGCAGCAATTCACCTTCCTGAAACGCCGCGAGTAGATCGAAAGGATCTTTGTCGTGCGCCAGGGTATCGACCAAAGACTCCGCATTGCCATCGCATTGCGTCGCTTCGATTCTGCGCAAGGCATCGAACGCGCGGCTACGCGCCATCGTCATAACCCACGCCGTCGCATTGCCTCGTGCACGGTCGAAACGCGGTGCCTGCCGCCAGACTTGCCAGAATGTGTCCTCGGTCACTTCTTCAGCGAGCGGCTCCGAACGCGTGATTCTCAGAGCCAAACCATAAACCCGTCCGAGCATGGCCTCGTAAAGCGCCGAAAATGCCTGCTGATCCTGATCGACTATGTGCACGATCCATTCCTGCAAACGCTGTTCATCCACAGCCGATGCACGACTCCGGGCCGAGGGCCTGTCGATCGATGAAGAAAAAAGCGCCGAGCCGGAATGATCGGCCCGCCGCGGGTGGTTCGATTCTTCAGGACTTTCGCTTTTGGTATTTGCCATCCAGTTACCATCTATGCATGAATACGCGGGTTTTGACGAAATGGATTCATACGGATGCGTTCACTTTGGCGCGGTGGTGCCGAATTTGTCGATTGGAAGAACAATGCCGGAAATTTCGACTGGCCCGCTGCCTTCAAGAACATTCCCGTGTCTCCGGGAAAACCCGGACCTCGCGCCCGAAGCTCGGTTCGTTCAAGAAAGTATACTTGGTCGTGCGCCACGCGACTGTTCGGTGCGCCTGCGCGCCTCGATCAGCGTCAATCCGGCCCGGCGACATCATCGTGCGGACGAAAACCGAAGCCCTCGCATCGCTCACCGATTCGATCCCAGGATTGTAACAACAAAGCACGCAAAACCGCGTGCCCAACCACCAATCACTATCCTCCCTGTGCTACCCAAAGTCGTTAAGTTAAGCCGTTCGTGGTGAGCTTGTCGAACCATGAACGGCTTAACGCCTGGCCCTTCGACAAGCTCAGGGCGAACGGCTCTTGGTTAACTTAACGGCATTGATGTGCTACCCACCCGCTCGCCGAGCACGCCTCATTAACGAAAAACAGCCAATTTACGCTGCAAGGCCTCTGCCGCTTTTCGATTGCCCTTTTCGTTCCAATGCATGTCATTCTTTACAAAATATTCGAGAATGGTCTTTTTATTGGATTTCGGGTCGTCACTGATGAAATCCGGAAACAGGTTCACAAAATCGATTTGGTTAACCTCGCAAAAAGTATTCCATTCTTTGACCTGAAGAGAGTCGAGATCCTGATAATAAATTTGAGTCGGCCAGGGATACACAACCAGGCTAAGCTTGATCCGGTGTGTGTCCATCAGCTTTTTTAAGTTCATGATATTCATTTTAGCTTTTTTCATACCGGCTACCGTGTATTTCTTGTAATAGACCGAATCCAAGGTCCATAAAGCCCTGCGGTGCCGGATTGTCTGATTGCCAAGCGGGTCAAACGAGGCTTGTTCGGAAAGAAGTTTTCGATTCTTTATCATGCGTGGAATCGCGTACAACATGCTGTTGTTCCTGAAAAACTGCTTTACGCGTTGCGAGGTTGGCGTTTTCGGAATAATTTCGGGCAAGGCGGAATCCAAACCGAGGTTTTCATTATAATCCGCATACCAATCCACTTCGTCGCTGATATCCGAAATATCAATGAAAACGATCATTTCATCGAATTTCAAGCCGACTTGCTCGATTAAATAGCGGCTCTTTCGGTAATAGGCCGTAGCCGCATAGGAAATCACACCTGCGTTCAAGATATCGTATTTGTGCACAT
>JBOICY010000461.1:0-11079 GCA_050740335.1 Methylococcales bacterium | reverse complement strand
AGCAGGCCTTCTTCGTGCCAGTAGGACCAAATCAGTTCAATCATGCTGGGACAGGTAGCGCGGTGCTGTAATATCACTTCCTGTTTGCAGTACGGCAATCCCTCACCTATGGGGCTGCCTGCGAATTGGCGTTCGACATCCTGAACAAAAAACCCTTCAGTCAAACTACGACCGGTAATCTGATTAACAATGCGATCCAAATAAGGGATGGTGGTAGAACCGGCTGCTGTACCGAGATAGCTCATTAATTGTTGCCTGATCGTCTCTACCACATTATCTCTGTCAGCTTGCGTATCAACCGGCAGATCTGATCGCTTTCCTTCCAAGACGGGGTCGAACCCCGGAGCGGTCTCCTTTTCCATTCCGGTGACTTCGTCGAAGGTGCTGAAGACTCCTCCTTCGAAAGGAACCACCCCGCATTGGGAGATCAAGAATGCTTCCGTCGCGAGTTTCAGCAGGTTGTAGGCATCCGTCCCGTGGATAGTCTTGCGTCCAGCAAGTTCGTTCCGCCTACTTTCTACCGATGGCGAGCCATAATCGTTAGGACTTCCAGGCGGGCACAGGACATTATCAATAAAGTCACAATACTTGTTGAAACCGATTGCTTGCGTGCGGTTGCGGATCGCCACCCAGAAGGCTTGATCATCGGTTGGCGGCGACGCTTCGCGTCGCAATCTGGTGTTGGTGTCGATGATGGGTCTGCCCTCGCTGCCCCCGCCGAAAGCCGCCGCTTTCCGCAGCAGGTTGGCGGCATCCCCGGTCACTTTGACCACGCGCACAGTTTTTCCATTGGCATCAGTAATTTCAATGCCATCAATGTCTTTTTCAGCCATAGTATTTCTCCTCAGTTAAAATCAATTACACCAATGCTGCCCGCTCAGGTCCATGTACGCGCCCTGCATGACGGTGGGCACCCTCGGGCAGTACACAGGCCTCGGCTTCGTTCAACGTGCTGCGCACCGCCCAATGGGTCAGCAGCTTGGCCAAAATTGCGCTTTCCAGTTCCGGACTCATCCTGCCATCGGCCCGTGCCTGCCCGATCACCGCGAAACCCAATGTCGGGGCAGTGCGATACATCGCCGACGGTGTGCGCCGCCAGTTTTCGTAAAGATCGGTTAGACGATCAGGCGAACGCGTCTCGGTCTCCATGACTTCAATCAGCGACAGGCCGCGCAGACTTCGAGGCTCATGATGAATCAGCAGCTCGACGAATTCTGGGATACTGGCTTCGAGACGATTGAGTAAGGTATAACGCGCCGTGTCCAAGCCGGTCTTCGGGTAAAACAATTCCCAAAGCCGGGCCAGCCGTCGCCACTGCGGGTGGGGATAAAGCGCCTGACCGATCGCGCAACTCAGGATGACCCGGATCCAGGGGAAAGGATGGGGATCGTCCAGATTGATGCGAAACACAAAGGCCCGTGGCAGACTCACGACAGACATCAACCCAAGGGTTGAGGCTACCCCGACCCTGGCGACCGACCAAAAGTCCGCTATGATTTCCGATATCCAGCGTTCCCAGTAAAGCCAAACGCTATCCTTGTCCTCGCGCTCCTGCTGCTGCAATACGTTTCGAAGGGAGTTCACGAGATCCAGCAAGGCCGCCGCTTGATGGCCGACTTCATGGATCAGTGAAGAGGCGACGCCGCTGCCGACCATTCGCTCGCGCGGTACCCGAATCACCGCGACCGGATTTGCTCCACCTCCCGGTAAGCGGGTCCGGGCCCGGCGAATCGCCGCGCCCGCGCCACGGTCCAGATAACAAATCACCGGAGGCGACGCGTAATAATTCTCGAGTTGCAGCGCATCCGCGGCAACCACATCCAGCCCCGCCAACCAGACGCCGGTTTCACTTTCACTGCGCTGCGTCAA
The DNA here is from genome assembly GCA_050740335.1 of Methylococcales bacterium. Classification (GTDB taxonomy): domain Bacteria; phylum Pseudomonadota; class Gammaproteobacteria; order Methylococcales; family UBA1147; genus UBA1147. The sequence continues at coordinate 9,210 of JBOICY010000461.1, read as the reverse complement.
GGCATCCGCGAAAATATCGAACTGAGAAAGAGTGGCGTTGAATCCCAGCCGCAGCAGGCTCAACCGGCGCTGCGCCTCGGCTGGTTGGGTGTTCCGATCGTCCAGGCCTTGCAACCAGCGCAAGTAGGCCAGCACTCGTAAACGCAGCGCATGCCGTCCCGCACTCAGATAGCGCTCGATCGCGGTTTGGGCCGATAATGAGAAATTTGCCGCGGGGACAGTTGACTCCGTCAATGCAAACGGTTTCACCTGGCCCAGCCGGGCAAGCAAGGCACGCGCCTCCTGCATCAACATCCAGCGCACATAAGCAGGCTCGTTCATCATGGACGACACTCCGATCAGCGCGAGCTGCCTAGACGCCGTGCACGATGATCTTGCGGCCCCGCCGTACCCAACGCCCGCTGCGGCCGCTACCCATCATCGGCATGGTCCGTCTCATCGGCATGGTGGACATGGAAGCAGGGGGAGTGCCGGCAGGGCGTAACAGGCCGGGCGCATGCTGTTGGGCCGCCGTTACCGCCGCTGATTTTGCCGCCATCTTCGGATCGACGCCGGGAGGCGCATCTGCCGCCAACTCCGCCGCGGTGCCTGCAAAGCGCACGAAGTGTCTCGCCATCTCGAATTCCTGGTCTTCCTCGCTGAGTCCTTCGAGTTCGAGGCCGAATATCTGGCCTGCTTTATCCGCCAACTGGCTGCCCAGCGCGCCACCCGCGGGACCGCCGATCGCGGTGCCAAGCGCTCCTCCCACAATCGGCAGCGCTTGTTGCGCCGCGTTCTTCAGAATGCCGCCCAGTGCGCGGCCTACCGGCGATTTTATAAACTTGCCCGCGGCGCTTCCGATTCTTTTAAACAGATTTCCGAACCACTGGTCGAGCTCGGCTTCATCCATGACTCCGAGCAGTTCGGCCGCCAAAGCCATTTCGTCGGCCTCATCGAGTACGCCTTCATAATCAGCTTCATATTCCATCTCCGGTTCATATTCCATCATTGTGCGATCAATGTCGTGCATGGCTCTGTCCTCTTAAAAATGTTGATGATGTCTGGTTGGCAACGCTTCAAGCTCAAGTCCCGGCGCGCCGCCGGCAACCGCCAAGGCCTTTCCGCTGAACCCGTTCAAAAGGCCGATAACCGGCTCACCGATCGGGGATTTCAAAATTTAGGCAAGCAAGCGCTGTACCAGCCCATCCGGTCGGCTGGCAATGGACCGAATGAAGAAGCAACTGATTGAAAATGATAACGTCTTTATCGCGCGACGGAGTTGATGCGGGAACCGCAATCATCCGGCCCGGCGAAATGGGTTTCGGCGAAGGGAGTGGGATGCCCGGTACGGGCGAAAAACGTTTCGCTGATTCGGCGTGGCTGAGCTACCACGCGTGAAGGCTCAGACCAGATTGCAATCGTGAATCAAGTATTCCTCGACGACCTGGTTTCCGATCAAATGGCGTTGAATAATGATTTCAAGGACTTCGGGTGTACAGGAGTGATACCAGGTCCCTTCGGGATAGACTACCGCGATCGGCCCGTCCTGGCAGATTTGCAGGCAGTTGGCCTTGGTCCGATACACGCTTCCCGAACGGCTCAGCCCCAACTCCCTGAGCCGATTCTTCAAATACTCCCAAGCCAACAGCCCTTCTTCTTTGCTGCAACATTTTGGTTTGGTTTGATCGCAGCATAGAAAGATATGCCTTTTGATCGCGAGGACTCCGACCTGCTCCGCGGTCGCCTGAACGCTCAACATGGATTCGACCCTCTACTCGTTACCGTTCCGGACATTGTCCCACAACCATGCGGCGCCGCGAACACCGCTCGAATCACCGAACATCGGTGGCACCAGTCGTGTATCCACCCGGTCCGAAAACACGAATTCCCGCCAGAGTCGAGGCACATTGTCATAGAGGCTTCTACAGTTGGACATGCCTCCGCCGAGTACGATGACATCCGGATCGATGATATTAATCACCATCGCGAGAGCGCGCGCCAGACGGTGCTCGTACTGTCGCAGGCAGGCTGAGCTGGCCGGGTCTCCTCGCAGCGCGGCCCGAACAATTTCGGCGGCTGAAAGCGCGATTCCTTCGCGCGCCTCGTAAGCAGCGGCAAAGCCCGGACCGGATAAAAAGGTTTCGATGCACCCGATTTTGCCGCAATAGCATTGTCGTAAGGGCTGATCTTCTTCGCTCAACCAGGGCAATGGATTATGGCCCCATTCGCCCGCGATTGCGTTCGGCCCGGCCAGCAATCTCCCCTTCACGACCACTCCACCCCCGACACCGGTGCCCAGTATCACGCCAAACACGGTATCGGCGCCGGAGGCCGCGCCATCAACCGCCTCCGACAGCGCAAAGCAATCCGCGTCATTCGCGATTCGGACCTCGCGATTCAAGACCGCCTGCAAATCCTGAAGCAGAGGCTTGCCGTTCAGCACCACGGTATTCGAATTTTTCAGGTAGCCACTGGTTTTTGACAACGCTCCGGGAGCCCCGATACCGACCGTACCCTGGAGTCCGAGACCGTGTTCCACGGTTGATACGAGTTCCGCAACGGTATCCAGGATCGCCCGGTATTCGCCCCGCGGAGTATCGACCCGCCGGCGGGTCAGTTCCCGGCCAATCGAGTCCAGGGCAATGATTTCGATTTTGGTTCCGCCAAGGTCGACGCCAATCCGGATCATCGGGTGTCATTCGGTTGGATTGATGGATCAACGAGATTGCTGGAGTAGAAACTCCTGAATTCATTTCATGTTCAGCTTAATCGGTTATATTGTCAATCGATCGGCCTCGCACCGGTTCCGAATTGCAGGCGGGAAAGCAGTCCGTTATTCAAGCTGGCTCGGTTCGCAGGAATTTTTCCCGGTTTTTGTTCAAAGCAATTGAAAAATGACAACGAATTCCCTATCCTTTGCACGACTTGAATTTACGTCATTTTTTTGGGCTTGAACTGTGTTTCCCTCGGATAAGAGGAGCCGAGAGACTGAACCGGTTCTTAACATTTTTATAGAGGGAATAATTATGATAAAAACATCTAAGCATTTACTGCCTGGCGCGATTCTGGCGACCAATTTGTTCCTTGGCGGTTCAATGAGCCAGGCGATCGCGGGTGACGTGTGCAAATCCGAGGGGACTGAAGTGGACGAAGCGACCTGGGTCGGCAGCAAGATCTATGACCGCACCTTCGGACGCGGCTGCGCAACCTGCCACGATGTTTCGCCAAATCCGAAGTTGCTGGAAAGCGTGAAGAAACTCAGCAAGGACGAATTCGCGACGGTGCTGAAAAACGGCCGTAACGCGATGCCGAAAGCGATCGATGCCATTAAGGAAGTCGGCCCGGTTAAAAAAGCCAAACTGACCGACGACCAGGCGATCGAAGCGATCTGGCTTTATCTGAACTGTCGTGCCGAGGGCAAGGTTCCGGCTGGCAAGGTCGACAAGAAGAAATAGTTCCTGATTTGCCGCGCGGATAAAATCAAAAAGCCGTTTCCGGAAAGCGGGAACGGCTTTTTAACGGGCCGAACGATCGGTCGCTGTTCCCTTCGTGTTGTAATTAATCGCATTCCGGGTCGCACACAAGCGACCCGATTTACAATTCACGGGTTTCCTTGAAGCGAAGCTTCGGCCATCGCTCCTCGGTCAACTGCAGATTCACGCGAGTCGGCGCCAGGTAGACCAGGTAACCACCCCCGTCCTCGGCCAGGTTCGCGAAGGCCTTGTTCCTGAAATCCGCAAGCATCCCGGGATCGCCGCACACGACCCAACGGGCCGTACTGACGGCCACATTGTCATACACGCAGTCGACGTTATACTCGGACTTCAAACGGAATGCGGTAACATCAAACTGCAAGACTCCGACTGCCCCGAGAATCAGGTCATTATTCTTCAATGGCCTGAATAATTGGGTCGCGCCCTCTTCGGTCAATTGCACGAGACCTTTCTGCAGGGCCTTCGAGCGCAACGGGTCCTTGAGCACGACGCGACGGAAAAGCTCGGGCGCGAAATAAGGGATTCCTGCGTATTTGAGTTCCTCGCCCTGGGAAAAGGTATCTCCGACCTGAATCGTGCCATGGTTATGCAGCCCGAGTATATCGCCCGGATAGGCCTCTTCGACATTCTTCCGGGTGTCGGCCTGAAAAGTAATCGCGTTGGCAATCTGCACGCTTTTACCGGTCCGGACCTGGTACATTTTCATCCCCTTGCTGAACTTTCCCGAGCAGATTCTGAGGAACGCGATCCGGTCGCGATGCGCGGGGTCCATGTTCGCCTGGATCTTAAATACAAACCCGGTGAATTTCTCATGCTCGGACGGAACGAGCCGCTGTTCGGCCTCGCGCGGCCTCGGCAGCGGTGCATAATCGGCAAACGCATCGAGTAATTCCAGAATTCCGAAGTTGTTGATCGCCGAACCGAAAAAAACCGGAGTCTGCAATCCCGCGAGGTAGGCTTCGACATCGAGTTCGTGACTCGCACCCTTGACCAGTTCGACTTCCGCGCGCAGTTCCTCGGCCTGATCTCCGAGCAATTCATCGAGCCGTGGATTATCCAGACCCTGAATCATTTCACCGCGCGCAATTTTTCCGCCGTGGCGCGGATCGAAGAGATGCACCGCATTCTCATAGAGGTGATAAACTCCTTTGAAACGCTTTCCCATGCCGATCGGCCAGGTTACCGGCGCACACTGAATTTTCAGGATCTCCTCGACTTCGTCCATGAGATCGATCGGATCGCGTCCTTCCCGGTCCAGTTTGTTGATGAATGTCAGAATCGGGGTATCGCGCAAGCGGCACACGTCCATGAGTTTGATGGTTCGCTCCTCGACCCCCTTGGCGCTGTCGATCACCATGAGCGCGGAATCGACCGCGGTCAGAGTCCGGTAGGTATCTTCGGAGAAATCCTCGTGACCCGGCGTATCGAGCAGATTGATGACGCGATCGCGGTATTCGAACTGCATGACCGAGGTGGTCACGGAAATCCCTCTTTGTTTCTCCATCTCCATCCAGTCCGAAGTCACATGCCGCTGTGCCTTGCGTCCCTTGACCGAGCCGGCCAACTGGATCGCGCCGCCGAACAAGAGCAGTTTCTCGGTCAGGGTTGTTTTACCCGCATCCGGGTGGGAGATGATCGCGAAGGTCCTTCTGCGCTTGAGTTCCTGAAGAAAATCGGACATCGACTATTCAAAAAATGAAACACATTATACAGGCCATTTTTCGGCTTCCAAATCGGTCAACTTGGGATCGCCAAAACAATCGCCGCTCTCCGGCATCGTGTAAGCGCCGGTCTTGGAAAAGAATTCACCCGAAATCGAGGAACTCCGCTTTTTCGTTCCGGTCAGACCACAGGGTGGATCTTGTTCCAGCATGAAGGGCGTTATCGTGAGATGGATTACACCAGAATCCCGCAGAACCTAAGCAAGAGAACGATGAATAATAACGAGCAATTCCCTCACCACGAAAACCTCAACGTATTTTCCAATCTCCGCTATGACATTCCGGCCGGTATCGGAGTCTTTCTGATCGCGGTTCCACTTGCTCTCGGCATCGCGCTGGCGTCTGGAGCACCGCTGTTTTCCGGTTTGATCGCGGGGGTGATTGGAGGACTCCTGGTCCCGTTGGTTAGCCATTCCCCGTTGGGCGTGAGTGGCCCGGCGGCGGGTCTTGCCGTGATTGTGCTGACAGCGATCCAGGATCTCGGGTTCGAAGCCTTTCTGCTCGCACTGGTGCTGGCCGGCATCTTTCAGATAATCATGGGTGCCCTCAAGGCCGGGATTATCGGATACTACTTTCCCTCCTCGGTGATCACCGGCATGCTCTCCGGCATTGGCATGATCATTATCCTCAAACAAATCCCGCATGCCGCGGGGTACGACGTCGATTTCGAAGGAAACGAGGACTTTCACGAGCACGACGATCACACGACCTTGAGCGAATTACTGCATACCCTGGATCATCTTGCTCCGGGCGCCATCATCATCGCACTGATCTCACTCGCAATATTGATTCTTTGGGGACTGCCTTTCGTGAAGAGATTGTCGATCGCTCAAACGATTCCGGGCTCTTTGATCGCGGTGATCGCGGGAATCCTGATTAACCAGGCCTTCGTCGTCTGGGTTCCCGCGCTGGCCCTCTCCCAAAATCACCTGGTCGACATTCCAGTTTTACGCAGCGCCGGCGATCTCGTTAATCAGATCTCCTTCCCGGATTTTTCCTCCTTATCGAATTCCGCTGTCTATCTGACCGCCTTGACGATCGCCGTCGTCGCGAGTCTGGAGACGCTGCTTTGTGTCGAAGCCACCGACAAACTCGACCCCTTCAAGCGCGTGACCCCCACCAACCGGGAGTTGGTCGCGCAAGGAATCGCCAATGCCATCGCGGGGCTCATTGGTGCGCTACCGGTGACCCAAGTCATCGTCCGCAGTTCGGCCAATATTCAAGCGGGAGGAAGAACCCGGGCGTCGGCCTTCATTCACGGCTTTCTGATGCTGTGTGTAATCCTGTTGATTCCGGGGGTTCTCAACAGAATCCCCTTGGCGAGTCTGGCCGCGATTCTGATCGTTGTCGGCTCCAAACTGGCCAAGCCGAAACTGTTTAAAGAAATGTACCATACCGGGCCCTATCATTTCATTCCGTTTATCGCCACGGTCGTCGGCCTGATCTTTACTGACCTATTGACCGGGATCGGAATCGGCGTGGCGATCGCGCTGTTCTATATATTGTTGGAAAATTACAAGGTTGCGTTCTGTTTCCACGAGGAACATCACAACAACAAGGTCATCCTGCATCTGTCCGAAAGCGTTTCTTTTCTGAACAAAGCCCATATCCTGCAAACCCTGGACAGCCTGCCGGATGATTCGGAAGTCATTATCGATGCGTCGGCGTCACGCTACCTTGACTACGATGTCTATACCATTTTGAAAGATTTCGAGATTGAGGCGAAAACCAAGGGGATCCGCCTGAAAATGATCAATCTTCGCGGATACGGCAGTCTCGACGAAAAATTAAAAACCATGAACTGAACTCTCCGGAAATCCAGGAGGTAGTCAATTTGAACCACCTGAATCCGTCATTCCGGCAGGGATTGCCGGAATCCAGTTGCCAAGGGCGGCAACTGCGGCGATCACATCCTTGTGTTCTGGACCCCGGCAATCCCTGCCGGGGTGACGAGGCATTGCAATTTAACACGACTGCCTACTAGGAGGCTGTCCGAGAATAGCGATCGTAGACCAGCACCCGCTCGAGAAAATTCTCTCGAAGCACCGGATCGGAGAGCCTGACTTCCTCTTCGACCGGAAGCAAGGGGTAGGTCTGCATCAGAATCGAGGTGAAAATACCGCGTCCGCAGTTGACCGTTTCGCCGTGCTCGGAATAGATGGGAACATTTTCCATGCCGCAGCTCGGCGATTTGCTTTTGACAATATATCCCCGGATCGCGGCGAGATCGGCCATGCGCGAATGGCTGAACCCTGCGAGGGTGGCCGTAAGGTCGAGCCGAGGGTCCTTCACTCCAAGCACTTTGGTTGTCCCCTCATCCAGCCGGACCAGGCGAACCGGCTCGCGTGGCACACCCAATCCCGAATCCACTTCCGGGCACACCGGAACCAATTCGAAAACCTGAGTCAACACCTCGGTGATCGTCCTGTCGCGCTTATGCCCGCCGTCGTAGCGGACCTTGGCACCCAGCAAACAACTGCTGATGCCGATTTTTATTCTGCGCCGCTCAGACATTCCGATTTCCGGGAATTCCATTGCGAATCTGGGCTCGTCTTAGGCTCAGAGCAAAAAGGTCCGTCAATTTGGATTCTTACAATCCAATCCATCCGGACAGTTCCTGCCCGATCATGGCGGCCAGCATAGCAATACCCGCTGGCGAGTCGTTCAGACAAGGAATATAATCGTAATCCAGACCACCCCGCGCGAGGAACAATTCCCGGTTCTGCATCGCGATTTCTTCCAGGGTTTCCAGACAGTCCGCCGCAAATCCAGGCGTCACAACCGCGACACTGCGAACCCCCGAAACGGCAAGATCGATCAAGGTTTCGTCCGTATAGGGCCGCAGCCACTTTTCGGGCCCGAAGCGGGACTGGAATGACATCCGTAAAAAGTTTTCATCCACTCCGAGCCGTTCCCGAAGCAATCGGGTCGTGGTCGCGCAATGAGAATAATAGGGATCTCCGGCTTCAACGTAGGCCTGGGGCAATCCATGGAACGAAGCGATCAAGACATCGGGCTTATTGGAGCTGTTCGCGAGGTAGTGTTCGACAGACGAGGCCAATGCCTCGATATAGTCGCGATGGTCATAATAGGGCGGAAGGATTCTAAGCGCGGGTTGATAACGCATCGTTTTCAGAGATTCGAAAACCTTGTCGATTACCGACGCGGTCGTGGTCGCGCTGTATTGCGGATAGAGCGGAACAACCAGAATCCGCCGGCAGCCCCGTTTATTGAGGTCTGCAAGGGCCTCCGGTAGCGACGGACTCCCGTATCGCATGGCCCAATCGACAATCACATCCCGGTTCGAGTGATTAAAATACTCGCCGAGCGACTCCGACTGCTTCCGCGTAAAAAACCGCAGAGGGGATTCATCGGTCTCCCGGCGCCAGATTTTGTTATAGCTTGCGGCGACGCGTTTCGACCTGAGAGGCAGAACCAAACCGTGCAGCGCCGGTATCCAGAGCCACGGATGCAGTTCGATGACCCTTCGGTCGGAAAGGAATTCCGCGAGATATCGCTTGACCGAAATCGCGTCCGGAGCTTCCGGCGTTCCGAGATTGACCAACAGCACGCCGACCTTTTTGGGAGTAATATCCTCATGCCATGGATGTTCGTCGGGAAAACGGATGGATGACATTTTTGTTTACGGTTTTAAGGAGTGGTCTGAATTCATTCTACTTGGTCAGAATACTCGAGCGCCACTTGAGTACATCGAGCATGGGGATCCTTTGCCTAAACGATCGCCGCTATCGTTAATGGCCGCCAAGTCTACAACAATGAGTCGTCAACGGGGTAGCAGATGAGCCAAGGGCAATGCTGTTGACTTAAGCCCGCACAAGTTTTTCGGCACGTGCGCGCTGCCATTTGTTGATTGATTTCTTGCAGATCCGAGGACAGGGCGGTCGCGGTGTTTTTGGAGGATAGTAACGAACGCGGGCGATCTCATCGAGGAGTTCTTGAAAGATGGAAATAGCGATGTGCGGATGTTCGGCGGCCAAGCAAGCGGCGTCGGAGGC
>JBOICY010000460.1:0-2085 GCA_050740335.1 Methylococcales bacterium | reverse complement strand
CGATCACTGTTTCGAACACCATAGCGATTTTGGTGCCTCTTTCAGGACAAGTGCAGAGCACCTCGCTCAGCGCTTCCCCGCAGTGATCGCAGCGGTCTACGCGAGCCACCGACAGCGTTTCCACAGTGCCTGTGTTGGGAACGCTTTCTTGCTTGGCGCGCTTGCCTTTGCCGTGACTGCCGGCATGGCCCAAGGCCGACTCATCTTGCGCGGCCTGCGACGCAGGCTGGCTGGAGTGGGTCGTGTCTTCGGAGGTGGTTTTTTCCAGAAAAACGGCCCAGATCAGTTCGACAATGCCGGAACAGGCCGGTCATGATGGCCTGAGTTTCAGCGCTGATTTCGCCGTCGGCGCGCAACTGTTCAAAATCGGTTTTTAACCGAATAACTTCCTGTCTCACCGAGGATTCGTCGAGGCTTGCCATCCATCGTGATCGGGTGCATTTGCGATCAATGCATCCTATCCTGGGTTTTTTCGGCCTCTGCAGAGCGGAGGGAAGCCCTTGAAATCGATTTCTTGAGACAACACCACTCAATCCGCGAAAAATGCGTGCTGACCAGCTTCAATTGCCAACCGGGCTTGGTTTAAGTCACCCTCAACCCAATCCGATTTTTTGCGTCAAAAACCTGTCAAGCTTTTTTTGATGCGGTTTATGGGGTGAGTACTTACATATTATGAAACACAGACCTGAAAATATTGACCCGGAACATTGGAGCGCCGTTGAATCGCCACCGCTTTCCGATGAGCTTCTGAACCGGATGAGTCCGGTAGGGGACAACCATCCGGATCGCTCACGCCAAGTAGCTGGACCACAGGCGACAAAAGTGCGGCTGTCGATTGGAGTCGCACCGGAAGTGGTGGAGTATTTCAAAGCCACCGGTCCCGGCTGGTAAGGCCGGATGGAGGAAGTCGTGAAAGATTGGATTGCAACGCATCCCTTGTGTCGACCTTCGACGGACACATTCCCCGGCCCCTTGTTCCCTATCGAACTTCAGCAGGCATAAATCGGTAAATTTCGGGCGCTGCACCATGGATAAGCGCGCGCCTCACCCGCATCACGAGCCGCAGCCGATCATCATGGATCTCTGTGTCGACCAGACTCCTGGCGTAGTTTACCGCCACCGACGTGTGCCAATCGGTATCGAGCCAGGAAGGAGCCGCTGCTTCGCCAATCACAGACCGGTCGCTGCACCAGGGCCAATCGGCGGGGTCTGCGACCATTCTCGCCCGCACTGGATTCAATACGACATAGCGGGTCAGTTCGAGCAAATAAGCCTGCTTCCGGACCGGAATGCCTTTGTAACGTCCCTGGAATAAATGCCCACTCATCCCATGGCGGTAATTGAACCATTGCGTATAAACGCCGTTCAGCTGCCCAATCCCTCGCCAAAGATTCCCGTCCACCGTTTCGGACGAGCAGGTGGTAGTGGTTGGTCATCTGGCAATACGCATGGACAAGCCAGTTGAAGCGGTCGCACACCTCCCCCGAAATCGCCAATCGCTCCATACGGTCTTCGTCCTGTAGGAAATTATCCCCGCGACGATCACCCCGCGCCGTGACATGTTACAGCGCACCGTCACATTCAAGTCTCAGCGGTCTAGCCATATTTTTAAGTATGGCTGAAAATGTTGGGATGTGAGAACTGAGAATTGACCCCATGCCTGCGATCCCAATTTGACGCATTCCGCGCCGCTTGAGAAGAGAGAGGAGTCCCTGTCATCAACCAAAGGCAAGGGGTGGGGACCGACGGTCTAAAAAGTGCCATCGAGTCTGACCGTTCGCAGTAACAGCAGTGATTCTAGCGGGTTAAAGTCGCGTCCGGGGAATTGTCCGTACACCCCAGTAGCATGAGGAAGCGGCGTCGTGGTAACACGGGGTCGTAAGTTTCCAAACAGCAAGAGAGCAGGCCGTAACCCAAGTGAAGCTATGAGTAGCCTCGTAAACGAAGGGCAGAGAAGCCGACCCGGTGGTCAGAAGGGGAAGGCCGTTGGATGGATGCTGGAATAACGGAAGTGGCATTCGTTGACTCCCGGGGTAGCAGGGTCGGCAGGTTCCCGAAGATTTACTGCCTGCCGCGCTGGAGACC
>JBOICY010000459.1:0-21262 GCA_050740335.1 Methylococcales bacterium | reverse complement strand
ACAAAGCCCGGATTCAGTTCCGCAATCGGATTTTGAAACGCATCCGCGCAAAGGTTCCCGCAACCCGGAGAAAAATGACCGGTACCAGAAGGTGCAGGCCGTCCGGCATGGTCAACTATCCGGCCATCAGCGCACCGCGGACTTCCGCCAGACCATCGCGTTACGGCTCCAGACCGCGAAAATGCGAACCGCCGACGCGCCTGTTTCGTTTTACATCGCGCAAGTCCCGTGATTAAAACGGAATGACATTCGGTAAGCCGAATGCAACTCACTGGCTCAGGTTGCAAAATACTATGATCTCTGGAAAGCCCGACAGCATTGCGCTGATATTCACGTTAGGCCTGTTGAAACCCGTGTTGCTTAGTTGCTTAATGCCGATGTTTGACCTAAAAGTGATCCGGGTCACAGAGTGATCAGGGTCTATAATCATGAACATTGGGTACAGGTCAGGTCTATATTTGTACAGATCCCCCACCAGGAACACCAATTATAGACCTGTCCTCAGATCTTCCCGCAGACAAGGGTAGACATCATGCGCAGCAAATGGCCGGTGTGGGTTCCGGAGCCCGCACCGATGCAGGTTCCCCGTCGCCACGTCGAGCCGCCGTCACGGAACCATCGCGAACCGACCGGGGATGGTGGCCGTTCGCACCGTGAGCCGTCTGTTCAGCGCGGCCCCCACAGGGTGAGTCGACGCGCGAAACCTCCCCGAGCCCGGCGCGGCGGGAACGAGGCTCCACAAGGTAAACCCGAAGCGGCGTGGCCCGAGCCCCCGCGAACCCGTGAGATGGAGGACCGGGTGGCCGATCACACGGCGACGATGGTACGGATGAAGTTGGTGAGCCTCGCGTCGCAATCATGTTCATCCCATTTATAATACCCGTCCGTTCCGGCCCCTGTCTCCTTCACCCCGGCGGTTCGGTTGCAGCATCGTAGAGCTCTTCTACGTCCAAACGCGCGCCGATCGACGCGAGGCGGACCACCTCACCGGCGCGTGAGGTACTGCAGTTCCAGGTCGCTTCTCGATCTCTCGTCCAGACCGCGATGCTGCGCTCGCGATGCGAAACAAGGACGTACTCGGAAAGCGAAGGGAGGGTCTTGTAATGTTCGAACTTATCGCCTCGATCGTAGTCCTCGGTGCTCTGGCTCAGCACCTCGACGATGAGCGTCGGGTTCGTCACCGCGTTGGCGTCGTCGGGGTCGCGCTGCCAGGGACCACAGACGATGGTCACATCTGGATACGTGGCGAGGCCGGTCTCGGTCTCGGGCACGCGTACCCGCAGAGCGGCGTCGTGGGCGCGGCAGGGTGACCCGCGCAGTTGGGGGAACAGGAGACCGATGACCGCCGCCGCGAGCGCCGCATGCTCGGGCGTGCCGCCCGCCATCGCATAGATCTGGCCGTCCAGATACTCGTGCTTGACGTTGCTCGATGCCTCGAGCGCCATATATTCTGCCCAGGTATAGTGGGTGCGATGCAGGGGGGAAGACATCATCGTCCAGTATCGCACCGAGCGCCGGGTGTTTCCACCGACGAATGGCGGGCACACGGGTGCGCGGCCGCGAACCGATCCGCCTCGGACGCGACCATCGCCATAGAGATCCGTTGCGACGGGGTGTTAATGAACACCGCAGCATAGTCGGCAGTCCGAGTCGATCCGATTGTTAGGCGGTGTTGGTGGGCAACGCTGCTGCTCACGCTGGCTTCTCTACCACCTGCGTGATAGCGACCAACCACTGATAAGCATCGGTGATGTCCCGACGATCGGCGGTGCGAGCTAAAGCGACAGCCGTTGCTGACCCTTCCTCAAGACTCGTCTTGCCTGGTGTCGATGCATGGACTTCCCATTGCTGGATGTGATCAATACCTGTGCAGGTAATTGGGGTTTGGCCCTCTGCCGCGGCCCCGGTGGAACGCTGTGTCACCGTCACGCGTAGATACGCCCGCTCCCCCTCGGTGCACGAAATCGGCCCCGTCGCAATGATGTGACGGCCGTTGTCGGTCACGATGGCGACGGGGGCAATCGTGTTCATCGCAATCTTTGCGAAGGCCGTAGGTGCTATGAATCCCCCCCGAGCGTCAGGACAGCGGCGATCGACACGAGGAATTTCATGTGATTTTTAGTCAGTTGAGCAAACATGGTTACTTCTCCTTTTTGTTGATGGTGAAGCCGAGTCCCGTCAGTGCCTAACGAATAGAATCTCATCCTCAATGCGGCCGAATGGCGGATAAGACCTGTTGAACTGAACCGCGGGGTCGAGGGCTATGAGGCTTGGGGATTATATAGGGCCAGGCGCCGTGAGTATAGGAAAAATAAACGCTCTTTTTTCTTAAACGGAAAAGCACTCAAAACCCGATGGGTTGTCAATTCTGATGGCGACCCCAAAATCCGCGCTTGGATTTTGGATAAGGGTGTCTACTTCGAACATGGACTAACTCACGAAGCCCCGCCGGCCGCCGCTGCCAAGTCAATTGCCGGAATGACCGCTAAAAAATCCGAGGTTCTCCGGCATCTCCTGATTGCACTGAGGGTTGTGATTATCGTGGGGCTGGACCTGGCAAAGGTTTTTGGCTGTCTCGGCAGCCTCTGGTCCTGGTGATCCGTCCGTTGCTCCGCCGCGTGGTCGTACGAGGGCAAACCGAGCCGTGCGGGTAGTCACACGGGACGAAACCACGAACTTACAGAATCTTCACCAGCGCCGCCATCGCTCCCACTGCCACTACCAGCATCGCCCCGAGTTTGATGGTCATGCGATATTCCAGGTCTTTCATGTCGCGGGTAAGATCGGAGCGAAGTTGTTCGATCTTGAGGTCTAGCTGTTTGATGTCCCGGGAAAGATCAGAGCGAAGTTCTTCAATTTTGAGGTCAAGCTGATGGATCTCGTTGCGCAACGTGGCTCCAAGCGCTTCCATATCGCGTTTCAGAGCAACCTCAAGTTCTTTGATGTCCCTTTTTAGCGCGACTTCAAGTTCCTTGATATCCCTTTGCAGAGCGGCCTCGGTTTCCTTCAGATCACGTTTGGCGACATGGTTTTCTTCAATGAATTCCGCTTCCGCGGCGGCCAGCGCCTCGGCCTGCTGCTCGGTGAATCCGGCCTCCTTGAGACGTTTGGCGAACTTCAGGGTGTCGAAAGCGATAACGGTCATGATGTTAGAAGCACCCTAGACGGATTATTTTCAGCATATATAAATCCATACCCCGGGTCAAAATTAATTCGTGGCATACCGGGCGGCCTTCCTCGTTCAACAACTCAATCACACGGTTATTGGAATGTAAGTCAATTCCACCTTATAGTTTCATCTTCGGCCCCTGTTCTCAGGTTTACGTTCCGATCGTCATCACGAAGAACTATAAACCCAGTCGGGGGTTGGCTGGATGATTATCAGTTCTCGCATGCCAAAATTTAAATATTACGTTTTTTTAAAGGAAAACCGCGAACAGTGGTTAATCCCTATCTAGTTTATTCGCAGAAGCTTCTACAGATTTACAAGCGATCCGGTAAGGTGTTTTTCAGCCACTGCCTGCACGCCGCCGTGTTCTCTGCCGTGATCTGGCACGAACTTCAACAGTCGATCTTTTTTCTATGGCTTGGCGGTGTCCTGGTCGGAGGCCTGTGGCAATGGCTGGCCGGCCGTCACCATCTCAAGCAGGTTCAACATTTCGCGGACGTGAAGAGGCCGGCGTCCCATATCTTGACGGCAGGAATCGCCGGTCTCAGTTTTGGCTTGACCGCGCTTTTATTTCCTTACTTCACACTTTCGGTTCATTTCTTCGGGTTATTGATGTTAGGAGCGATCGCCGCGGGCGCCCTGCCCAGGCTAGCCGCGCTCCCTTCGGTCTACTCGGCATACGTTCTGGGCGTGATCGGACCTGCGCTTGTCGTGCAAACTCGGATGCATGGTGATTTGGGCTGGCAGGTTGTTCCGTTTTTATTATTGATGGCTATCAGCCTCTTGCTTTCGGCTCGACATGCCCATGCGGATCTCATGGAGACCTTGTTGTCCCGCTTTGGACTTGAAAATGCCGCCGATGAAGACAAGTTGACCCGCATTGCCAACCGGCGCCGTTTCGATCATGTCCTGGAACAGGAGTGGCGCCGGGCCGCGCGCAATCGAGTACCCTTGTCGCTGATTCTAATCGATATTGATTATTTTAAAAAATACAATGACCGCTACGGTCATCAACCAGGCGATCAGTGTCTCGCGCAAGTGGCTCGGGCCTTGGCCCGCTCGGCGCAACGCGCAAGCGACCTGGTGGCTCGTTACGGTGGCGAGGAATTCGTGATACTGCTTTACCATATGACCCGCGATGATGCTTTCCAGCTCGGCGAACGAATGCGGACCGCGGTGGAAAATCTCGCCATCCCGCATCTCGACTCACCCCGGGGCCGGGTTACGATCAGTCTCGGAGGCGCGAGTCTGTTTCCACCCGAACAGGGCGACTCCGGGATTCTGGTGCAAACGGCCGACCAAGCCTTGTACAAAGCCAAGGAGCGAGGCCGCAACCGCGTGGAGTGGCAGAGTCCGATCTAGCGTTCATCTGGAAACACCTGCCACTGCTCCGGCGGCTTTTTAACCGTCCAGGGCTCCAATCTGGTGCACTGTCTTTTATTCTGCGCCAAATAGACTACGATTATTACGTACAGATTACCGTTCTCGGTAGTCACTTACCCTGAATGGTCTTTGACAAATCCAAACTCTCAACGGTGATGACTCCCTGTCGTACCCTGTTTTTGTTTACTGTAATCAATTGGAGGTTTAAATCCATGAAACAATGGTTAGTTGGTTTTCTGCGCGACGAAGAAGGCGCGAGCGGTATTGAATATGCGTTGATTGCCGCGATGGTGGCGGTTGTTCTGGGACTGTTCGTGAGCCCGATTAAAACAGAAATTTCAGCCATATTTACTAGCATTCAAGGAGCATTGAAATAAAGCGCTCCGATTATGGAACACTTCACAGCCATTCCCATAGAACCCTGGATTCTCTCAGGCTGGGCGTTGGTCTGCGGAGGTTTTGATGTATGCCGCCGCCGTCTCCCGAACTTGCTCACCCTGGGAGGGGCCGCGGCGGCTCTTGCGATGCTCGTTGCTACAGGGTATGGCTGGTTGGAGACGTCCTGGAGCTCCTGCACAGGCGCCGCGATCGCTGCGGCATTGTTGACCCTTCCGGCCTATGCCGTTCGGCGGCTTGGCGCGGGAGACGTCAAGCTGCTGGTATCGATGGGACTTCTCGGCGGATTGCAAGCGTTGTCGATCACCTATGTTTGCGCAGGCCTATTGGTTGGATTCATTACCGTTCTGTGGATCCAAGCTTACCGCTGGGAATTCTGGTTCGCCTACCGCTTTGCCCAAATCGGGATAATGGACTTTTCGATTCCCGAACCGAAAGGCCGGAGTTTGCCATTCGGTTTTGCGCTTGCGATAGGTTTCTTGATCGCCGTCTCCGACCCGAACATCCATTTCTTGAACCGCTAGGGTTTTCAGCCGATGCACATTCTTGTCTGCCAGCCCCTCTCGCAGCGATCACACGACTTCAATGATCGTAGCCGGACCGTCCCTGCAAATTCAGCGCGGCGCGGAAAGCTATCCTCCGCTCGTGCCCAACGCGGAGCCGCCGCGATCGAAGCCGCCCTGATGTTCATCATTTTCTTTTCGATCTTTTATGGCCTCGTAAGCTACGCGCTGCCGATGACCATGATTCAGGCCTTCCAGCATGCCGCGGCCGCGGGCGCGAGGGCTGCCGTGGCGGTGGAGCCGACCAAATTTGCGAATACTTCCGCCTATCTGGAGAGTGGAGTCAAACCGGCAGTCCGGGCAGTAGTCGGTAACTTGCTTGCCTGGCTCCCTTCGGCCGCGAAGTCCGCCGTGCTCGGCAACTCGAACCAGAATGTTCAGATCGATTTTGATCCGGGCAGCGATCTTCTGACGGTCACGGTGGTATTCCGGAGCTACACGTCCAACCCCTTGATGCCGATTCTGACATTACCCGGCATCGGAGCCGTACCGAGACTTCCGCCCGATTTACGGGGCACCGCTTCGCTGCAACTTTAATGATCAACTTTATACCGATCGGTCACAGCGAATCAAATCGATCGCGAAATTCTCGGAACAACCACCCGATACAAAATTACAGGCTCATGCATGAGTAGTTCAATATTGCGCGTCGTCGCGGTTCTGCTCGCCGTCGGCGCGATCGTGATCGGCTATATGGGCTATCAGGCGGGCAGCCAGCCGAAAACGGAAATTGCCGCGCCCGCGAAAGTGGAGCCGCCCGGGGAAGCCGTTATTTTTGCCGCCCGCGAAATAGCGGCGGGGCACGCGATCACTACCGACGACCTCGCGATCGGCCATGTTCCAACTCGCCCGGTGCGGGCTTACGGCGCGAGTCAGGACCTGATCGGCAAAAAGCCAAAATTGTCGATTTCCACCGGCGAAATGCTGCTCGCCAGCCACTTCCCGTCCCACAGTCAGTTGGCGCAATCGCTCGGAGCCGGTGAGCGTGCGATGGCCGTCAAAGTGGATGAAGTCATCGGAACCGGCGGGTTTATCGAACCCGGAGACACGGTGGACATTCTCTTGTTTTTGGGCTCCGACAGGCAGGAAATCGGCGAACACAGTTCCGCCCAGGTAGTTTTATCCAATGTCAGGGTTTTGGCCTTCGGAAACGTTCTTGAGCAGCCAACGGAAGGGGCGGGTAGTGAAATCTCCCGGGATGACAATCTGTTAAACAAGGCGCAGAAGACAACGGCAAAGAACGAAAAGAGCGAGGAAAAACCCAGCGGCAAAAGCAGCAAGACCGCGGTGTTGGCGGTTCCCGCGGCCGAAACGACGAAACTGATGCTCGCGGATTCGAGCGGGAAAATCAGACTCGCATTGCGTGGCGTGGCCAATCGGGATGAAACGATGTTGGGCACGGCTGGAATCCAGGACGGCGCGGCCGGCGGGACAATTGCAGCGTATGTTCAGGAAAAACAGCAACCGGGAAAGGCGAAGAATTTAATAGAACTTCGGGATCTTGTCGCTAAAAAACCAACCCACAAAACCAGATCCGGAACCCTGCCTGTCGCGCGACGCGCCATTGTGCACAAAGGGACATCCACGGAAACAGTGGTTCTGGGCCCGTCAGGTACGCCCGAAACGATCACCGATTCCGGAATAATCACCCGATAACCGGCGGGATCGAGCGATGACCCGATATTTTAAAATTTCAACCGCATTCTTATTTTTCCTCGCAGTGATCCTGTTATTTCCGTTTGCGATCGCGGCGCTTGAATCGGCCATCACTGTCGAAGCGGGAAAGCAACGCACACTCGAATATGGTCAACGCATCGACCGGGTCGCGGTCGGCGATCCGGAAATCGCCGATGTGGCGCTGATATCGGAGCGGCAGATTTTGATTACCGCTAGAAAGCCGGGAGCGACCAGCCTGATTGTCTGGCATAGCGGCGGACGCGGACAGGGAAGCCCCGATTATTCGAGGGAAATTCTGGTAACCGCGTCAAGCGGCCTGCAATCTCATGCGATGCAAGATATTCCGGTTTCGGATCTGAGCGTATCCGACGCGGGCAATAAACTGGCTCTTTCCGGACAAAGCGCTTCGCTCGAGGACCATGCCCTGGCACGCCAGGCCTTGCAGGACAAAAATGTCGGAACCGTGGATGCGAGCACGCTGGCATTCAACGCCCAGGTCCAGATCGATATCAAAATCGTCGAAATCAGTCGCAACAAATTGAAAAACGCGGGGATCTTCCTCGGCAAAAACAAACCCAATACCACGTTTGCACTTTCCTCTCCGGGTACTCTGAGCGGTGTGGAAAGCGACAATGGAACGTTCAACCTCATCAGCGCCGCAAGCGGATTTTTCCCGCAGGCGCAAGCGTTCAATTTCCTGTACGGCAATGCCAAGGAGGGCATCCTCGGGGTCGTCTCCGCGTTGGAAAACAATGGCTTCGCCTACACGCTCGCCGAACCCTCACTGGTCGTGATGAGCGGGCAAAGCGCCGACTTCCTGGCCGGCGGTGAATTCCCCGTTCCGGTCCAAGCGGGTGGAAGTTTCGGTAACAGCATCAGTGTGACCTTTAAAGAGTTCGGTATCCGCCTCAAACTGACTCCAACTGTTCTCGATGCTAATCGGATCGTACTCAAAGTCGCTCCCGAGGTCAGTGAACTGGATTTCACCGCGGGTATTCAGACGGGTGGTGTCTCGGTTCCCGCGTTGCGTGTCAGGCGTACCGATACCAGCGTATCGCTCGGCAATGGTGAAAGTTTTGTGATCAGCGGACTGGTCAGTCAAAACACCCTGGCCAATGTCGACAAAGTGCCCTGGCTCGGAGACATCCCGATCCTGGGGGCATTCTTTCGTTCCACCAATATCGACCGGAACGACAAGGAGTTGATCATGGTCGTGTCGCCCCATTCGATTCAGCCAATTGCCAAAGGCGCTGAAACGCCGGATTTGCCGGGAGCAGAATTTCAAAAATACGATCCCGATTTTTACCATGTTTTTTTTGACGAAAAGGGTGATTTTGGCGCCAGAAAAACGCCCAAATCAGGTTTTTCGAACTAAACCGCGTGAGCGACATGATCAATATAAACCACAAACATAGCTTCGTAGCCGTCACAAGCCGTACCGAACACACCCGTTGGCTCGCTACGGCACTCAAAGACGAGGGCGAAATTGTAGTCGCCGATCAAAGATCTCTTGAACGGGTCCGTCAGATCCTCGATCTGTCCGGCGCGCAAGTGATCTTCGTGGATCTGGCGCAGGATACCTTGCGGCAGGATACCGGTTTGATCGAAGGGTTGATCGCCGCAAAGCCTTTGTTATCGGTGATCGCGCTCGCCGAGAAAGCCGATAATGCCCTGGTTCTGGCCGCGATGCGGTCAGGGGCCAGAGACTTCGTGACGACCGACAGCCGGTCCGGCGAATTGGTCAATCTGGTCCACCGCCTGCAGGACCGCGCGCCCGTCGCCAGAATGTCCGCGTCAACTACCGGAAAAATCACGGCATTGGCCAGCGCCCGGCCGGGCGCGGATTCGCCGATGCTGGCCCTGCATCTGGCACTGGCGATGCAGTGCCCGGGTAAGGAGCGGAACTCGCTGTTGCTGGACCTGGGCGCGCCGCCCGGCGATACCCTGATGTATCTGGGCCTTTCCTCCTCCTATAACTTCGTGGATGCGGTCCGAAGCCTCAGACGATTGGATGCGACCTTGATCGACAGCGCCTTCGCCAAACACGAAAGCGGCTTGAATCTGATTGCCATGCCGGACAAGCCCGACGCGATCGGGGAAATCACCTCGGCCGACATCTATGTGTTGCTGGGAACCCTGCGCCGCTACTTTAGCCATATCGTGATCAATTTGGGCGGGGTTCCGCCTTCCGATTTCCTGAATCTGTTTCTGAACAACTCGGATAACATATTGGTACTGGTCGAGCAAAGTGTTCCAAGCTGCACGCAAAATCTGCAACTGGTTCGCCACATGGTCGAGCAAAAGATCCGGATGGCCTCGACTGGACTGGTCGTTGACCGTTATTTACCGAAGATGCCACCCGATGCTCAAAGCGTATCGAGAGGATTCGATCTCCCGCTGTACTCGAAACTGCCTCCTTCCGGGATGGCGCGGTTGAACATGATGAATTCGGGAGAAAGCCTTTTTCAGTGCGCACCGAACGACCCTTATACACTGGCGGTCCGAAAACTGGCGGAAAAACTGACCGGCTCGGAGGTGTCCATTTCCAAAAGCGCCGCCGGGATGAAATTTCTATCGACCATTCGTTCCTGGTTTGATCGCGTAGAGAGTTAATCCGATGAACCTGAAATATTTCGGCCAGGATTACAGCCTCAAGCACAGCGAAAACTATCAGGATCTCAAATATCTGCTCCATCGTCATTTGATCGATAGGATCGACGAAGACAAAATTCCGCTCGCCGACTGGACTCACGAGCAGATACTTCGTTACGTGCGAGATCAGGTTACGCGTTACGCGGCTAATCAGCAGTTGGCGGTCACCAGCTACGACCTCGATGATCTGACCGAAGAAATGGTCCATGAAATAACCGGTTACGGCCCTCTCCAGGGGCTGCTCAAGGACGAGCATATCAACGATATCATGGTCAATGGCGCGCGCCATATTTTCGTCGAACGGAATGGACAGGTGTCCGAAACCGATCTGCGCTTCATCGACGATGATCATGTGCTGAGGGTGATTCGGCGAATCATCGCGCCTTTGGGACGAAGGCTCGATGAGTCGACCCCGATGGTGGACGCTCGCCTGCCGGATGGAAGCCGCATCAACGCGATTATTCCTCCGCTCGCGATCGACGGCCCGTGTCTGTCGGTGCGCAAATTCCGCAAGGACCCGCTCCGGGAAGCGGACTTGATGGTTTATGGTTCCCTCAACCAGGTCATGCTCGATTTTTTGCGCCAGGCCGTGAAGCTGCGCTGCAATATCCTGATCAGCGGTGGTACCGGCACCGGGAAAACCACCTTGTTGAATATCCTGAGCCGTTTCATCGATCACCGGGAAAGGCTGGTGACCATCGAAGACGCGGCGGAACTGCAACTCGGTCATAATCACGTGGTCCGCCTGGAGACCCGCCCCCCGAACGTCGAGGGAGAAGGCGAAGTCCGCGCCCGCGATCTGGTCCGCAATGCATTGAGGATGCGTCCGGATCGCATCATTCTGGGTGAAATTCGCGGCGAGGAGGTTATGGATGTGATGCAGGCGATGAACACCGGACACGACGGATCGATGAGCACCGTACACGCTAACAGCTCCCGGGACGCCCTGGTGAGGCTTGAAATGCTGGCCGGATTGTCGAAATTCCAGGGCGGTATCGAAACCTTACGGCAAATGATCGCGGCCGCGATCGACATCATCGTTCAAATCGCCCGCATGTCCGACGGTACCCGCCGGATTGTTTCGATTGTCGAAATACTCGGGCTCCGGGACCAGCAATTCATGGTCAACGAGCTGTTCAGTTTCGACCGCTCGCGAGCCTGTTTCATCTCCAACCATACCGTACCGACCGGGCGGAAATTCGAAAAAGAAAGCCGGCATGACTCGTTTGTCGAAAGCCTAAAGCCCCATGCATAACGGGATTCTCTTGACTTACGCGATCGCCGCTGGACTGGTCAGCTGCGCCGTATGGCTTTACCAGCACAGTCATCGGGCGGAACTCCAGGAAAAAGTCAATCAGCGTTTGAAAGATTGGGCCGATCCCAAAGATAGCTCCGCGATTCATCAAAGGAAACTGCCTCAATTCACGGAACGCCTGCTCCGGCAGGCCGGCATCACCCGGCGGGATTGGCATGCACCGGCCGCGATTCTTAGCCTGTTTTTCCTTTTCGGCGCGGGATGGATATGGAACGGAATGGCGGGACTTTTTCTGGTTCCCTCGTGCGCGCTAGGTTTTTTTTATCTCTGGCTTTACCGTAGAGCACAGAAGCGTAGAGCCCTGGTACTGATTCAGCTTCCCTTGTTCCTGGATCAGGTTTTACGCGCGCTTGGCACCGGTCGAAGCATGGATGCTGCGCTCGGACTGGCCGCCGCGGAAACCCCCGACCCATTGAAGGAAATCGTCGATCGCGTCCTGCGATTGACGGCTCTCGGTGCGGATCTCGGGACCGTATTACAGGAAACGGCCGATATTTATCGCATCAAGGAGTGGCATCTGCTGGCTCTCGCGGTGAAGATCAACCGCACCTACGGCAGCGGTGTCAGGGACCTTCTGGAAAGCGTGATCGGCATGATTCGCCAGCGCGAAGCCGCGCGCCGGGAGTTGAGCGCGCTGACCGGCGAAACCCGCGTGAGCGCGTGGGTTTTGGGGCTGCTTCCAGGGGGGATGGCCGGTTACATGATGATCATGAATCCCTCCTATTTGCAAGGCATGTGGCAGGATCCGAGCGGTCAGACGATTCTCTTGGTCGCCGCGGCTTTTCAAGCGATCGGAGCATTGGTCTTATGGAGCATGGTCAAAAGCATTTAAGCGTGGTCTGAATGACAGTTTCTCCCTATCTTTATCTGGCGCTGGGTCTCGTGCTGCTGGGCTTGATGCTCCTGGTCCTGTCCCTGCTTCATTCGGAGGCTTCCAGCCGATCCAGCCAGCGGCGCTTTCAAAGCCTGCTGAAAGCCGGCCTGGGTCAGGCAGGCGCCGATGAAAACTGGTTTCTTCCCGCGATGGAACGCATGGGCGGACACAGTGTTGTCTTGCGCTGGATGACCACTTCGGATGAGCAGGAAACCACGCGTCTGATTCGCCAGGCCGGCTGGAACTTCGGTATCCAGCGAAGCCTGTTTTATCTTTTCGCATGGCTGAGTCCGCTGGCCGCCGCGGCAGGCGCTCTTTTCTATATCATTCCCGCGGAAATCGTCGGCGCGCGCGCGGTGGCCGGGGTTTTCATCGGGTTTACCGCCGGCTTTTTGCTCCCGCGTTATATCCTGCGTTATTGCGCCGGCGCGCGCCAAAAGGCCTTGTCCAAAGAAGTTCCGACCGCGATCCATCTGCTTCGCATGTTGTTCGACGCCGGGCTCTCCATCGAACATGCCTTATGGGTTTTACATTCGGAAAGCAAGGCGCTGCTACCCGAATTATCCCCGGAACTCGCGGTCGTCCTTAATCGAATCAATGCGGGCCACGATCGTGTCGATGCCTTGAGCGACATGGCGAATCCGCTCGATGTTCCGGAATTGTCGGATACCGTCGCGATTCTGAAACAAGTCACACGCCACGGCGGAAATGTGCGCGATTCGCTGTTGCAATTCGCGCGCTTGATGGACGAACGCCAGCAGTCCGCGTTGCGGGAGTACGTGAGCAAGCTGTCGGCGAAAATGACGGTTGTGATGGTGGTTTTTCTGTTTCCGGCCTTGATGATTTTTCTCGCGGGTCCGGGATTCATTGCACTTGCCAAAGCCTTGTTGAATGTTCCAACATAAATTCAAGTTGATTCACTTAAGTGTACTGATCGCGCTGCTCAGCGGTTGCGCCTACAAACTCCCTTTCCTGGATCCAGGCGAAACGGACGATCGCGCCGACATCCAGGATTCCAAGAATTGTGGCCCGGTTGATAAACCCGAGGAAAAAGTCAAACTGCAACTCATCCGGCAATTGATGGATGGCGGTAAACTGCATGCGGCCCTGGCGCATCTCGACGCGTCGCGGGTCAAATCGTCCGAGGAAACCTATTTGCGGGCCGAAATTCTACGCAGGACCGAGCGAAGCGGACTCGCGATTCCTCTTTACAAACAGTTGCTTCATGACCGCTGCGCGGCGGGCCACGCTTATCACGGACTCGGCCTGGTCGCCGGACGGGACGGAAAAATCAGCGAGGCCCTCGATTACTTCGAGCAAGCCCGCGCCAGGTTACCCACCGATGTCCGGGTTCGCAACGACCTCGGTTATGCATGGTTGCTCGATGGCCAGTACCAATCCGCGCGTTATGAATTCCAGACTGCTTTGGAATTGGATGAGAATAATGAATTCAGTATTTCCAACCTGGTTCTGTTGTACTTGATGACCGATCAGGTTCAGAAAGCACAATCCTTTGCGGTTCGCCTGAAATTGAGCGGTGAATCGTTCCAACAATTGGTTGCCCGGGCACGGGAACTCAAAAGGGCCCCTGATTCACCGGAACAGGCCGGCCATTCAGCACCGATCGGCGTTTCGACCCTCACCGATGAAATGGCGGGGCCGGTCGGGTCTGGCCGCAAAGAAGACCGGATAAAAACCACTGCGACCAGTGAAGAACTGTCCGCCTCACGACAATCTCTCAGTCTTCCGGAGGAAATCAGCCAATGAATCAAACTGTATTCTGGATCGTTCTGTTATTCGAACTCTTATCGGTTTCCACCGTTGGCGCGGCCGAATTGCCGACCGAGTCGAATGGTGAGGCAATCCGCCGGTGGCTGGAACTGCAACGCAGCGGCGCGGTCGCGTCGCCGGTTCGTCAAACCCTGTCCGGATCCGTGGCGGACCATATTCATGAACGGTATCTGAACAGCTTCAACTATCCAATTCCTGAATCCTATTATAAAGACAAAAACGGACGCGGCGCTCCGAGTTCGAGCCAATAGAAAGAATTCAAGAGTGGAGTGAAGTCCGATGATCCGAGCCAATATTCGCGTTCCCCGTGGTGCCAGGATTAGTCGTCTTAAATGGTCTGCCGGCTATTCTATCGCATCTCGATACCATCAACGCGGTGTCTTCAATATCATGGGGGCCCTGGTCCTCGGCCTCGCGATTGTATTCACGGCGTTATCGATCGATACCGGCCGCCTGACGCTGGAACAGCGCCGGCTGCAAAAGATCGCCGACATGGCGGCGCTGGATACTTCTTCGCATGCCGGAAGCTGCGGTGAAGGCAGCCTTGCGAGCGCTAGCTTGGCTGCCCAGGCGAGTGCCGTCCGCAATGGCTATAAGGGAAACCTGAACGGCGAATCCAATGCTGTGGTGCTGGGTAACACCGATGCCAGCGGCGGAGTCCGAACATTTTTGTCCTCTGATCCCGAGGCCGCGACCGCGGTTCAGGTAACTACCCGCGGGACGGTACCGGCGAGTCTGATGGCCGGCGGCATTTTCAGTGACGAGGTCACTCTTCAGGCCCGAGCCGTCGCGGAAAGACAGGCGCTCGGCGGAATTTCGGCCGGCAGCCTTCTGTTATCCCTGAACAGTAAAGATTCGGTGATCTTGAATCGGCTTTTGAACGGAATGCTGGGTTCGAACATCGCTTTCGATGCCGTTTCGTACCAAGGCATCGCCGATGCCCAAGTCACCCTGCTCGATCTGGTCAACGCCTCGGCATCCGCGGGAACCGTGAACGAATTGCTCACGACCGACATGAGCGCCGGCGAACTCATGCAACTCTACGCCGACGCCGTCAATCTTTCCGGTACAGCGAATGCGGGGGTTTCCGCTTTGCTCTCGCAGTTGATTACGGTGAATATCCCGAATGCAAATCTCCAGTTGGGCGAGGTCATCGACTTGACAACGCCGGATACCGAAGCGGCCGCCACGGCCAATGTCAATCTATTGGATTTGATTACCACAACGGCACTGGTGGCGAACGGAAATCATGCGATCACGTTGCCGCTCGCGGTCACTCTGCCCGCCGGACTGCTCTCGGTACAATCGGCGCTGGAAGTGATCGAAGCACCGCAGATCGCGATCGGCCCGCCCGGAAAGGATGCCGGCGGTAACTGGCGCACTCAAGTCAATACGGCACAAATCAGGCTGACGACGGATATAAAAAGCACGGTCAGCCTGGGTGGACTTCTTTCCGCCAAAGTAGACCTGGGGATCAACATTCAGGTCGCCCAAGGGAGCGCCTGGCTGGATAGCATTCAGTGCCGGAGCCTGGGCAACCCGACTTCCGTCGTGAAGGTCGGAGCACAACCCGGGATCGCCAGCCTTTCGATATCAAAGTCCAACGGATCCGGTGCGGCCGGAGAGATCATCGTCAAAACCGTTTTGCTCGGCGACGTCGCAAAAGTAACGGTGGGCTTGAATTTGCCGGTCGAAGATCCCTCTTCAACCGACCTGGTCTATATTGTGAATCTGGATGACCCGGACTCTCTGCCCGAAGTACAACGCGCATCGAGCACTCTCGCGGGCAGCCTGAGCAACGGACTCAGCGATCTGGCCGATCATCTGGCCTTGAACGCGACTCTGTTGAAATTTATCAATCTGGGGCTCAACGGGATTCTCAACTCGGTTGTATCGGGGCTGTTGGAACCGTTGATTACCCAACTCGCCACCGCTACGCTCGATCCTTTGCTGCGGGTCCTTGGAATCCAAATCGGAAGTCTCGACGTTCAATTGTTTGACGTGGATGAGTCCCGTCCGGATCTATTGATCTGATCGACAAAAAGGTGCAAGACCTTCTCCGAAGGTACCCAACACGGACCGGGGTAGGTCGCGAGTGGAGAAAATTAAGATACGCTTGGACTTCTTCTACTATTCGCGAGAGGAATATGTCTCTTGAATTTTCATTGTTTTTATACGAATAAGGCATTGGCTTTGTTGACGGCGCGAATTCCGCGGCTACTTTCGGGATTACTGATGGCTTGAGAAGTCACACGGTGGTCGTTAGAATGAAACGAGAGAATTTTAATCGATGAATCAGGCGCGCATAAGCAATCGGCCTTTCAGGCCTTAATTCAACAGACTCACCAGACTGCAGACCAACCAACACCATGTTTACGAAAGCCAATCCAATGTTCCGTTCGTATCCTTCGATCACTCCAACCTTATTGCTCGGCGTGCAACTCGGTGTGACGTTATTCTTTTTCGCACTGCCCGCCCAGGTCTTCGGCTATACCGCTGCCCGCTGGACAGGAGAAACCCTGAATGGGCAGTTCTGCCGAGGAAAAGCACAGGGCTTTGGACCGTTTAACTATCTGGCTCGCAGTCAAAATTCCACGGAACTGGCCATGGTAGAGGACCATCACTTTACACGCCAGGTTGAATCTCTGGTTCAGGGCCAGTCAGGATCTATTATCAACGATCTCGACTATACATTAGTCGCCTGGCCGAATCATCATCGTGCACTTTCTTCTGTAATCCAATATGCAATCCTCAAGAAAGAACCGCCCCTCCACTCCCCGCCAGAATGTTACCTGCAACGTGCCATCAACTTCATTCCAACGGATGTTACCCCGCGTTTACTATATGCGATCTATCTGCATAAACTCGGATACAAGGAAAAAGCCTTGCAACAATACAAGGAAGTTGAAGAGATCAGTCCGAAAAATCCCGAGCTGCACTACAATATGGGATTATTGTTGATCAGCATGAAGAATTACGAGGAAGCGAATATTCACGCCCAAAAAGCCTACCAGGCCGGCTATCCCTTGCCGGGCTTGAAAAATCAGCTCACGAAATTGGGTTACTGGCGCGACCAATAGCGGTATCCCGGATCATTCTTCGTGCCACAGGACTCTAATATGCCAAGTGTATTCGGGTGGTTGGGCCAACCGCCTGCCGAGATCCATGTCCGCGACTTACTCGGAATCAATCCGGATCCAGAATCCCATTTCAAAAGCAATACCGGAGGCTTGCTTAAAGCGGAAGGGAAAATCGTTCAACTCGAGGGCTTTTTGGTCGCCTGTTCCGGTCAGCCGTACTGGAAATCGAGCGAATTCGACTCGATCTCGAAACAGGAAGGCCATGAAGTAGCCATTCTCAGGGCCCACCAGGCACATGGCAAAGTATTTCTGCGTTTGCTGGGCGGAGAATTTTGGCTCGCAATTTTAAATCCCGAGCAGAACAAGGCCTTGATCGCGATCGACCGGATCGGGATACAACGGCTGGCTTATAGCAACCTGCGCGGCTTCGCGTTCAGTGATTCGGTGGCCTGCCTGAAACAATATATCGACGGGACGGCGGAGCTTTCCAAGCAGTCCTTGTATGAGTATCTGTATTTTCATATGATCCCGAGTCCGGACAGTATCTATCAGGGGATCAAAAAGCTCGGCCCCGCGCAGTTTCTCGAATACCGGAACGGGGCCCTGGTAATCGGCGAGTACTGGGAACCGGTATTTGTCGATGAGGGCAATCAATCGCCTGCGCAGCTCGCGGCTGAATTGCGCGCAACGCTTTCCACGGCCGTAGCGAAACGGATGAACGGCGCTCATATCGGAGCATTCTTGAGCGGCGGCCTGGACAGTTCCACGGTGACCGGCTATATGAGTGAAATCGGTCACCAGGCGGTACCAACCTATACTATCGGTTTCGACGCCAAGGGTTACGATGAGACCGAGTATGCCAAAATCGCCGCCGATCATTTCGGTACCCGGCATGTCGTAAAGCGGCTGAGTAGAAGGGACGTCCTCGACGCGATACCCCGGGTTGCCGCGGCCTACGACGAGCCCTTCGGTAACTCGTCCGCGATCCCCACCTATTATTGCGCCCAGCGCGCCCGTGAAGACGGGATCGAAACACTGCTTGCCGGGGATGGCGGCGATGAACTTTTCGCGGGCAACGAACGTTATGCGACGCAGATGCTGTTCGAGCATTACGGTTGCCTGCCCGCCGCGCTGACACAGGGCCTGGAGCGGATTTGTCGGGTGCTACCCGGGATCAATACGCTGCCCGTCCTGAAAAAAATGAACAGCTATATCAGACAGGCCAAGATTCCGCTACCCGAGCGCATGGAATATTACAATTATCTGCATCAACACGACGTCGAAGAGATTTTCGATCCGGAATTCCTGAAAGAAATCGACCGGGATGCGCCGCTCGCCCATTTGCGTAATTATTTCAACAAGGTCGGTTCCGCTTCCAAATTGAACAGAATGCTTTATCTGGACTGGAAGAGAACACTCGCCGATAATGATTTACGCAAAGTGAACGAAATGTGCAAACTGGCCGGCATCAAAGTCGCCTACCCGATGCTGGACGACGATCTGATCGATCTTTCCTTAAGGATTCCCGGAAAATTAAAATTGAAACGGGGGAAGCTCAGATATTTCTATAAGTTCGCACTCAAAGATTTTCTACCCGAAAAAATCTTGAACAAATCGAAACACGGCTTCGGGCTGCCTTTCGGTGTCTGGACCAGAATTCCTGGCGAATTGCAGGATTTCGCGTACGCTCAGGTAAACAACCTGAAAAGCCGTGGGTTTTTAAACGGCTCTTTTCTTGACCGGGCCATTCGATTACATCGGGATGATCACGCCGCGTACTATGGTGAACTGATCTGGATTTTAATGATACTGGAAACCTGGCTGAGTCATCACCACGATTCCAATTGATCCGGGTTGCCCGACAGGGTAACGCCCTTCGCTCTTCGAACGATTCCGGACGCCGTGAATTGCGGCGGTCACTGTACGTTCTGATAGTTCCGTATCATCCTCAGCATAAATTTTGCGGGATTCCTGTCCCACGGGGTAAAGCGCGGTAACTGCCAGATATCGGAAGCGGCAGTCGAAACCCCCCAATGGGTCGAAACCGCGGCTTCGAAACCGAGGTCGGGCAAAAGTCTCTTATGAAAATCGGTATAATCCCGGCCCGGTTTCCCGTTTGGATAGGCGAACAATGAAACTGTTTCCCCGCTCAATTCTTCAAGCGCGTTTTTTCCGTCCAGGATTTCGCGCCTGGCTTCCTCACCATCCAGAGCGGCCAGGATCGGGTGGCTGACCGTATGGCCGCCGATTTCCATGCCGACATCGACGAGCCTTTTCACCTGCGCAGTGGTCATCATCAGATCGTCCGGCAATTCGGATGCAAAGGAAGCGATGAATTGGGTTCCCGCGCTGCGCTGTTCGGGTGACCGATGCTTCAGCGCGTCGATGACTTGCTGGGCGCACTCCCGCCGTTCGCTTTCCGTCGCCACCGAACGGCGCCCCATGCCGATTGCACTCAAATCGATTTCCGTTGCTGCAAGGCTTTTAAACGACTCCAGAATCGTGTCATTCCACATTCGACCGCCGTTCAGGAAGCCTGAGCTGATAAAAAAAGTTGCCGGGATAACCCACTTTTTTAAAATCGGTAGCGCAACCTCGACATTGTCGGCATAGCCGTCATCGAAGGTTACACAGACACTCGCGGGAGGCAGATCGCCGGATTTTTGAAGATCCAGCGCGACCGCGAGCGGCAAGGGATTGAAAAAGTTGTGCAGCAATTCCATGTGCCACTCGAAGCGGGCTTCATCGACTTCATCGGCCCTCATATAATCGTCGGAGGCCAACACGCGATGATAGATCAAAATCGCAAGCCGGCGAGCGGATTTTCTACCACATGCCAGAGGCAATAACCTGGAAAGCGAGCTTAGTGCTAAATTTCTCAATTAGAGTCAGTTTCCGGAGGGACCACAGATTGCGAAGGCGCATTATTCATGAATCATGCTGCTGAAATCAATCCCCGGATGCCGTCGATCAGACGTCCGGCACCAACTTCCGCACTGGGCTGATCGAGTGCTCCATAGGCAACTCGCAGATAACATCCCTCTCTGATTCCAAACGCGGAACCGGGAATTGCGGCCACCCGGTAACGTTGGATCAATCGATCCACCAGGGTCAAATCATCGATCTCGGTTCGAACCTTGAGCAAAATATAGAAAGCACCCTCGGAAACCGGGGTTTCGATAAGCTCTTCCAGATCGCCGAGGCGACCAAGCAGTTCACTCCGCATCGTCCCGATCTGTCCGAATTTCGATTGGAAGTAGTCAAGCCCGGCATCGAGCGCACCCAGGGCCGCGAATTGTGAAATGACTGGAGGGCAAATCAATACCGTATCCTGGATTTTCGAGATCGCGTCGAGAAGGCCGGCCGGTATCACCATATAACCGATCCGCCAACTCGCGAATCCATAGGCTTTCGATAACGAAAATAACGAAATCGTATGCGCCGCTGAGCCCGGAATCGAAGCCGGAGAAAAATGGCGCTTCGATCCATACACAAAATATTCATAGGCCTCGTCGCTGATATGATAAATGCCCTGTCTCAGACATAAATCGTTAATGGCCCACAAGTTTTCCTCGGAATAGACCGCGCCCGTGGGATTATTCGGAGAAATCGTGACAATCGCCCGGGTTCTTCGAGTAATTGCCACCGCGATGCGTGCAGGCTGGATCTGATAGCCATCGTCGACAGGAACCGCGACCGGCCGGCATCCGGCCATCCTGATCGCCATTTCATGATTGAAATAGTAAGGTTCGGCAATGATGAATTCGTCGCCGGGATCGCCGATAGCCAGGACCGCATGATAAAAACCCATGTTCGAACCCGCGGTGACCACGATTTCGGAACGCTCGAGGCCGATCCGGTTTTCGCGGCTCAATTTTTTCGCGATCGCATCGCGCAACTCGGGCAAACCTTGAACCGTGCCGTATTTGTGATGATCGGGGTTTCCCAGAAAGTCGCTGATTCGATTCAGCGCCTGCTCCGGTGGACCGTAATATACGACCCCCTGACCCAGTGAGATCGTGCCGGGCGTCTTCCGGATCTTTTCCGCGATCACCGGAATAATCGGGCATTGAACCGAGTCGATACGCCGGCTGCACGCTGCAAGCATCGATTTCATCAAAAGGGATCAGAACCCCGCCGCAGGTCGTTCTTCCTGGATGTAATTGACTTCACGATAGCGTCCGACCACAAACAGGAACGAGACCGCGGTGACGAACATCACCACGGTGAAAAACCAGAAATAGGACGCACCCGCGAGTTTGCTGCCGCCGCCGTCGTTCTGAATGAAAAAATTCACCGCGCTGGTGAAAAGATTACCGATCGCAACCGACATCATAAAAAAAGCCATGATAAAGGACTACA
>JBOICY010000458.1:0-12480 GCA_050740335.1 Methylococcales bacterium | reverse complement strand
GTTCCAGGGTCAGGGTATAGGGGTTCCGCTCCAGAATTCGTATATAAAGTTTCGGACGCCCGCTGGCCTCGGCCGTGGCCAGCGTTTTGATCCGCGACAGATCAGGGGCCAAGCGGAACAACTTGTGAAAATTGCTCTCGCAAAGAGTCTGAAGGATACGGGATTTATTGACCGGATTCAGTCTCGACAGGGCCGAGGGCAGAGCGACCCTGAACATATTCTGATGTCGGGTCTTAGTCTTCAAAGTAACTGGCGTAGGCACTCGCCGTTTCCCATAACGTGACATTCTGCACCGGGAATCCTTTCTTCGCCAGATGCTCATGGATGAACCGGGCCAGGGTTTCCGCGGTCGGATGATCGTCCATCGTGAGGAATCGTTCACCGGATCGATCGAGGATGGAACACAGCGGGTCGTCCCGGTGCAGCAGAAAATTATGGTCCAGAATCTCGTCGATAAACTCGCCCGCGACTCGTTGGATATCGGAGAAATCCAAGACCATGCCCTGATCGTTCAGTCGTGGCGCCGTGACCGTAATGGCTGCTTTGACGCTGTGACCATGGATATGCCGGCATTTACCGGGGTGGTTCATCAAACGATGACCGTAACAGAAATAAACCTCTTTGGTGACTGAAAACATGGAAAATTATGAACCCGGAAAAATAAACCCGACGTGCCGGGCGCGTTCCTGATTTCGATTTCAGTTCGCCTTGATACCCTTGATCGATGCGGCGATTTCGTATTGATCGGCGTCGATCGGGTCACTGCGGATTATTTCGATGAATGCAGTGATCGAAGGGCAGGTATAATTTTCGGGCCTGATCCGAATTTCGAGCGCGCGACCCGGTTCAAGGTCGTCTCTAGCTTTGAATAGTATACCCGTTCCGCTTAGATTAATGCAGATCGCTTGGTATTCCCGTTCTGAATCGGGGAATTTATAGGTCATGTTACAGCCCGTTTCGCGCCGCAAATAGGCTCGTTTTTCGCCGTATTCGAGCATCTTGAAGCCTCGTTTTTGATGAGCAGCGACTTCCATTATAAATTCAAAACGGACATTTGAGTCATTTTTGCGTTCATTGATGCTCGAATAGGATCCCCCGGTTGTCTCACGCGACATCGTGAATCGATCCGGGCACAAGCCTCCCTGCTGTCAGAACCTCGGCCGTGACGCGGGCAGCCTCGCTTTCAAGGTAGATTCGTTTCTGCGGGGTGAACCGGATCTCGTTCTGAATTGTCGATTCCCGGATGCGGAATGCCGAGTTCCCGGCAGCGTAGAATGACCGCCTCGGTTCGAGCCAAATCGAAATTTGCATTTTGCAGGGGGGAACTTCGGCGGGTCAAGGGCTTCGTGACATTGCGCAGCAGCGGAACCAGATTCGATGCATCGGTTTGAGTCGGCCGATCCACGCCTTGATCGAAACTGTCCGATTCGGTTTCCAAAATACAATCGGTGGCCACTTCATCGATCATTGTCCGGGTGACTTGTGTCGCATTTTCAATGCTCGCGCTCAACAATGAAAAACCGCACAGTTTCATGATCAGTCTTGGATTGCCGGCGCTGTACCGGATGAGACTTTCGATCGCGGACGGGGAAAACAGGCTCGTTCCCTGGTAACCGGCTTGTTTCAGACAATGATTGATGAAGGGTCCGACTTCTTCATCGCTCAGGAATCCGAGCCTGATCCAGTGCCGGATCTGGGCTCCGATCGGTGTCAGTACGCTATCTTTGAAGCGGGCCTCGAGTCGGCTGGAGCCGACGAAAAGAATCTGCAGGTTTCCCGGTCTGCTGGCCTGGCTAAGATACGAAATCTGTTTGATCGCAATCGCCGGAAGCTTATCGGCATTGTCTACAATCAGTACGATTCGGTTGGACGCCTCTCCGGCATTTCTGAGGAAGTGGTAAATCTCATTCAGTTTTTCCCCAGTTGCATAGCCGGGTGCGTGGAGTTTCAGAGCCGTAAACAGGTAGTCGACAACGTCCTCGAATGTTCCAACCCCTCCTTCCAGAAACAGAATTTGCGAAGCGGTGTTCCATGAATTCAGGAACTGTTTGAGCAAGGTTGTTTTTCCCGACCCGCTCGGTCCGGACAGTATCATGATTTTGTCCCCGCCCGCGATTGCCGAACGCAGACGTCCCTGAGCATCCCGGAATGGGGACGCGTCGAAAAAGCGCTCCGGCCGGTATCCGGGCTCGAAGGGGTCGAATTGAAAGCCAAAATGTGCGGTATACATCGCTCCGGGTTCTGCTATGAATCGGGTGGGTCTAGTTAAGATTAGCAGCTATTCGAACGGCCGCAAGCGCTCGACGATCCGCGCGACCAGCGCCTCAGGTCGAGGCTCGAAGAGCTGCGTCTCCCCCGCGCCAGCGAAGGCTTCGGGCTCTCCCGCCTTGCGTGCGAAGATCACGTTGAGGCCCGGTACGACAGACGCTTCGATTGCGAGGGGGAAGAGGTCGCCAAAGAAATCGATGATTATGACGAGCGTATCG
This sequence comes from Methylococcales bacterium, assembly GCA_050740335.1. Classification (GTDB taxonomy): domain Bacteria; phylum Pseudomonadota; class Gammaproteobacteria; order Methylococcales; family UBA1147; genus UBA1147. The sequence goes on along the minus strand of JBOICY010000458.1, from coordinate 9,994 downwards.
GCGACTCCTTCGTGGAGAAAATCAAAGCCGGCTCGCCGCCCGCAGACTGTCACTCGGAGATTCCGTGTCCCGAGTCGAGCGCGGATTCGGTCCATTGCGGCCGAATCATCGGTGGGTACAGCGACGACGACCTCGACCGGACGATCGAGATCGTCCGGGAAATCCTCGTCCAAACGCCGCAGGGCATGGGCTGATCACCAGGATCGTGTGTGCCGTTTCGGGAGGTTAATTCAGCACGACCGCCGCACTATGGGCGCGCGCCGGTCGAATTCCCGGAGCGTTTCCTTCCCGCGACTCCTCTTCTCACTGGCTGGCCGATGAGAGTTGCGCACCGCTGTCAAGACAACGCCGCCCATTCGGAGTCGAAGTACACTGCGGAGTCCGTTGCCGCAAAAAAATCCTTCAACTCTTCGTAGTTTGCGATCTACTCGGGCAGTGTCGTTCGTCGCTGCTTCCTAAGCATCGGCCGGATCGGCGGGATCGGTAGCCCGACGTGGTGCTGAACGCGTTCGAACGAATTGCTTGCGTCGAGATTGAAGTCCTCGTACGAGATCGCGAGTGTCAGGCGTTTCGCCGTGATATCGACAAGGAACCGATCGGCCGCTCGTAGTTGATCGAATGCCTTTTGGCACTGACGCGGATAGAGCCAGGTTTTAATCGAATCGCTCTGCTGGTCTTCGTTGCTGAACCACACCCCGCTTTGTTCCGCGCGGACCATCGACAGATACTGTGCGAGCTTGTTACGCCGCGTCAAGCGGATCAGGCAGGTATCAGCAATTCTCATTTTGCCGTCATTCCGGCAGGGATTGCCGGAATCCAGTCACAAGCCTGTCCTGAGCTTGTCGAAGGAGATGTGAAACTGCGGGCTGGCGCTGCCACTGAGTCAAGCACTTATGCAATCGGCCAGTTACCGTCCATGGCCTGGATTCTTGCTCCCCGGCAGGAATGACGGGGTTATTGGTCAAAATGAGAATTGCTTGGCAGGTATGGGGATACTCGATGAGTTCACGGAGTACCCCGGCAAACCGCGGGTCGTTCAATTGGTTCGGAAATGCCTTGAAGCCGACCGCCGCTATCTTCGTCTCGTAACCCGGGAAAATCACCCGGTCCAGAAACTCGCGCGGGTAGGTGTAGCGATACGCCTTGAGGAGGCGCGCGTCGTCGCGGCACCGAGGTTCCGCGCGGTCGCTGGGCCACTAGGGCGGGTCTCGATAACCCGCAGTTCGAAATCCAGGCAGTCGTCGCGCAGAATCGACGTGGCCGGCGTCTCGCTTCCGTCGTCGACGATCACGATCTCGAGACGATTTCGGGGATAATCGAGCGCGCCGAGCGCTGAAACGCAACACGATAGCAGGGCCGGGCGGTCCTTTCACGCCGAAATGTACTAAAGGTCCCTTAGGTTGTTAATCGCAAGTGTCCAGACTCAGCAATTCTCATTGTGGCTCGTCTTCGGCCTGTTGTAGAAACTATGGAGGGTCACTTGGGTTATACCCCATAGTTTCTACGAGGATATTATTTTTTGCATTGAGAATTGCTGGTCCAGACGACAATTACAGCGCTTCCGATCAACTGGAAAGAAACCAATCCCGATGAAGCGGGTGACTTGGACAATGTTACAGACTTGTCAATACCTTTCGATGATTCATTTGTTCTGGATGCAGGATTACTCGGGAGATTACGCGTTTAGACATCACCCTGCCGGATGGTATTGGTGCGGCTCATTTCCGGTGCTGATGCGATCGATTGACCCTCCGAAACCGGCGGAGATTGACCAGATCTCCTTTCCAATGTGAATACTTAACAGTCGCTGGTGTCTTGTCCTGTTAGATTGAGGCGACGGAAGTCTGTGCGGGCGAGATCCTGTCGACGATTAAAACGCAAGGTCTTGTCAGTCGCTTGGAAAACAATATCTGGTTTTGAGGCAAGGCAATGTATACAACTTACTTCGGATTCAAACAGATTCCTTTCGATCCGAAACTGAATCCGAGCGAATTTTACGATGGCCTCAGTGCCCGGATCAACGAGCTCGCCCTGATCGAAGCCATCGAGAATCATTGCCGGGTAATGTTTTTATGGGGAGATCCGGGTGTCGGAAAAACCGCGCTGTTACGCAAGCTGGCTAGTGATCTGAGTCGGACCCGCCAATTTTTGTTTCCGGCCCGCGAGGGATCCCGGATCGATCCGATCATGGATTGTCTATTCGAAGGCCTCGGCGTGGACCTTCGTGTTCGAGCGCCCAGGCAGAAGCTCGAAATCCTGCGTAAGAGACTCGCGAATTCGGAGGAACCTGCATCGAATCGGGTACTGGTCATCGATGACGCGCACGAATTACCAACCGCTACAATCGAAGATTTACTCGGATTGGTACAGGATCAGGCAGGCGATGTGCCCGCTATTCAGCTTTTGTTAGCCGGATCGCCTGCTTTGAAGTCCCGCGCAAATGAATCCTGGTCGAAGCATAGCGACGTTTCAGCAATTTGTTGGTGCCACCTCGAAGGTTTGACCGGAGAGGAGGTCCGCTCATTTATTCATCAACGACTTGAACTGGCCGGTTACCATGGAGAACCGCTGTTCTCCGATCGAGCAATCAGCCGGATTATCGATTATTCGGAAGGGAGTATCGCTAAGGTCGGTGTTCTTTGCGGCTTTTCCTTGTTGAATGCGAGTCTCGAGAATCTAAAAGTGGTCACCGAGGAGATCGTCGAAGAAGAAGCCGTCCACTGCCTGTTGAACATTGATCGCGTGACGGACGATCGGACCGTGCCCGCAGGCCGGGAAGGCGCCACTCTGCCATCACCCGGAGGGTTCCGGGATCAATTGATCGGAGACGGCGTGACTGCTCGTTACGAGGAACTTGGAATCCCGAGGCCGGATACTGGAACCCGGAATGAAACAGGCCTCGAAACATTGCGTGTTACTCGGCCCGAAGCGCCGCCGCGGGGTTGGATGACCCGTTTTTCGTGTCTAGCGAGGTACGGGACCATCGTTTTGTCGGCCATGCTGCTGGTATTGATCATTGTCGGCGATGGTTATTCGTTCTACACGACACCCATAGCCGGAATTCCGGAATCCAATCCGATCAGGTTTGAAACTTCACCCGCGAGCGACCGCGAATCGGCGCAGCGCGATACAGCTTTGCTTCCTCCGGATCAAAACGAAAACCCCGGGAATTCCGCCGATGTCAAAATTCAGGCAATGTTATTCAAGGCACAGGATCAGGTCGCAGATCAAAGGCTATTTACACCGGCCGGCGATAATGCGCTCGACACGTATAAAGAAATAGCCAGTCTGGTCGAGAGGCAACTGCAAACTTTGAACGACATGGTTCAAATCAAGCAACTGTATCAACGCTGGGGTCTCGAAGCCGAAATCCAGGGCGACTGGCTAAGCGCCGAAAAATTTTACCAGAAAGCCTTCAAGCTCTCGCCGCATGATAAAGAATTGACGGCGGCAATCGAGCGCGTTCGCAATCACCAGGTCGGAACCGATTCCAGCAACGTCGAAACAAGGGTTCATGAGTTGACCGAACCGGAGATAGAGGCCCACAGCCGGCGGTCTTAAAAGGAATGCCAACGTACCGTTCATAGCCCTTGCTGCCCCCGATCCCGGTTTGAAAATCCTTAGCGGCGTTCGATCCAAGCGTAGACCTCTGAAATGGCGGCTTGATTTTATCGCTTCAGGCCGTTATCGTAACCCATTTTTTAAAATCAATGGCGTGCCGGCTGCCGGGTTTGCGGTGTCGAGCGACAGTGTTATGTTCGTGTCGTATTTTGGCGCGGATTTTTTCAATACCGATTTCAGAATAATGGGTAAATTAAGGGTTCTGACCGGCATAACCACAACCGGTACACCGCACCTGGGCAATTATGTTGGCGCGATACGGCCCGCGATCGAAGCGAGTCATAACAGCAATGTCATCCCGTTTTATTTCCTTGCGGATTATCACGCGATCGTTAAATGCCACGATCCAGACCGGGTCCGGCGGTCCAGCCTCGAGATCGCGGCGACCTGGCTCGCGCTCGGCCTGGATACTGACAACGCGCTTTTTTACCGGCAGTCCGATATTCCGGAAATCATGGAACTGGCCTGGATATTGACCTGTGTCACGGCCAAAGGATTGATGAACCGGGCCCATGCCTACAAAGCGGCGGTCGCGGAAAACGAGGAAAGCGGCGAAAACGATCCGGACAAAGGGATCACCATGGGGCTCTTCAATTATCCGATCCTGATGGCCGCCGATATCTTGATGTTCAATGCTCACCGGGTTCCCGTGGGGAAGGATCAGATTCAGCACCTCGAAATGGCCAGGGACATTGCCGGCCGCTTCAATCATATTTTCGGCGAGCATTTCGTGTTGCCGGAGGTTGTGGTCGGTGAAAATACCGCGACGCTTGCGGGGCTGGACGGCCGCAAGATGAGCAAGAGCTACAACAACACCATTCCTATGTTTCTGCCGCAGAAGCAGTTCCGCAAAATGATCAATAAGATCAAGACCAACTCGCTGGAACCCGGGGAACCCAAGGATCCGGACACTTGTACTTTGTTTGGAATCTATCGCGCGTTCGCGACCGGCGAGGAAACCGCGGATTTGCGCGATCAATACCGCGCGGGCATCGCCTGGGGAGAAGTCAAGCAAATCCTTTTCGAAACTCTGAACGGTCTGTTGCGGGAGCCGCGCGAACGCTATGAAGAGTTGATCGGGAATCCCGCGTTCATCGAAGCAAAACTTCGAGAAGGCGCGGCGAAGGCCCGGGAATGCAGCGTGCCCTTGCTGCGAGAAGTTCGTGAGGCCGCGGGAATCAGCAAAATCGGGGCTTCGCGGTAGGGCAATGCTTTCAACGAAATAACAAGCAGGGATGGGATCAGGCCGCTAGTGAATAAAGCGGGGATGGCGCCTTCGTTCAAAGGCGCCGGCTAAAACAGAAGACGTTTTTTATGGTGAATCGTTATCCGTGAATCTATAATGTTTTTTTAAGCCGCAGGCCGAAATTTAACCGTAGGTCACCTTCTTATAGAAAACATCGTGAGTTCCTCTGATAATATCGACTATCGCAACAGCCATTTGGGCAAAGGCTCCTGTTACGATCAAACAATTTTTTCATCGCCATTTGACGCTTATTTGGACAAGTGGGAAGGCTACTACCTTGGCAATGTGCTGCAACAACTATATCCAATCAGCATTAAAAGGTATTTGGACTTCGCCTGCGGTACCGGACGGATTACCCGGCGCATCGCTCCAATCTCGGTAGAGTCCTGCGGCGTTGATATTTCGGAGTCGATGATTGGCAAAGCGCGTGAAAAATGCCCGGAGACCACGTTCATCTGCGCCGACACGACGGAAAACAACGTCGATATCGGGCTATTTGATCTGGTTACCGCATTTCGCTTTTTCGGCAACGCCCAGGACAGTCTGCGCGAGCCGGCTTTAGCCGTGATCAACCGGCATTTACACCGCGGTGGATACTTGATAATAAATAACCACCGCAACCCCTATACCTTATCCGGATTTATCCATAAATTCACGGGTACCGGAGGTGAAAAACTCACTCTGCCCTATTCAAAACTCAAGAAAATGCTGCATCGCCACGGATTTGAAATTGTCATGCGGCAGCCAATTGGCTTTTGGATATTCAGGGACAGGCTTGTCACCTCGAAAATCCTAGAGTCTGATCGGGCCGATAAGTTGGAGCGTATCTTCAGCTTTTCATGGTTGGCGCCGTGGGCGCCTGACGCGCTGCTGGTCATCCGCAAGGCCGCCGCGCGACCTTAATCCGACGCGCAGCGAGGAACATGCTATTTTCATCTGACCAAACAAGCGCGGGAAAAAATGACACAAGGGATATCGGAAGAATTCGCATGCTTTACACAATTCCGGCTGCCCCGGCGCGCGGAAAAACACTGGAGTTGCTTGTCGCCGATCCGTCAGTCTTGACCGAATCCCCTTGGCTCGGGCGACCTATCGAGACTTACGCGATCGGGTTCCCGAGCCAGCCACATGCCCGGTCTGCAAAAGGCGGGTTAACCCTTCCGAATGCCACTGGTCCAGGCGTAGGGCTTCCGTTCCCCGATAACTCATTCGATATTTTGGTACTGCACGAAACTCTTGATGAATTGGCGGCACTCGCCCGGCGAAGGGGTGCAGAATTTTCCATACCGGCTTTTTTGTCGGAAATAGCCCGGGTACTGGCGCCTCAGGGAGTGATCGCAGGATGCACTGGCAACCGGTTCAGCGTCAAGCGCATCGGCCAGCGGCTCAAATCGGGCCTTGGGAACACCCACCGCTCCGGCGCAGGGGCTCTGCCGCCGCTATCGGTCGTCGCAATCCACAAGGCGCTTGCTGCGGCAGGCTTTACCGGCACCCGAATTTATTCGGTCGAGCCAGGAGCAGCTCGCCCGGTAACGCTACATGAAATTGAGTTAGGCTGGTCTATCCGCGCCACCCTTTGGTACGTGCGAAAAACGCGGACCCATATATCAAAAATCGGCTATTGGCTACGGTGGCTCTTTGCCGGACTGGGGCTTAGCCAACATTTTTGTTCCACTATTTATTTTTGGGCAAAAAAATGCTGAATTTAATTGAAGAGACCCTTTTGTCCAAGCAACTGATGCAGCCGTGGGACAAACCCATCTATGAGATTATGATCTCAACTGAGCAAATATTGACTATTCAAGTATTATTGCCAAATAATGTCCTATACCATGTCAGGATGATACAAGTTGGCACTAATGAAAAAGAATATGAAAACTATCGGCTTGCACAGAAGACATACCCGCAATTTGTGCCTCCACTGTTGGCTCATGAGGTCAGGTTGCCTTGGGAGATAATCGTTATCCGTGGTGTTCATCACCGGGTGGTGACAGCCGACAGAATACCGAGTTTCCATCCTTTCCTGACAGAAAACATCATCGCATTCTTTGTCACCGGAAGCGACTGTGCTATCCGCATGCCATCGGTGTCTCATCGGCAGTTTCTTCGGCAATTGCGGAACCGCATCTCCGACTCGATATGTCTTGCCATCTTGGATGAATGGATCGGCAATGCCCAAATAGACACCTTGCCACATATTCCTCAGCATTGTGATTTTATCGCCGCGAACTTTGGAGAAATCGCCACGGGATTGGTCATTTTTGACTGGGAAGACTTTGGCGCCGTCAATTTACCGGGTTTTGACCTCTGCATCTTGCTGGCAAGCAGCTTGAAATTCGCGTTGTGCGAACTGATGGATGGCTTATCGCCAACTGTTGGCGGGTACGGTGGGCTGATTGAGGAAAGCTGTGCGGCCCTAGGTCTGACGCCGCAGCTGTTCAGGCAATTGATCCCGCTGTATCTGGTGATTTTTTTGGATCTTAAAAAAAATTATTCAAATACGATTTACGAAATTACGCGCAATGCCATCCATACCTTATATATATAACCTAGGGCACGATCGGCCCCGTCATTGTCGCGTAAAACCGAGCTTGTCAAATTTGGACATCCCTGTTTGAAAACAGTTTACTATTAGAATCGATGGCCGAACATCCGAACGCTAATAGTATTATATCGAAAGCCATACCTGGAATACGTTGGAGTATCCTGCTGAAATCTTTTTCCCAGATTCTGACATGGGTCGCCACGCTTGTCATTGTGCGGCATGTTACGCCGGAAGAGTATGGTATGAACGCAATGCTGGAAGTCCCGTTTGAGATCCTGACCATTTTTAGCCTATGCGGTCTGGATAGGGCGATAATCCAGGCGAAAACCATAGAAAGCCAGCAATTGAAAAGCGTTTTTGGCTTATTGTTATTGATCAATTTTTTGATATTCGGGGTGTTTTTCTGGGGGGCTGACCTGATTTCATGGTACTATAAAGAGCCACGGCTGGCAACTTATGTCCAAGCACTTTCGATATGCTTTCTGATCGCGCCGTTCAGAATAGTTCCAGATGCCTTGCTGGACAGAAACCTTGACTTCAAGACCAATGCTACAGTTAATTTGTCATGCGCTATTGCCACTTCTTTGGGCGCACTCGCGTTGGCCTTGCAGGGTGCCGGGATTTGGGCGTTGATCGTCGCCAAAATACTCGGTGTAGCGCTGCCGGCGCTGGTTCTCGCAGTGGTAAGGCCGTGGTTCATCCTGCCTTCTTTCAAGCTCTCCGAAATCAGTCATCTGATCTGGTTTGGCGGCTCCATGCTGTTCATGATTTTAAGCCATACCCTGGCCAATAAAGTCCCCGCCCTGATCGCAGGCCCCATCGTAGGCGCGGAAGAGCTAGGATACTTTTCCTTGGCGATGTATTTCGCGTTTCTGCCGCTGAGCAAGATCATGCCAATCGTGAACCAAGCGATTTTCCCGGTGTTTTCGAGGTTGCAGAGGGAAAAGGAGCAAGCCAAACGGTACTATCGTAAATCCATTCGTTTAATAGCCCTCGCGTTTTTTCCGATCACCTTTGGCCTCGCGGCTGTCGGGGAGGAATTCGTGCTGGTTTTCTTGGGCGGGCAATGGCGTGCGGCGACTAATTTGCTGGTTGCGATGGCAGTCGTTATGCCCTGTCGCATGATATTTAACACCTATCTTCCGATTTTAAACAGCATGGGGTGTGTGCGCCTGACCAACGCAGCTTCGGCAATCATGCTGGCCGCCGTGACGTTGGCGAGTGCGCTGGGCATCCGCTGGGGCATGTTGGGGCTAACCCTGGCTTGGAGCTTTGTGATTCCATTCACCATGATGGTAATCGTTAGAATGTCCCGCGAAGCGGTTGGTATATCCATGCGCCGATTGCTCATAGAAATTGGTCCGGCGCTGATCGCGTCCAGCATCATGATGGTTTGCGTCGCAGGCTTCAAAGCGTGGATGCCGATCGCAGACCCCAAGTGGTTGCTGGCTTATGAGATTCTGCTGGGCGCTTGCGTTTATCCCCTGGTCCTGCGCTTATTTTTCCCCGCCGCTCTGCGGGAAGTCAAGGCAGCAATGTCCAAGCGGCAGTGATGCTGGCAAATTCCAACAAGTATACAAAAATTTATGGCATTTTTGAACTTTTTTGACCTGATGGCTGATTCGGTTTCAAGCGATGAAAACAACCCAGGTTGGTGATTGATACGAAAATGCCGCGTAGGAGCCCGTAAATGCCCTTTTCCTGCAAAGTAACACCTTGGTTGTCAATGGGTTAGATAATAAAAGTACATCATCGGTCGAAACGAATATGCCAACCGGCGGTTCCGAGCAATAAAGCGCAGGCTGACCGGATGACGATTAGATCGAATTCGAAGTCTGGCTCCGCTTCATTCAATTCTGGATCGTGGGTCGGGATGCGCGGCGGTGCAATCAAAACGGTAAGTATGTCTAGAATATTTAGAAAGATAACCAACAGAACTGTAGATTCTCAATAAGTCATGGCAGCAATAAAAACAATGGCGTAGCGGTATGAAAACCGCCTTTCTGCTCTTTTTCGTGCTCAAGGCGCCACGTAAGTCATTGATTGTCAATCATCTCCTTTTATTGTCAAATCCCTCGCATTTGCTGCGTGAAATCACAACACAACGCTTGATCCACCGGCCTTTTGGCTTGGTTCGAAGTGGGCGGCAAATTCCAAGCAAAGTACAGCGCGGCCATCCTGTTAGAGTTGCACCCTTCCTGCCTTACCCATGGATTATGCCTCCGGTACTGCAAGCATTTCAGCGACCACGACGATGCTCTATGGCAAAAGCCGAGAAACCGCCGATATTGTTTCAGGAAAATCCTAATCCATCAGCAAATTCGACAACACGTGTTGTCGGAACTCTCCACCGCCGGAAACCGGACTTCACTTATAATTTCGGAAAATATTCGCGGTCACTCTTACTAAGGAACGGGAATGAAATAACTTGGGCAGCGGGCACATAGCGAGCTATTTAGGATTTCGTCAAAAATAACTTCCTTGAATTAAGTTGTTGAAGCTGTTATTTAAAGGGAATTGGTGGATAATAACGTTCCTTGAGAATTTCAATCATGAAAGAGAATGACCGGTTACGAGCAAGC
>JBOICY010000457.1:0-3828 GCA_050740335.1 Methylococcales bacterium | reverse complement strand
ATTTCGATGACTGCCGGGTACGGTGCTGCGAAGGAGCGCCGGATAGGGTGCTTTATTACAAAATAGGAGAGGCCAAGGTTGTCAATTTGCGAATTTCGGCCGAACCAACACAGGTGACAGGGCTCCCACTGTCTTGGCATTCGGAGACAGATTCGAAAGGCGCTTTGATCTTGTGGCTGCCGAGAGAGGCCTTGTATTTAGTCATTTCAATGGTCTGGATGCGCATGACTTTACACGCGACTACGTGAACATCGGGGTTGCCTCAAGAAACGAAGGAAATCGGTGGCCAGGATTTACCGATACCAGCCCTGGACTCAACACTTCGGCGGCCAGGTGTGCGTCTCGGTCTGACAGTGCTTGCACCACGCATAGAGCGCGTCATACATCACCATGCCGTGCTTGAGCATTTCATGGTCTTCTTTGAAATTCTGCGACAGCCCGAGTGACAGCGCATACAATCCAGCCGACTGCGGCGCGAGATCGAGCCTTGAAGTATCCGCGCCGCGCACGATGACGGCCAGTTGCTGCAACGCCGGATCGTCGAGATCGTACTTCTTCAGGAAGGCGTCGAAGCTGCATAACTCTCCTTCATGGGAAAGTTCGGCGCCGGGGATGTCATAAGGAATAGCGCCGGTTTCTTCCGCCATTTGGAAGACTTTCTCGGTGGGCGCATAAAGAAATTCGGCGTCAGGGTTGATGAAGCGGGCGATCAGCCACGGGCAGGCGATGCGGTCGATTTTAGGCCGTTCTCGGGTGATCCATTTCATGGCGGCAGTCTCCTAACTTTCCGCTTGACTGTTTAGCGCGGTTTTGATGGCCTTGGCTAAATCAACTACGGACCCGACGCCCCAATAGTGCAGGAGAATAATCTTTGGTGATTCTCCAATCATGTGGTGATGAATCGCGGTGATGAAAATGCCGCCATTACGCAAGGCTTTCAACACGCTTGGCAATTCTGATTCCAGCATCGCGAAATCGCCATCCACGACGGCCTTCTCATCGCTTCCTGCAAATGCCGCCCAGGTATTCACGCCCATTGCCTTTCCGGCATCGTACCCGGACATCCTGGTCGACCGGCCTATTGTCAATTTGTAGACGTCGCCGGCCTGCTCGATCGGAACGCCGATCACCGTTTCGATCATTTTTGGATCGAGCGAGGTCATGCCGATCGAGACCGGTTTTTGAGCCGTGTCGTCGCCACCGTTTTTATTCAACGCCTTGAAAATATTGCCGACCCCCGCCGCCAGTTTTTCCAGATTCCCCATCCCGCCGATATGCATGAACATGACTTTCGGCGTATCCCAGAGGAAATGATTGTGCAAAGCGGTGACTTCGATGCCGTTGTCCAGCGCTATGCCCAGCACCGGATTGACCTGGTCTTCCTGTAATACCAGGTCGCCCATGAGCATGATCTGATCACCCGCCGGTTTGAAAGCGGCCCAAGAAGTGAGCCCCATCGGAGGGATCATTTTGACCCCGGCTATGGTCACTGCGAGATCAGTTCGTGGAACACTGACCTTGAAGACGTTCTCGGCCACATCCAATTTGCCTTTGGTGCCGGTTAGTTTTTCTATCTTGATCGTATCCAGCGCGACCGAGCGGTTTTGTTCCTCCAGAGCAAAAGTCCGTCCGGCGAATGAAGCACACAATACAAGCATGGAAGTCTGAACCCAGCGAATTGCGTTCATAACAAAACTCCTGCCTGGCCAAGCCAGGGTTTGAGGAAATTAAACAAGAATCCCGCCGCGCCGCAGGCGGCGATCACCGGGATTACGCCAGCTTTGTAACGCAACAACGCCAGCAGCGCGGCAAGTCCAATCAATGCGGAGATCGCATCGAAACGACCTGTAAAGCCTCGCGGCCAGAATACGTGGTACGCAAAAAATGCCGCCAAGTTCAGGATAACGCCAACCACGGCGGCGGTGATCCCGGTCAACGGCGCGGTGTATTTCAGATTGCCGTGAGTGGATTCGATCAAAGGTCCGCCGGCTAAAATGAACAGGAAACTAGGTAAAAATGTGAAATAAGTGACGACGAATGCCGCCGAAGCGCCCGCGAGGAACAACTGCTCCGGTCCGAACACTGCCTTCGTCCATCCGGCAACGAAACCGACGAAGGTGACGACCATAATTAACGGTCCCGGCGTGGTTTCGCCCAAGGCCAGCCCATCGATCATTTGATTGGGCGTCAGCCATTGATAATGCTCGACCGCGCCTTGATAAACATAGGGCAAGACCGCGTAAGCGCCACCGAATGTCAGCAGCGCGGCCTTAGTGAAAAACCAGCCCATTTGCGTTAACGCTCCATTCCAGCCGTAGTGCGCGCACAGAGATCCCATCACTGCGCCCCACAGGATCAATCCGGCGAAGATTATTTCGCTCAGCCCTTTCCAACTAAACTTGGCGTGTATGGGAACCGGCGTGTCGTCGTCGATAAGTGCCGGACCGTAACTGTGTTTTGCCGCACCATGTCCGCCGCCGACCGCGAATTTCTGCGGAGCGAATTTGCCACCGACGGTACCGAGCAGCGCCGCAACAAAAACGATCAAGGGAAACGGTGCATCGAATACAAAAATAGCGAGAAACGCCAAGGCCGCCATCGTCCAAAGCAGCCCATTTTTTAACGCCCGCGAACCGATGCGGTAGGCCGCGAACAGTACGATAGCGGTCACGGCAGGCTTTATACCATAGAGCACGGCGGCAACGGCGGGGACATGACCGAACGCCAGATAAATCCAGCTTAGCCCGATCAAAATAAGCAGCGACGGCAGCACGAACAGCCCGCCCGCGATTATTCCGCCCCGGGTGCGGTGCATGAGCCAGCCGATATAGGTTGCCAACTGTTGAGCTTCGGGGCCGGGCAGCAGCATGCAGTAGTTGAGCGCATGCAAATAACGCCGTTCGGAAATCCAGCGTTTCTTCTCAACCAAATCCTGATGCATGATGGCAATTTGCCCGGCCGGACCACCGAAACTGATGAAACCAAGTTTCAACCAATACCAGAAGGCTTGGTTCAGGGAAACAAATTGCCGAGATTGAGCTGATTGCGCCTGGTTTGGATTGGGTTTTATCTTTGTTTTTTTCATGGGTCGTTTCCCGAGAAGACCAGATAGAACGAATCGAAGACCTTCCCGGCTTCGGTCGAAAGCGCGTAGTCATCGGTCAAGCGCTGGCGCATGCCCCGAATAAGCGTTTCCAGACCAGCCGACTCCGATACCGGAATCCCGCCGACATCCAGGTAATGCACCAAGCCGCCGAGCCTCTGGAGGGCACCATCTTTCGTCAACCCGAAGCTGGTCAGAAGCACCTCGAACGTGACCTTGGCGCCCACATGAGTAAAGGCGGCCCCGTCGAAATCGAAGCCCAAGGCGCCGGCGGGGCAGTCGGCAGGCGTGGCCAGCCAGATAAAACGGGCTTCCGGGTCAATGAACCGGCCAATCAACCAGGCGCTGGCGAGGCGATCGATCCAAGGCCGCTGGCGGGTTGCCCACAGTCGGCCCTGGTAATCGCTGGAATTCAGCCGCTTGATCCGCCGATGAACGGCGTGGGGTTCATCCGGCATCCAGCGATCGCTTACCGTATGCTCCAGGTCTTCCAACGCCGCTACAGCCTGTTCCCGGGCAGCACCCGGAAAAAAATCCAGGGCTACGATGGCTTCCAAGGCCTTGCGCAGACGATTCATCTGCCGCTGTATCTTGGCGGGTTCTTCCGATGCGAGTTCCAGATCGGCGGTTTGCTGAATCGACTCGACCAGTTTGGCATAATCGGCCGAGCGGTCGAACAAGCTTTCGAAGGTTTTTTGCTGATCCTGATTCTCGCTGTCCAGAAC
>JBOICY010000456.1:0-8896 GCA_050740335.1 Methylococcales bacterium | reverse complement strand
GGACTTCACGGTGCAGGATATCCGGATCGACAAGACCCCGGCAGTTCCGCACCGACTCAGCAAACCTATCGCCCCCAATCCGGGGTATCCGCAGGCAGTAACCAATGCCCGGACTTATTGTGAAGTTACGGATTCTGGCGATCTGAACACCGATTCCGGCAACTTGAATACCCATTCTGGAAATAATCCCAAAAGTGTTCCGCCTGAAATCGGTCGCTTGGCTGAGCGATCGGCTGCGGTTTCCCCTAACGACCGACCGGCTTAATCCTGGCGAAGTTATTCATTCCAGAACTTTCGTTAGCCTCGAGATAGAGCGGGTTGATTAAACCGGCCAGAATATTTTATCCATCCACCACGCATCGTTGAAACGTTCGGGACGGGATTCAAATCCCGTCCCGCTCAGATCAGGCATCACCGTAGCCGCCTCGATGGCGTGCGCACGGCGCACGCTACCCGCCGTTGGGCGGCTTCAGGGGCAAGTCCAGCGAAAACATTAAGGCATCTTCCCGGCCGTTCTTCGCAGGGTAGTAGTTTTTCCGAACGCCGATTTCGTTAAAACCCATGCTCACATAGAGTTGGATCGCCTGCGGGTTCGAGGGTCTGACTTCCAACAACAGGGTCCTGGATCGATTTTGGAGCGCGACCTCGATCAATTTATTCATCAACCGCCGGCCGAGTCCCCGGTTTTGATATTCCGGCGAAACGCAGATATTCATCACATGGGCTTCGCCGGCACCGAGCGACAGGATCCCGTAACCAATCACTTCATCGACCCGCTCGCACACCCAGCACAGATAGCCGATCTTTAAACAGTCAGTAAACGTGCGCGCCGGCCACGGGAAAATATAAACCAGCTCCTCGATCGCCACGACCGCTTTAATATCGGAAGCCCGCATCGGCCGATAAGAAATCAACTCCCGGTCACCGGCAACGCTCGGGTTGAACTTGGCGTAAAAATCCCGGTTCGCGTCATAGGTCACCAATTTTTTGAAGAAATCGACCAATTCTTTCATTTTTCAGTGGATCTAAAGTTTTTTTGAATACCTACCTGTCCATGGATCGCTCCGATTCTTTATTTTTCGCAGGCCTCGACCGTGGCCATCGCCAATTGCAAATCTTCCCAGGCTTTACGTTTCTCGAGCGGCGAACGCAGAAGATAGGCGGGATGATAAACCACAACCAGCGGAATATCTCCGTAGCGATGCACACGCCCGCGCAATCGACCGATCGGCGCATCGGTCTTCAAGAGATTCTGCGCCGCGATACGCCCCGCGGCCAGAATGATTTTCGGCTTGATCATCGCGACCTGTTGTTTGAGAAAGCCTTCACAGGCATCAACTTCGTTAGGCTTAGGGTCCCGGTTGTTCGGCGGCCGGCATTTCAATAGGTTGGCGATGAAAACCTCTTCCCGCTTCAACCCGAGGGCTCGCAGCATCTCCGTTAGTAACTGGCCGGCCCTGCCGACGAATGGTTTACCCTGTTGATCTTCACTTGCGCCCGGCGCCTCGCCAATCACCATCCATTTCGCGTTGTGGCACCCGGTTCCGAACACGGTCTGGGTCCGCGTTGCGTGCAATTCGCACGCGGTGCAGGCCGCCACCCTTGTTTCAAGCTCCTTCCAGCGGTCTTCCGAGGACTCTACTCCAGCTTCAAGCAGGCTCCCGCATTCCGCGGTCGACTCCTGGTCGATTTGAACCGCAGGAACCACTTCTCCGACCACGTTCATTGGTTGGTTTTGCTGACCGAATGACCGAATTCTCGGCAGCCAGACCTGAATGCCCATGGCTTCCAGATACTGCAAGCGCAGTGTTTCATCCACGGTGTTCATCCTCGCCGGATACCTGCACTAGAGGCCAAGCCCGGATCCTGGAGGAGCTTAAACGTCGCTGCTTGTTTGCGGATGTCTCTTCTCCTTTCTGAGCACCAGTTTATTGACCGCGTTCACATAGGCCTTCGCCGATGCGATCACGATGTCGGTATCGGCACCCTGCCCGTTCACGATCCTGCCGCGTTTTTCCAGCCGAACCGTGACCTCGCCCTGGGCATCCGTCCCGCTCGTGATGTTATTGACCGAATAAAGCTGCAGAGAGGCGCCGGTATGCACGATCGATTCAATTGCCTTGAGGCTCGCATCGACCGCTCCACTTCCTTCCGCTACACCGGTCACTTCATCTCCGTCGACCCGCACAACAACCTGGGCACGCGGGGTCTCGCCGGTTTCCGAACAGACTTTCAACGACACCAGCTGCGCCCATTCGTCTTCGGATTCCAGCGCGGCTTCGGTAATCAGGGCCTGCAGGTCATCGTCGAAAATGTCGTGTTTCTTGTCGGCCAGTTGTTTAAAACGGAAGAATACCTGATTCAGGGCCTCCTCGGAATCGAATTCGACCCCGATCTCATGCATTCGGGTCTTAAACGCGTTGCGCCCCGAATGTTTTCCCAGCACCATCCGGTTGGTGGTCCATCCGACATCCTCGGCGAGCATGATTTCGTAAGTCTCCCGGTTCTTGAGGACGCCATCCTGATGGATTCCGGCTTCATGCGCGAAGGCATTCGCGCCGACAATGGCCTTGTTGGGCTGGATCGGGAAGCCCGTGATACTGGATACGAGCTTCGAACAATTGACAATTTCCCGCGTATCGATGCCGGTCCGGCAGGGAAACACGTCTCTGCGGGTCCGAACCGCCATCACCACTTCTTCCAAGGACGCATTGCCGGCCCGTTCGCCCAGCCCGTTGATGGTGCATTCGACCTGCCGCGCGCCGTTCAACACCGCCGACAGGGAGTTCGCCACCGCGAGACCCAGGTCATTGTGACAATGAACCGAGAAGATCGCCTTGTCCGAATTCGGAATCCGCTCGATCAGGTTACGGATGGTTGTTCCGAATTGCTCCGGTACGCTGTAGCCCACCGTATCCGGAATATTCAGGGTTGTGGCTCCGGCATCGATCACGGCTTCGAGAATTCGGCACAGAAAATCTTCTTCGGAACGGCCGGCATCCTCCGGAGAAAATTCGACGTCATCGGTATAACGCAATGCCCGCTTGACGGCCCGCACCGCGTACTCGATGACCTGCTCCGGTTCCATCTGCAACTTCATTTTCATATGGATCGGAGAGGTTGCAATGAAGGTATGGACGCGCCGGCGCCCAGCCGGTTTTACCGCCTCGCCGGCCTTGTCGACATCGGAATCGATGGCCCGTGCAAGGCCGCAGACCGTGCTTTGAGTTATGCTGCGGGCAATCGCCTGAACACTCTCGAAATCGCCGGGGCTCGCGGCCGGAAAACCGGCTTCGATCACATCCACCCGCAAGCGCTCCAGCGCCTTGGCAATCCGGACTTTCTCATCCCGCGTCATCGACGCGCCAGGGCTCTGCTCGCCGTCGCGCAAGGTGGTATCGAATATGATTAATTTGTCTTGCATCTGAACACTCCAATAGTTACCGCCCACGGATTAGCGCGAACGGGACGGAAATTCCAAAGGGAAAATTGTAAGATCCGGGTCGAGAACACTGAATGCCCCTCAGGGCAGCAGCGGACCCAGCGGAGTCAGGAGTGCAGGTAGATCCGAAACGGTCGCGCGGACATCCCTCTCGCGAAAGAGGCGCGCCAGACGGGAGCCATTGATGAGCCGATATTTGAGAGTATTCATTGAATTAAACCGTTGGCTAAATATACTCTGGTAATTCTTATTTGCCAAGTTTTAGAAGGTCGGGCGCTCTGGACTTTCGGTCCTCGCTTTTAAACCGGGCTCCTCTTACTTCGCCGCTTTCTACGCAAAATCAAGGTCAGCACCGGCCCGGAGAAGGCGTACAAAAAAAACAGGGCGAACAACATGACCGGCGGATGGGCAAAAATAAGGCCGAAACTCAACATCACCGCAATCGCGACGACAAAAGGAACCTTACCGCGCAGATCGATATCCTTAAAACTGTAATAACGAAAATTACTGACCATCAAAAGACCCGTGGCGATGGTCAGAAAGGCCGCCACGTAGCTCAGCGGCCCGCCATCCAGGCCGTATTCCGTGGCCACCCAGACAAATCCGGCCAGAATGGCCGCCGCGGCAGGGCTTGGCAAACCTTGAAAATAGCGCTTGTCGGCGGTCGCGAGCTGCGCATTGAAGCGAGCCAGACGCAATGCGCCGCCCGCCGCATAAACGAATGCCGCGAACCAACCGAATTTTCCGAGCGACGACAAAGACCAGACATACATAACCACCGCGGGAGCCGCCCCGAACGAAACCATGTCGGCCATACTGTCGTACTGAGCCCCGAATTCACTCTGGGTATTGGTCAGGCGCGCGACCCGGCCATCCATGCCGTCGAGCACCATGGCCACGAAGATCACCCCGGCCGCGATTTCATAACGGCCATTGATCGCGGCGGTGATCCCGTAGAAACCGCAAAACAGCGCCGCCGTGGTAAACAGGTTCGGGAGCAGGTAGATACCGCGGCGGCGGCTTTGAGGAGGTTTATCCATCCAATTTCATTGCCTTTTCACAACCGAAGTCTACAAACCCTAAACTCCGGACTTATCGGTTCCAGCTACCGCCTGCCGGGAATTGTCCAAGCAAAGCTGGCAAGGACGATCAGTTTTTCGTTTTATCGACGAGCTTGTTGGCCTTGATCCAGGGCATCATGTCCCTGAGCCGCGCGCCGACTTCTTCGATCGGATGAGCCCTGCCGATGCGGCGTTTGGCTTTCATGGTGGCATTCCCGGAACGGTTTTCCAGGATGAATTCCCGCGCGAATTCGCCACTCTGGATCTCTCTCAGAATCTTGCGCATCTCGGCTTTGGTTTGCTCGGTAATGATCCGGGGTCCGCGTGTCAGGTCGCCGTATTCCGCGGTATTCGAAATCGAATAGCGCATGTTCGCGATGCCCCCTTCGTACATCAGATCCACGATCAGTTTGAGTTCGTGCAGGCATTCGAAATAGGCCATTTCGGGTGCGTAGCCGGCCTCGACCAGCGTTTCAAAACCGGCTTGCACCAGTGCGGTTGCACCCCCGCAAAGTACGGTCTGCTCGCCGAACAGATCGGTTTCGGTTTCCTCCCGGAAATTCGTTTCGATGATCCCGGCACGTCCGCCCCCGTTAGCCGAGGCATAGGAAAGCGCAATTTCCTTGGCCATTCCCGACGGGTTCTGGAAGATCGCAATCAGCGAGGGAACCCCGCCGCCTTCGGTATAAGTGGAACGGACCAGGTGACCCGGCCCTTTCGGGGCCACCATGAGCACATCGAGATCCGCGCGCGGTTGAATCTGCTCGAAATGAATATTGAATCCATGCGCGAAGGCGAGAATCCCGTTCTGCCGGATATTCGGTTCAACCACTTCGCTGTATAACTGCGCCTGCAATTCATCCGGGGCCAGAATCATGACCAGATCGGCCCATTGGACCGCTTCCTCGACCGGCATCACGTTCAGCCCGGCGTTTTTCGCCTTGGTCACCGACAGCGAGTCGGAACGTAAACCGACCGTGACTTGAACGCCGGAATCTTTGAGGTTGTTGGCATGCGCGTGTCCCTGCGATCCGTAGCCGATAATCGACACTTTTTTACCTTGAATGATCGAAAGGTCGGCATCTTTATCATAATAAACTTGCATTGAATTCCTCTTTTACCTGTCTTGCTGATAATGTTTCGGTTTCGGGACAGGCGGCTCGCCGGTCCACTTCAGACATGCAGACCCTTCAATCCACGCAGTATCCCGGTCGTTCCCGAGCGCACCACTTCGATGATCGAATCGCGATCGAGTGTATTGATCAGTGCATCGAGCTTGCCGGAAGCGCCGGTCACCTCAATCACATAGCTTTGCGGGGTTACATCGATGATATTGCCCCGGAAGATCTCGCACAGGCGCTTCGCTTCGCAGCGCGCATCGCCCTCGACCCGGACCTTGACCATCATGAGTTCGCGCTCGATATGATCGGACTCGGCGAGATCGATCAGTTTCACGACATCGACCAGCTTGTTCAGCTGCTTGGTAATCTGCTCGATAATGCGATCGCTGCCGCGGGTCACCAGGGTCATTCGGGAGAGGGTCGGGTCCTCGGTTGCAGCCACGGTCAACGATTCGATGTTGTATCCGCGCGCCGAAAACAAGCCCGCCACTCGCGACAGCGCGCCGGATTCATTTTCCATCAAGACTGAAATGATATGTCGCATTCAGGCAAGCTCCCGGTCCCCGATCAAACCCGGCGGTAAGCGCATCTGGTTGTGGGCCTTGCCCGCCTCGATCATGGGATATACATTTTCGGTCGGATCGGTAATCACGTCGAGAAACACGGTCCGGTCCTTCCTCTTCAAGGATTCCTCCAACGCAGGCCGGACATCCTCGGTCTTTTCCACGAGGATCCCGACATGACCATAACTTTCGGCCAGTTTCACAAAATCCGGAATCGCGTCCAGATAGGAATGGGAGTACCTGCTTTCGTAGGAAAATTCCTGCCACTGTCGAACCATGCCCATATAGCGGTTGTTCAAATTGACGATTTTGATCCCGGTCTTGTACTGCAAAGCGGTTGAAAGTTCCTGGATGCACATCTGAATACTGGCCTCGCCAGTCACGCAAACCACGTTCGCCTCCGGATACGCGAGCTTGACCCCGATCGCCGCGGGCATACCGAAACCCATCGTTCCCAATCCGCCTGAATTGATCCACCGCCGCGGTTTGGTGAAATGATAATACTGTGCGGCCCACATCTGGTGCTGCCCCACGTCCGATGTGACATAGGCATCCCCGCCGGTCGCTTCATAGAGTTGCTCGATTACGAACTGCGGTTTGATCAACTTGCTGTTCCGATCATACGCGAGGCAATTCAGGCCGCGCCATTCTCCAATCTGCTTCCACCAGTCCTTGAGTGCTTTCTTGGAGGGCTTCTTCTTCGCGGTTTTGATCACTTCGATCATATCCTGAAGGACCGATTTGACCTCCCCGACGATCGGAATATCGACACTCACGTTCTTCGAAATCGACGCGGGATCGACATCGATATGGATGATCTTCGAATCCGGGCAGAATTCACTGAGTTTGCCGGTCACCCGATCGTCAAACCGGGCCCCGATGGCGATCAGAACATCGCAGTCATGCATCGCCATATTGGCTTCATAGGTCCCGTGCATTCCAAGCATACCGACGAACCGGGAGTCGGTGGCCGGATAGGCGCCCAAGCCCATCAGCGTATTGGTAATCGGATATTCGAGCAAACGGGTAAACTCGGTGAGTTCCTCGGATGCGTTTCCGAGGATCACGCCTCCGCCACTGTAGATCATCGGCCTTTCCGCATCGAGCAACAAGTCCACCGCTTTCTTGATCTGCCCTTTATGGCCTTTGACTGCCGGACTATAGGACCGCATGGTGATCTGTTTCGGATACTTGAAGGGCACCCGGATCGCCGGATCGGTGATGTCTTTGGGAATATCCACGACTACCGGACCCGGACGTCCTGTGGTCGCAACGATGAAGGCTTTCTTCATGGTTTCGGCGATTTTGGTGACGTCCTTGATCAGAAAGTTGTGTTTCACGCAGGGCCGGGTAATTCCGACCATATCCACCTCCTGAAAGGCATCGCTGCCGATCACGGGCGATGGGACCTGGCCCGATAACACAATCATCGGAATGGAATCGAGATAGGCGGTCGCGATACCGGTCACGGCATTGGTCGCTCCGGGGCCCGAGGTCACCAGCACCACACCGGGCTTGCCGGTGGCTCGGGCGTATCCGTCCGCGGCATGGGTGGCGCCCTGCTCATGGCGAACCAGGATGTGCCGGATATCCTCTTGCTTGAACAGCGCATCATAGATATGAAGCACTGCCCCGCCAGGGTAGCCGAATATATATTCGACCCCTTCTTCTTTTAAACACCGGATGACGGTTTCCGCGCCATTGAGATCCACAATTTATACCTTCTAGTGATACCGCGGCGCTCGACTACGCCTGTTTGCGGGCAAGCCGATCGGTTTCGTGCACTCTCAGGGTAACGCACTAATCAGCCGAAAAAATGGGGGACCACCCTAATCGTTATTCACTGTTCCGTCAAGACAAATCGTATTTGTTGCTAACCGACAAATCCTATTCGACAAAACGGCTCCCGCACTTTGAAAAGCCAACCATACACCGCCGACTCGAACGAACGACACCGGCGCCAAAACAGGACATCCACACGTGGTTTCCGGAGGATTGCAAACCTATCATAAACCCAATTGAGGAACGCATCGTAGCGCTTTGAGGAAGACACTTCCTGCATCGCCCCTTTTTGCCGAAATCCTATGCTCCTCGACAATGCATTGTAACTTGCTTTGCCAAGTCGCGGTGAATACCCTATGCTTTGCCTGGCGCAACAGATCATCGATGTTTCTATGGTTCACAATCACACATGAAAAGCGGTTTGAGAAAACGGATACTCGTGACCGGAGGTTGCGGCTTCCTGGGCTCCCATCTTTGCAGACGTCTGCTGGCCGATGGCCATGAAATATTATGCGTAGATAATTTTTTCACGGGCACCAGGGATAACGTCGTGGCGTTGTTAGACCATCCGCATTTCGAGATTATGCGCCATGATGTCACCTTCCCGCTCTACGTCGAAGTGGACGAAATTTACAACCTTGCCTGCCCCGCATCCCCTGTTCATTACCAGTTTGATCCGGTTCAGACCACCAAAACCAGCGTACATGGCGCGATCAACATGCTCGGATTGGCGAAAAGGATCAAGGCCAAAATTCTCCAGGCTTCGACCAGTGAGATCTATGGTGATCCGGAAGAACATCCGCAAACTGAATCGTATTGGGGAAAGGTCAATGTCCGGGGCATCCGCGCCTGTTATGATGAAGGAAAACGCTGCGCGGAAACGCTGTTCTACGATTATTACCGGCAACATCGATTGCGGATCAAGGT
>JBOICY010000455.1:0-10822 GCA_050740335.1 Methylococcales bacterium | reverse complement strand
GTTAAAGGATGCGCTGATTAGCGAAACCCACCAAAATGACGTTATTCGTGCGCTGGAAAACAGTTGTCGGCAAGAAAAAAGCGGGTTGGAACAGGCTGTCAAATGGTTGTATTCCGCGACTAAAAGGACCCTGCGCGGCATGATCGACCGAAACGCGGGCGATCAGGAACAGGAGAGGTTCTTCGATGCGGCGCAAACGATCCTCGGCTGGCTTATCCTGCTTTCGGTCAATGATCACTGGCTCGGGAAAAATCAGGGTCTTTTCCAGAACAACAATAAAAGCATCCGAATCGATATACCCGCCCGGACCGATGCGGCGATCGAGATCGTACTGTCCCGATACCATCAAGTTCCTGCACGTTTTGCAGTCAATCAAACCGGTTCGGCGGTTTATGGACGCCACGCGATGGATACCGCACTGCCGGAAACAGGATGGGGTAGAGAGACCGCTTGGCAGGAAATTAAACTGACAATATGGAACTGTTTGTTCAAAGAGAACCGTTCCAAGCCGTTGTCTGAGCAGGAAACCCAACGGCTAAAAGCGCTTTTGGAATTTCGTAGCGAAGAAGGAAGTAATTACTATTTTACGATCAAACCATCCGATGAACAGAGTCCCCTGAGTAGACAAGACATAGGAGCGAAATTCCGTGAAGAACTTCCGGCGTTGAAATTGATCAGCATAGGACTCGAAGGCGAGCAGTCGGTACTACTCGCATCGGAAATCAAGCTGGAGGTATTGATTATGGAATTTCTAAATTTACGAAAAACCGGCTATGACTATTAAAAACATACCGGAAATTCCTGTCAACAAACCCTTGAATTTACCCGCGATGGGTTCTTGGCCAGAGGCTTGGCATGTATTCGACGACAAAAGCGCGAGAGCCATTCAAGTTGCGCTGGCCGCGCAAAGACCCTTGCTGGTGCGCGGCGAGCCGGGGACCGGGAAAAGTCAGCTCGCGCGGGCCGCGGCGCATGTGCTCGGTCGGCTGTTCGTGTCCGAGGTGGTGCATTCGCGCAGCGAGAGTCAGGATCTGCAATGGCATTTCGATGCGGTCGCGCGGCTTGGCGAGGCCCAGGCGCTCGGGGCTGTCGCGAAGAATAAGGAAGAAGTCCACGAGCAGCTCAACCCGGGCCGTTATCTGAGTCCCGGCGCGTTGTGGTGGGTGTTCGACTGGCAATCGGCGGAAGATCAATACCGTGCCTGCCGGCATCCACGCAACCGGCCCCAGCCGCCAGACAATTGGACCGCGGAACAAGGAGCGGTGCTGCTGATCGATGAGATCGACAAGGCCGATGCGGATCTCCCGAACGGGCTGCTGGAAACGCTCGGCAACGGTGCATTCAGCGTGCCCTATCTGGACCGGCCGGTCTGCATGCCTGATACCAATCCACCGCCGCTCGTGGTGATCACCACCAACGAGGAGCGCGAACTTCCGGGCGCCTTTGTGCGGCGCTGCGTGGTGCTGCAAATCCAGATGCCGAAACAGGAACGAGATTTTATCGATTGGCTGGTGGAGCGAGGCGCGTGCCACCAAGGGATCGCCTGCAGCGAAGCGGTGCGCAGGAAAGCCGCCGAACAACTGTGGGGCGACCGGCAGGAAGCGCTCAGGCAGGGCCAGACACCGCCGGGGCAAGCCGAATATCTGGACCTCTTGCGCGCATTGAATACCATGCGCACAACCGAGGCGGAACGACTGGAACTTCTGGATCAGATCAGCGAATTCGTGCTTCGGAAAATGCCCGCAAATTATTAATGTTCATCGCGCGTTTCCAGCTAGCAGTCAAGCCCGGCAGGGCTGCCGTGGGGCGTGCCGACTTGCTGCGGTGTATCGATGAAATCGGGCCGGATCGCCTGGATCAGGTCGCGCCGCTCACGGGCTTTGAGTCTATTCAAAAAGGCCGGCCGGTTGAGGCGGATTCCAAATTGAGGTTCTCATCGGCGCCGGCGGTAACGGAAACCGCGGCAATCTCGAAACCGGTGCCGATCGAGCCTTCCGGGATGCCGAAAGCCTTTGTTTACCGCGTTGTCGAACACAACCGCCGTCCCGTTCACGAATCGGGCGGCGAAGTTCCGGACTGGTTCGAGCAGGCAAAACCGCTGGACCCGCCGGAAAGAAATGCAGGTTCGATACCGGCCGCGCCTCCGCTCGCTGCCTGGTCCCGGCTGTGGCCGCTGCTCCATTCGGTGCTCGGGTCCAACTGGCCGACCCGCCGCATCGATGTGGAGCGTGTCGTTTACGATGCCGCTCGCGGGAGGGTATTGCGCAGGCTCCCGTTTCAGCGCAAGGAAGGCTGGTCGCCGGTCTCACAGGTGCTGGTCGATTTCGACCCTCGGCTGATGCCGTTCTGGGGGGATTTCAACCGTCTGTGCCATGCACTGGACAAATTGCGCGGGCGCAGCGGCATGGAGATCCTGGCCTTCGAGAACGGACCGGATGGCTCGTGCCGATTATGGCGCGACCGAAATAGCCACGCGAAGTTGTACACACCGCCCGAATCCGGTACGCCGGTGCTGATTCTGAGCGATCTCGGGTGTCTTGAAGCCAGCGAGGGGATTTCCAATGCCTGGCTCAGGCTCGGCCGGCGTCTGCGGAAATCCGGCAGCGCGCCGGTGGTGCTGATCCCGTGCCCGAAACCACAATGGCGCGCAGTTGTCGCGTTATTTCGCGATGGTCGGCTGGGATCGGGGCCAGCGGATTCCGCGCAAGGTTCAAAAGCGCGGGATATTTGAATCCGAACCGGATCGCGATACCCGGGATCGCTCCACGGAACTACTGCTCGCGCTGCTTTCCTGCGCGATCCGGGTGGAGCCGGCTTTATTAAGGGCGGTGCGCTGTCTGCTCGGGCCGGACCGCGCGAACGCGGGCGGCGAGGCCGGATTCTGGAATCATGCCGATATCCTGTCGAATCCGATCGCGTGTTCGTATGCCAGCCTGGATGCGGTGACCCGCTATCGGAATACTTTCCGGCTGCAACCGCGCGCATTGCAGGAACAGGTGATCCGCACCATCGCCGAATACCATGCCGGGCTGCCAGAAGAAATTCAAAACGAGGAGAAACGGATCGCGCGCAGCCTGCTCGGAGAAAATTTCCTGGAGCAGGAAACGCTCATGCAGCGTTTTTCGAAAAGCTATTTCAAAGATCCGGACCATGCCGGGTATCGGAGCTGGGTGCTGCGCATGGCGGAACGCCAGCATCGCGACATCTGGGAAAATTCGGAGGCGCTGAGCGCGATCTGGGTCAAGGCCCACGAAAAGGAGTTGAAATCCGGGCGGAAACTGGAGATCCCGGAAGGGCTGGATCTTTCGAGCGCGTCCTGGGTGCTGGCCGGGTCCCGAAAACAGCAAACCTACACGGTCGATCAGGTCGGCCAGTCCTTGACATTGCGGCGGGAAAGCGGCGCCGGCAGCCCGGTCGGGAAGATGGATTCCTCGACCGGGATGTTTCAGGTGGTGATCGAATCACAGGAATGCGGCCGGCAAAGTTATGGGTTTGAATTCTCGGAAAGCAACAATCGGATTCCATTGCCGGAGTCTGGGCGGGTCCGGCTCGCAACCGAGCCCGACGAAATACTGCTCGAAACGCTGCTCAAACCGGACTGGGCCGGCGCGATGGGCCGCGGTCGGCATGGGCTGTTCGCGGTACTGCCGGAAACATCTGGCAGTCGCCGGTTGTACTGGATGAATCCGGGATTTTATCCCGTGGCCGGCCGCGAGTATTTTCTGAAAAACGGATTCTTCATCGATGAACCGGAATACCAGTCCTGGCTCGAACACGGCTTCCGGAAGCCTGGATGGGCCGATGAGTTCGGTGTCGATGAGTATGGGTTGTATGCTATTTTCAACTATAAAAACGTGTCCCAGACGATGCGCTGGATTCCGCCTGGATCTTTTTGGATGGGGTCGCCGGAAGACGAGCCGGGGCGTTATGATAATGAAACATCGCACGAGGTTGTTCTGACTCGCGGATTCTGGCTCGCGGACACGGCTTGTACCCAGGCTTTGTACGAGGAGGTCACGGGAAACAACCCAAGTCGTTTCAAGGGTCGGGATCGGCCGGTCGAAAATGTGAGTTGGCGGGATGCGCGGGCATTCATCGAGAATATCAATGCCGGACTACCCGGATCGGAGCTTCGCCTGCCGAGCGAGGCGGAGTGGGAGGTTGCCTGCCGGAGCGGGAGCACGACAGCGTATTGGTTTGGAGATGCCATCTCGCGGGATCTGGTCAACTACGGAGGCGGTGAAAGCGTCAAGGTCAAATCGCTGCCCTGCAATCACTGGGGACTGTACGAGATGCATGGCAATGTCTGGGAATGGTGTCAGGATTGGTATGGCCCCTATACTAATCTAGCTGTTGTTGACCCGGCAGGTCCGGCAGAGGGTGGGGCCCGCGTGCTGCGCGGCGGCTGCTGGGACTTCTACGCCAGGTGGTCGCGCTCCGCCTGCCGCTTCAGGCTCCAGCCCGGCGACCGCATCGACCTCACGGGTTTCCGGCTTGCCCGAGGTCAATCCAGTAGCCCCGGAGGGGCTTTAATGCAGGAAAGCAGCAGTCCCGGACAGTCGCAGCGGAGCGGAGACGGTCAGGGACTGCGGGCATGGTTTAAGAGGCTTCTCAAAAAATGAAATTCCGATTTTTCAGGATTCCGGTGATCGATCCGGACCATGCCGAAGACGCGTTGAACCAATTTTGCGCGCAACATGCGGTCGCCTCGATCGAGAAACAATTTGTCGCCGATGGCGAGAAAAACGCCTAGGGCGGAACCGTGCAACGGGTTCCGCCGAATGATGCCGCCCAACTTTGTTTCACCCCCGGGTCAAGGTTCGGGTGTATCCACAAAATTGGGGCGGAGGGACGGTTGCGGAGCTTGCCGCCGGTGAGCGCAGATGAAGGGTTTTCGCGTTGTGTGCTTCGTCGCACCCATGCGGCGGAACCCGCTGCACGGTTCCGCCCTACGCGCCGATGCGAAGTTCGGTGCCAGCGTGTTTTGGATCCGCGAAGGGATGCTGCCTGAAGAGTTGATGACGGATTTTTTTGATGTTTGGCAAACCGGCCGCGATGGCAAGAAAAGCGGCATGTTGGAGCTAATCGATGATACAGAATGACAATGAACTGGCGGTCACAAGAGACCATGCCGCGAAATTGGAAAAACTCCTTGAAAGTTTAGGCCAGGGTTCTCGGCCGGAAGAGTGGCCGGCGCTGAGCTCCGGCTATCGACTTGAGATCGAGCGGATGCAGGGAGATATCCTTGATTATTTGACGGAACCGGCATCAACAGCGGTGACCCGGCGAGAGATCGTAGATCGTAGCCTGGATTAGCGAAGCGTAATCCGGGAAAAAGGCAATCAAATGATCAAGGCCCGCACAAAACAAAACGCCAATCCGTCACCCCTGCCAAAACCATTCCCCGAAGCCTGGGCCAGCGAATGGGGCGAGGACCGGTACGGGTTATGGATGGGCTTGGTTTATAAGGAGGTGCGGCAATTGTTCCGCTGGATTCCGGCCGGGCGGTTTTTGATGGGATCGCCGGAGACTGAGCCGGAGCGTAACGCGGAAAGCGAATTGCAGCATGAGGTCACCCTGACCCGCGGATTCTGGCTTGCCGAGTCGGCGTGTACGCAGATCTTGTGGCAAGCGGTCATGGGCGAGAACCGAAGCAGATTTCAGGGGCCGGATCGGCCGGTCGAAAACGTGAGTTGGGAGGACGTACAGGCATTTATCAAGAAAATGAACGCAGACCTTCCTGGACTTCAACTCCGCCTGCCGACTGAGGCGGAATGGGAATATGCCTGCCGCGCGGGGAGTACGGCACCATTCTGGTTTGGCGGCAATATTACCCCGGAACAGGTCAATTATGATGGCAATTATCCCTATGCAAGCCGTAAAAAGGGCAAGTACCGGAACGAGACGGTCGCGGTGAAGTCCCTACCATGCAACGGGTGGGGATTGTATGAAATGCATGGAAATGTCTGGGAATGGTGTCAGGATTGGTACACCGCATATCCTCTCGAAGCGGTTGTGGATCCGACAGGACCGTCCGAGGGTGGGGCCCGCGTGCTACGCGGCGGCAGCTGGCTCGACTTCGCCGGGTGGTCGCGCTCCGCCTGCCGCAGCTGGGACCTGCCCGGCTTCCGCTTCGACAGCACGGGTTTCCGGCTTGCCCGAGGTCAATCCAGTCGCCCCGGAGGGGCTCAAAAGCAAGAGAGCAGCAGTCCCGGACAGTCGCAGCGGAGCGGAGACGGTCAGGGTGTGGCGGAGCCGGCCAGGCTTGATCGCGGCCTTGCCGTGACAACCTGGCCGAACTCCGCCGGCAATTCCATTACCTCGCGAGAATCCACTTGACCAGGGTCTCGATATCCGCATCGCTCACGCGCGGAGAATTCGGCGGCATCGGCACGGCGCCCCAGGCGCCCGATCCGCCTTTTTTGACTTTATCAAACAAAGCGCCTGCGGCACCCTTATCGCCTTTGTATTTCGCGGCGATTTGTTTAAAGGACGGCCCAACGACTTTGGTATCGATTTTGTGACAGGCCATGCAGCCGTTGTCGGTCGCGAGTTTTTCGTTCGCCTGAACCGGGAACGCGGCGATCGCTCCGATAAAAGCCACGGAAACTAAACGGTTTATTGTTTTCATAAGTATCCCCTTGCGCCTTTGCATTAAAATGGTGGGAAAGCGGCCTTACGTTGCCATTATCAAGCGTATTCGTCAAGCGGGAAAATGTCGAAGGCAGGATTTTCGAATTGATTGTGTTCGGAGAGATTTACACAGCGGTTGTGCGCCGCGAGTTATCAATGTTGTCCTGGCGCTTCAGGACAAAATCGCCGACCTGACGAGAGAGATCCTGCTCGGAATAGCCCTGGAGTCGATCGTTGAGTCCGATCGATGCGGGGTGCGTTCGGATTCTGATTGAGCAGCAACGCGGATCCGGCCAGGAAAATCAAATCCCGGATCAGATTACCGAATCGATTAATAATATCTGGTCGCCAAACGAATCGATCGACACAGCAACAAGGAAAAGATCACCGGTTTAACGAAAACCCTTATGATACCCTGATGAGCGTGCTTTTTATTCATCCCCCTCTGCAATCGAGGGTCAGTGGCGGTAATATTTACAACCGCCATATCATTCAACAGGCCTGTGAAAATCACTATCCCCTGGTGTCGCTTCCGGTACGCGAGGCCGAAAACCGCGGCCAGTTACTTCGCCAAATAGCTCGGCTGAAACCACGACTCGTGATCTGGGACAGCCTTTTGTTCGATTTCGTAGCGAACCATGCCTTGACTTGCTCCACAATCACCCAGGCCTTGTTAATTCATTATTTACCTTCACAGAATCCGAGTCTCGATCCGGCATCCGGAACGCGATTAAAACAGTTGGAAAGCACGGCGATCCGGAATTGCGGGCGAGTCATTTGCACGGGTGCATCGATCGTCCGAATCCTCGCGGAACGGCATCCCGAAAAGCTCGTATTTCTGTGCAGCCCCGGGGTCGATGAATTTTTTCAACCCGCGCCGGACGACCCATTCAAGACCCGAGTAAAAGAAGGCATCGATTTGATCAGCGTGGCCAATCTTCTGCCCGACAAGGGTTATTCGGAGTTGTTTGAGGCGCTTTCCAATCTTAAAACGCATAATTGGACTTGGCACATCGTGGGTTCCGAAACTCTCGATCGCTCCTTTAGTCAGTTATTCCGAGCGACCGCGCTTGCCATGAATCTGCTGCCCCGAATTCGCTTTCACGGTATTTTGAGCCCGGCAAGGGTGGTGATTCTATTGTCGAAAATGGATCTGTTCGTGAATGCGAGCCGCTACGAAAGCTATGGCATGGCGATCGCCGAAGCGGTTGCGGCGGGCGTTCCCGCGGTATCCACGCGTACCGGCGATGCCGCGGAGATGATCCTGGACGGACAATCGGGTTTTCTCGTACCGGCCGGCAACCGTTCCGCGTTACAAAATGCGCTCAAAGAACTCTTTCGAAACCGGAAACTATTAGACAGATTCCGAGTGAACAGCCGGGGCCGGCCCAGGCGGTCCTGGCAAAGTTGCTTCGAAAACTTCAAACAGGCCTGCGATTTCTTTCCATGAACCAGTTCAGGCCGGGATGCCGCGGCAAACAGGCGACTCGGATTCTCCACGACGTGCTTGGTTCGTTCTGGATCCGATTAGCGGCCACGTTCGCGCTGATCGCCGTGCTCGGAAGCCGTCTGGATCTGGAAAAGATTTATCACACCATCGAGGGATTCGACAAGTCCGCGGGCCTTGCCATGTTTGGCGTGAATATCATTTTGATTTTAGCGTTTGCGAAAAGATGGCAGGTCATCGCCGCAAGTCTGGATTTCGAGCCGCCCTATATTCAGGTGGTCCGAGCGATCTGGCTCGCAACCTTCCTGGGGCAGTTCGGCCCGACCTTGGTGATCGCGGAAGCCACTCGCTACCGGATGCTTAAACAGCATGCGACGGCACCCCAACTAATCCTCAGCCAGGTTCTCGACCGGCTTTCGGGTCAAATCGTATTGTTTATACTGGTGCTGTTGTTGTTCCCCTGTTACTTCGCGCAGATCGATGCATCGTTATTAAAACTACTGGAGATTCTTTTCGGCGCGATGCTGCTTTTGATATCGATTCTACATTTCCTGAACCGAAGAATCCGATCGCTGCCGCATTCGGATCGAGCGATCGAATTGCTGGGCAGGCGGGGATTGTTCGGCCACTATAGTCTATCCCTGATCATCCAGCTTCTTCTGGTCCTGAATTTCTGCCTCGCCGCGATCGGCCTCGGTGTACGGGATCAATTATTGCCCTTGCTGGTCATGGCCCCGCTGCTATTCGCAGCCATCACATTCCTGCCGATTACCCTAGCGGACTGGGGAAGCCGCGAGACCGCCGCGGTAATTCTTCTGAGTCCGAGCGGCTTGGATAGCGAAACAATCGTCTCGGTTTCTGTTTTGTATGGATTGTTCCACCTGCTTGCCGCGCTGCCGGGCGGGCTGTTTCTTATGCGGAACCCGCTCCGCAAAACCTGACGGTCCGGGTGAGGAAGGGCAACCCGCGACGGTCAGATCCAGGGATCTATATTGAGTATCTCGACGATTTGACCATTGCCCGGGTCGATGACAGCCGTAAGGTCCTTGTCTTTCGGAGTCGTGACCGGAAGAAAAATGAGTTTTCCTCCGGATGCCCCAAAGCGATCGACAAATTCGTCGATCAGATCGACGCTTTCGGGACGCTTCGCCCGTAATTCCGTCAAGAGCAGGGATTTTTTCAGGATCGTGTCGACCTGATCCTCGTAAGGCTGGTAATATTCAGGAAAACATTGCAGATCCCGCCCGTGGTCGATCGCCGAAAAAAGAATCCGCTCCCGTTCTTTCGGATCAATCGGAATTTTCGCCGCGGCCAGTTTCGGCCCGGTCAAGGGCAACTGCTTGAATTGCTCATCGCTGACCCTGGCCAGCGACTCGGCGTCGACATCCACGGCCGTCACCACATCAAAGCGGTCCTTGACAAAGACCATATACACGGGCCGTCCCTGAAACAATACCGATACTCCATAGAGCAAGGCGGCTATTTGCAGCGCGACGATTACCGACAGGTCGAATTTCAATCCCTTCTTGAAAGGCCGGAAAACGATCAATGTCAGTAAGGGACCGATGATGACATCGATCGCAATCACCATCATGACGATTTTCTGGCCTCCCAACGCTTCCAACAAGGAGGCCGGATACCAGACAAACAACATGGTTGACACGACGGTCAACGCGATCAATACACAAATCGAAAGATGAATGCCGGAGGCTTGCCAACGATTCATAATCAATGCTCGGTTCGATCGTTCAGTTGAAACCCAATAGTAAAGTACCTTGCTCGAAGTTTAGCAAGTTATCGAAGGCTTTGCAGAGTTCGTACTGTTAAACCAATCAAACTATCCGCAATAAGCGACCGCCCTGCTGCTTTCCGGCCCGGATTATCTCGGGATCATGCGGCCAAAGACTGGAACATATCCTGGTAACTGTTGTAGCAGCGCGTATAAAAGTCTTGCCGCATGAGTCTATTGCGCCATTCCGTGATTTTCGGATAATCTGACAAATCAACATCACAGACTTCGGCCGGATCCAACCAAGCCAGTAGAACAAAATCCGCGAGCGTCAGATCATCCATCGCGAAATGCCGGTATTTTCCGAGCTGGGCATCGACGAAGGGCAGAAACCGGCCCATGAATTTAAGTCCTTCCTGCAATGAACGTTCGTCTTTTTCCGTGTTTATCACCTTGTAGAGAACCCGGTTGAAAAAGATCCGTTCCATCGCCTTGGCGATATGTTGAGCCGCAAATTCGGTCCATTGCTCCACCCGCGCCCGTTTTTGCAAATCGGAAGGATAGATGCTGGAGCCCACCTTATCGGCAAGATAGCGGGTAATCGCCCCGCTTTCAAACAGGACGAATCCCTCGTCATCGATCGCCGGCACCTTGCCGGCCGGATGAATCGCCAGATAGTCCTTCGTCTGTCCTTCACCCGCAAGCAGGTTAACCGGACATAGTCGTAATCCAATCCCAAGCTATTCACGGCAAAGCGGACCCGATTGCTCCAAGTAGAAACTTCAAACCCATATATTTTCAACATAGCTGATTTCCTCTAACTTCCTTAACGAACGGACTAATGACGGTACCTGGATCGGAAAAGCATGTCAAGATGAGAAAAGTCCGCTGTAGAGAACAAATAAACTGTCCGGGTTTGTAGCACATGATTTGTCCGGTTTTTAATCCGGTACCGAGGAGGTACTCGGATGAAACGGACAAAATGGCTACAGGAGACTCGGAAGATGAGGTTT
>JBOICY010000454.1:0-10309 GCA_050740335.1 Methylococcales bacterium | reverse complement strand
GGCCTTCCGTCGAATACCCGCTCCTGCCAGATATCCAACACAAGTACCCACACAGATTATTTGGTCTCCTTATTAAAGAACCGCAGATCGCTCCGCGCTGAGCCTTGCTATTATAG
Source organism: Methylococcales bacterium (assembly GCA_050740335.1). Lineage (GTDB taxonomy): Bacteria > Pseudomonadota > Gammaproteobacteria > Methylococcales > UBA1147 > UBA1147. The sequence goes on along the minus strand of JBOICY010000454.1, from coordinate 10,193 downwards.
GGAGGTTTGGCTGAGTGTCAACCCCCATCTGAAAAAATCACGAAGCGGGGAAACATCACTGCGCCAGGCAAAACCAGGGCATTTCATCGGCTATCTAGGTGAAAAGTACTTTTTAGGAAATATCTGCTGTGAAACCAACACCCGCCAAGAAATTACTGCGGCGCTTATGCGGCCACGATGAAGATTGCATAAACAACCACAGCAGAATTCAGAGTCGGGGAACTAGAGAGGCATTGATTCCAGACCGAAGCGGAAGCGTCCATGCTTCCTGAAACTCATCCGTGATCGGACATCTCCAAATTGTCCGGTCAACCCATCCTTTCGGGTGATAATTTACCAATCTCCGCAGAACCTTGTCTGCGGATAATTCACGTCGGCAACGTTCGCATTTCATAGCTCCGCTAAAAAAATAAAGTCACAATAGTCGATGTTTTTGCGGACCCAATTTGGAAAAAAGTTTCCGCCAACCCCGATCCTGCGATCAACGGCAACGTTGGAGTGCCCGAATCTGTTCATGATCAAGCGAACATCTTACACCCTGCACGAACCAACCTTGAATGTTCGTAACTATTCACCATAGAGAACACAGAGATCACGGAATTTGTTGAAAAGTTATGCTTTACAGCCTCATTCCAGACTTTCCGATTAGCCCCGAATGAGCCGGCTCTTCGTGATCTTTGCGCTCTCTGTGTGCTCTGTGCTCTCTGTGGTGAATAAAATAGCTAAATTGAATCCCGCTGAATAGTTACGAATGTTCAATAACTCCCTTGGATATATTTCTCCAATTCGCGGATTTTGAATTCCTGATCGGAAATGATTTGCTTGACCACGTCGCCGATGCTGATCAAACCGATCAATTGGTTTTCTTCGAGCACCGGGAGATGCCGAATCCGCTTCTCCGTCATGATCACCATGCATTCTTCAAGACTATCTTCCGGGGACACGTAAAAGACATCCTTGACCATCAATTCACCAACTGTGATTTCTTTGGACGATTTTCCTTTCAGAATCACCTTGCGCGCGTAATCGCGTTCTGAAAATATGCCCACCGGTCGCTCATTCCTAAGAACCAATAGAGCGCCCACTTCGTGTTCCGCCATGACCGTCATAGCCTCGTAGACCGGCGTCTCGGGCGCTACCGAGAAAACCGAGTTTCCTTTGACCTTCAATACCTGTTTTACTGTGTTCATCGAAAAAACCCTCCTCCAAAGCTGGCGTCCAGCAATTTTTATCAAGCTACGACTACATTCCCGTCTTTATTCAACAGAATCCGAAGCTCCTGGACCGGAATTATCATTTTATATATTTTAAAAAGGCTGGTGACTCAAATCTTGCGCTTTCAGCCATACTGCCGCTATGAAAAACATCCGGCCCGCGTTCATTTCTTCAACAAATCTTTCAAGCCGGCAAAGGGCCTGAAAGTCGCATCGGGTTCGGTTACGGATGATATCGAAGCGCCGAACTGCCCTTGTTCTATATAGCGGGAATGCTCATTGTCATGGCAGTAAATGCACAGTAATTCCCAGTTACTGCCATCCTCGGGATTGTTATCATGATTATGATCTTTGTGATGGACAGTTAATTCGCGCAGATTGGAGTGGGTGAATTCCCGCGCGCAACGCCCGCAGACCCAAGGAAACATTTTGAGAGCTTGCTCGCGATAGGATTTCTCCCGTTGTTCTCGGTACGATCTGGCCTCGGCAACGATCTCTTCGTGTCGACTCACAGAATACCGCTTGTCTTTGTCGGCCATTCGGAGTTCCCGCATCTGGTGCACAACCCTGTCAACTCGGCGTCAGAAATTACTATATTTTATCCTGATTGTTTTCAACTTCAAATCGAGCTCGGAAACAAAACTCGACCAAGCCCACGATCGCTCCGCGAAGCGATGCTGAAAAATTTCAATTATCCAGAGTCTTCCGGACGATTTCGTAAACATCCTTCGATATGTGACCTGTCCCGACGATCCGTTCGAGCGCTTCCCGCATGAGTTCTTGCCGGTGCCGATCGAAACGCCGCCATTGGGTGAAGGCCCCGACCATACGCGACGCAAGCTGCGGGTTGATTGCATTAAGATCGATCACGATGTTGGATAAAAAATCATAACCTCCGCCATCCCTTGCGTGAAAACGGACCGGATTCGACTGCGAAAATGCCCCCACCAGGGAACGGACTCGGTTCGGATTCCGGATATCGAAAGCAGGATGATCCATTAATTCCGATATCCTGGAGAGTTCACCCGCAATCGGACTCATGGCCTGCAAAGCAAACCACTTATCGATCACCAGGACTTCGTTTTGCCACTGCTGGAAAAACGCTTCCACGAATTTGGTCTTGCCGGGACAGGAGCTGTTCACGATGCAGTTCAGCGCAGCGATCTGGTCGGTCATGGTCGTGGCGCCGGTATATTGCTCGATGCAAAGACGGTGAGATTCATCATCATCCAACTCGATCAGATAATCGAGGCAGACATTCTTGAGCCGCCGCCGACCGGCCGCTTCTTTGTCAAACCGGCCGGGTTCCTCGAGGTGATTGCGATGATAAAGATCCAGAAAAATGTCCTTCAACTCTGCCGCAATTTCCCGTTTGACCCGGGATCTGGCCAGGTAGATCGCATCAACGTCGATCACCTCCATTTGTTCACTGGTATACTTTTCCGAGGGCAATGCGAGAAGCAGGGCTTGAAAGGAAAGGTCGTCCCAGATTCCCCTCATCAATTTACGAAAGGCCTCGATCAATGCGCGGGCACTGGTATCCATCGGTGTCCCGTTCTGAATTACGCGAACCGAATCCAGTAATAGTTTTCCGGCAAGTTCTTGGCCCGCCTCCCAGCGACAGTATGGGTCCGAATCGTAGGCGAAAAGAAATGGGTATTCTTCCGGCCTGCGTTCGACTGACAGCTTCACCGGAGCGGAGAAACCACGCAATATTGAAATAACCGGCCTTTCCTCCAATCCTTTAAAGCGGAACGCCTGCTTTCTTTCACGCAAATGAATCACCTTTTCTGCCGCGGATTCCTCGTCGCCTTCAAGCCTCATGGGTATTTGTTCACCGGATGCACCCAGAAGCGCCAATCGAATCGGGACATGAAAAGGCAATTTGTCCACTTGACCCGGTGTCGGTGGGCAACGTTGCGCAATTTCGAGAATCAGGCACCGATTGGCGCCATCAAAGTCCACCTTTACTTTGAGTTCGGGAGTTCCGGACTGCCGATACCATAAACGAAATTGACTCAGGTCGATCTGATTCGCATCTTCCATCGCGGCTATGAATTCGTCCGTCGTTACGGCCTGGCCGTCATGACGCTGAAAATATAAATCGGCTCCCTTCCTGAAACCCTGCTCGCCGACCATGGTATGAATCATCCGCACGATTTCAGCGCCCTTTTCATAGACTGTCAGACTATAAAAATTATTGATCTCGATGTAGGACTCGGGGCGCACCGGATGCGAGAGAGGGCCTGAGTCTTCGGCGAATTGATAAGTCCTAAGCCTGTTGACATCGGTAATGCGCTTCACTCCGCGCGAGGTCTGGTCGGCGGTGAATTCCTGGTCGCGAAACACGGTGAGACCTTCCTTGAGACTGAGTTGAAACCAATCCCGGCAGGTCACCCGGTTACCGGTCCAATTATGAAAATATTCATGCCCGATCACGCCCTCGATTTGCTCGTAATCGGTGTCGGTCGCGGTATCGGAACGCGCCAGCACATATTTGGCGTTGAAAATATTCAAACCTTTGTTTTCCATGGCTCCCATGTTGAAATGACCGACCGCGACGATCATATAGAGGTCCAGATCGTACTCGCGGCCATAGACCCGCTCGTCCCAGGCCATGGCCTTTTTCAACGAAGCCATCGCATGCCCGCATTTATCGAGGTCGTGTTTTTCAACATAAATGGCCAGATCGATGCGGCGTCCGGATCCTGTCCGGTAAGAATCCGAGAAACACTCCAGCCGCCCGGCGACCAGCGCGAACAAATAGGCGGGCTTCTTGAACGGGTCTTTCCACTTGACCCAGTGGCGATTTCCCGTAAGTAGACCGCTATCGATACGATTCCCGTTCGCGAGCAAGACCGGATAGCGCTCCCGGTCCGCTACCAGAGTCGTGGTAAACACGGTCATCACATCGGGCCGATCAAGAAAATAGTTGATCCTGCGAAAGCCCTGCGCTTCGCATTGGGTACAGAACATTCCGTTCGACAGGAACAGACCCTCGAGGCTTGTATTGGACTCCGGATGTATAATGGTTTCAATTTGCAATAAGAAGTAGCGCCCTTGAGGGACTCCCCCAATTACCAGGCTATCTCGACTAACCTGAAATTCTTTCTCGCTCAACTTCTTGCCGTCCAGACTGAGTCCGTTCAACGTCAGATCTTCCCCATCGAGCTGCAATGGCGCGTAACCCTGAACCACGGGACTGTTCTTTCGGAGCTTCATGCGTGTGCGCACGGTTGTTTCACTCGGATTCAGTTCGAAACGCAAATCCACCCAGTCGATCAAGTAATCAGGCGGCCGATAGTCCTTTAGATAGGTCGACTTCGGGGTCGCGTCACGCATTGCGTTTTTTTCCGACAAATTGATACGAATACATTGCAAGCAGCAGCCAGGCCGCGAGAAATGCCGTTCCGCCAAACGGAGTAATGGCTCCAGGCCATCGCATGCCGGTCATACTCAGCAGGTAAAGGCTTCCGGAAAACAATAAAATTCCGCAGGACAGCAGACGCGCGGCCCAGATCAACAAACCGGATCGGATATCCGCGCGTATCAGAATAGCCACCATGCCGAGAGCCAGGGCATGCCACATCTGGTAATCCACCCCGGTTTTATAGACGGACATTGCTGCGGGGTCCAGGGTGTCCCTTAACGCGTGAGCACCGAAGGCTCCCATTCCGACACCGATGAAGCCAAACAGAGCGGCAAAACCAAGATAGCGCGGGAAAGAAGGCATCAGGACTCCAGCAATCTCGGCATCAGTTCGACCAGATTACAGGGACGGGTACGAAAATCAAGCTGATCACGGATCAGATGATCCCACGCGGTGCGACAGGCACCCGATGAACCCGGAAGGCAGAATATAAATGTCGCATTGGCAACACCCGCGACCGCTCTGGACTGCACCGTGGAGGTTTTGATCTCCTGATACGATATCGTCCGGAACACTTCACCGAATCCATCCAAGACCTTGTCGAACAGGGGGATCATCGCCTCGGGGGTTCCATCCCGGCCGGTTACGCCGGTTCCGCCGGTACTGATGATTACGTCGATTGTACGATCGGCAATCCAGCGCGCCGCGACCGCACGTATCCGATACAGGTTATCCGGAACGATGGATTTTTCCGCGAGCAAATGACCGGCTCTTGTCAAGCTGTCGACCAGCACTTTTCCCGACACGTCATCCTCGCCGGTCCGCGTATCGGAAACCACGAGTACCGCGATATTCAGCGGTTTGAAGTCACGGTCCTGACCCATCCCAAACCCTCGTTTTAAAACCCAATATCTCACCGGTTAGACTGCGCCGCCACCGAAAAATCACGCTGATCAAACAAAATCCAATCGGAATTCGCTCATTCTATTGTAATTGGACAATAAATGCTCGGCCGGCATGTTGTATCCCGATCAGCCCTGTAAATCCATCGGCAATATCACCCTCGAGGACAGAAAACACGTCGCTTCCAGGGTGTTATCCGAAGGCTTGCAACCTATATTTTCCCGTAGATGAACTATTATATTGAAGGCAGCCCCGCTTAAACAATGACGGCTGGAACGACCCTCGAGAACCTTGAATTTTTAACAGATCAACATGACGCTTACCCTGAAATCCAAAGACGGCCAAGCGATAAGAAAGTTAATTCCTTTAACCACGCTACCCGAGGCCGCGTTCAATAAGCTGTGCGCCCAAATCCGGATCGAAGAAGGTCCGAAGGGAACTGTCCTGTTCAAACAGGGTGACCAGAAAAGCGAATTCGTCTATCTGCTCGAAGGAACCATTTCGCTGCAGGCCGCGGGCATGGAAATGGATACAATCACCGGAGGATCCGAGGAAGCCCGCTTCGCTCTCGCGCATCAAATTCCGAGAAAAGTTTTCGCGGTCGCCAAGGATAAGATCCGCTTCATCCGGGTGAATGCCGAAGTCCTGAATTCGACTACTTCAAAACAGCACGACTCGGTTGGCTACGAAGTATCCGATATCCCTGAATCTTCGGGTGATTGGATGACGACTTTGCTGAAGTCTCCGATCTTTCAACGCCTGCCCGCCGCCAATCTTCAGAAAGTGCTGACCAGAATGGAAGAAATCCGGGTCAACGCCGGGGCACTGGTCGTCAAGCAGGGCGATCCGGGCGACTATTATTACATCATCAAAAAAGGCCGCTGCAGCCTGACTCGCAAACCGTCTAAGATTGCCAAGGAAATCAAACTCGCCGAGCTGAAAACGACCGATACCTTCGGCGAGGATTCATTGATTTCGGGAGCCCCCCGCAACGTCAATATTACCATGTTGACAGATGGTATTATATTAAGGTTGAGCAAGGAAAACTTTCTGGAGCTTATCAAGAAACCCGTAATCCAAACCGTGTCGATCGACCAGGCGATCAATGAAGTCGCTAATGGCGCGGTTATCGTGGACGTTCGAACTCCCGACAGTTTCGAACACGGACACCTGGAAGGCAGTCGCAATATCCCCTTTTTTTCGCTCAGGATGCAAATTGCCAATCTCGACCCCGCGAAGAAATTGATCGTCGTTTGCGAAGACGGAAACACCAGCGAAGCGGCCTCCTTTCTGTTGATTCGTTATGCCTTCGATGCAGTTGTTCTGGAAGGCGGATTCAATGCGGTCCCGGGACAGTATCTTGGATCCTTGAACCGCGACTCTCAATCATCCGCTACGAAATCGCCAACGGAAACTGGAGAGGCGACTTCGATTGCATCGACTGCGGATGAAAAACAGGCATTGGAGGAAGCCCGACAAATTACCTCGCAACTTCAAAAGCAATTACAGTCTGAACGAGAAAAGCGAGAAAAAGCCGAGCGGGATCACGGTGAGTCCAATGTGTCGCGGGAGGCTATCAGCAACAACGAGCTCGACCTTCGGAAACAAATCGAAGTCCTGAATCGCGAATGTGAAACGGCCAACAAGAAAGTACAAGATTATCGAGATCGATCGGCCGAGGCGGAAAACAAACTGGTCAGCGCGAACCAGGCTTCCGCCAGGGCAAATCAGGAATTCGATGAACTGAAATTGGAACTGCGAGCAAAGATCCAGTCACTCGAGTCCGAAATAAGTAGCCGGCAAGCCGAAATTGAGCGGGCTTTAAACCAATCGGCTGACGAAAAACAACGCCTGGAATTGGAGGCCGAACACCGGATCGATCGGATTAAGGAAAATCTGGAACGACTCGAGGGACAAATCGCAGAGAAAAATCACGCGCTCGAATCCACGCAAAAGACACTGCGGGACAGTAAACAATGGCAACAAGAGCTTTCGAACCGTTGTACAGGTTTTGAAGCGGAGAGCCTGGAGCTACGCTCCAAACTCGAAATTGCATGTTTGCAGGAAATACAGACCGCAAAAGAAATCACGCGACTAACCGCGCTCAACAAAAGCCTCGAAGAAGACGCCAAGGCAACGCAAAGCGCACTGAAAGCGGACCTTGAGGCTAAAATTGCCGCGCTGATGGACACCATTCGGCTGAAAGATCAGGACCTCGAGTCCATGCGGGAAAATCTTGTCCAACACCAAAAATCCGCGGCGGATTCGCGACGGAAACTGGATGAATTATCGCGGCAATACGAGCAATCCGTGCGCCTCGATGAAAAAACCAAATCACTGGACGAAGTCACGAGTTTGCGTAAACTAAACGCGGAGTTGGAAGCCCTCGTACAGGAACTCACGGGGCAGGTTGAACAGAGCGGAATGGACGATATGATCGATTCACTCAAAACCGAACTCGGAATGGTTCGCGAGCAAGCAGAAAACGATGTGAAAATGATGAAGGAGCAGCTGGATCGATCGCAGAAGAAGCTCAACCGTCTCGAACAGGAACTGAAAGTCGAGCGCCGGCGGGTCGCCGAACTCGAGGAATCAAGCTGTCGGCCGTTATCACTGAATCCAGCGTTCACGGCGGTTGACAGTGATGTCTTCGAAGTGGTCGAGGAAGAAGAAACTAAACCGAGCAATCCAATACAGCCGTCAAACTCGCGGCGATCGAATATCGGAAAATTCATCTCGGCCTGTATCATTTCAGGAGTCGCGAGCCTGGCCGGTGCCGGAGGTTTCTTGCTCGGCACCGAAAACGGAAGAGACCGGCTGCAGGCCTTTCTCAGGACGGATTCGCCAATCCGGTTTCTCTCACAATCCAAGCATTCCGCGTCATCCGAACGCGGCGACCCAAACAACGCACCGCCAGATGACGTCCAAGGCATCCATACGGTTCAACGGAAACAACAAACCGGAACCGGCGATTTCGAAGCTGGTTCCTCGACTTCTTTTAAGGTAGAGTTAGAACCTGGCCAAACGATCGGTCCGAAGGATCCCGACCAATGAAGCTTTCCATAAACCGGTGAAACTGATTTGCGCATTAGACGACTTGGCCAAAGTCGATTGCCGTGAATTCGTGCTATTTGAAGAAAGCACCGAAACGAGAGGCTTCGTCGTAAAAACCCCGCACCGCATCGTGGCCTATAAAAACCAGTGCCCGCATGCCGGTGTTCCCTTGAACTGGCAGGAAAACAAATTTCTGGATCTCTTTGGCTCGTACATCCAATGTACTCTGCACGGGGCGCTATTCCAAATTGAAAACGGGCGATGTATCTGGGGCCCGTGCATGGGCCAATCGTTAAAACCAATTGCGACGGTTGTAAAAAACAACCGCCTCTATCACTCCGAAACAGAGTAATCCGCTAACCGATCCGAATCGTTCAGACTTTCGGCGGGCGCCGAACCTCTCGCGGCAATACCGGGCACGGCCAGACGCGCGAGCCCCGCTCCCGTCGCAAACTGATTGCGAATTTATTTGATCTTTGCTTCCTTGTACATCACGTGCTTGCGCACAACCGGATCGAATTTCTTGATTTCCATCTTTTCCGGCATGTTTCGCTTATTTTTTGTGGTCGTATAAAAGTGCCCGGTTCCGGCGCTTGAGACCAGCTTGATTTTGTCGCGCATCATTCCGCTCCTTTGTTAAATTTTCTGACCACGTTTACGAATGCCGGCCAGGACAGAATCGATCCCCAATTTATCAATAATCCGCATGCCTTTGCAGGAGACACGCAGCCGAACCCAGCGATTTTCGCTTTCGACCCAAAAACGATGATGGTGAAGATTGGGATCGAAATGACGCTTGGTCTTATTATGCGCGTGCGATACATTAAACCCGGTTAAAGGCCTTTTCCCAGTGACTTGACAAATTTTAGACATTATTCAACCCTTCGTTGGCATTCGTTTCCGAGCGGCTCTTTGTACCATATTCCATCTTCAAGGTAAATACCAGGGGATTATCGACACGGGCTTATTTTTTCTATCGCAATAACCCTTTAACATCAATAGGTTTCGTTAATATCTGATTGGCAACACAATGACCAGTAGAAATATATCGAAAATTCATAGCCTTAGAGCAATTTAATGCTTAGATTCCGGCTAACTATCAATAACTTATTGGATAGAACAAATTTGTCCTGTTTATCGACAACCCCGACGCACAATTTTCACCGCTTTAGTTTTTCAGGGACTTGCAAGGAGCAGGAAAAATTTGTTTCGCAAAAGGACTAGGGGGCTGTCCGAGAATAGAGTGACTAAACACACCTTGACCGCCTGCCATTTAGCCCACAGTCATCGAGAAGATTTGACCGTTTATGATCGGGGCTATCCGGCATTGAAGGTTTCTCGCCCTGCATGACTGGAAGCATCGACACTTTTGTATGCGGGTAAAGCGAACTTTTTGCCAGGAAGTCAAAACATTTATTGGCAGCGGCGCGACCGATCAAAGCGTCGTTCTGCGGCCGAAAAAAGCGGCTCGTCGCCGTTCTCGGGAGCAGAGATTATCCGCACACCCGTTGTCGGTTCGCTTGATTCGGGTACTGCTCGACTCGGGCGAGGTCGAGGGTTTGATGACTTCGCTCCGGGATCAAACCGAATACCCGACTTCCCGTTTTCAAGAACTCCATCCTCTTCGTTGGAAACTCGAAGCAGGTTACAAG
>JBOICY010000453.1:0-11197 GCA_050740335.1 Methylococcales bacterium | reverse complement strand
TTCCGAAAGTAAAACGATCGGATCGGACTATTCAAAGCCCGGTCCGCCCGAAACTCCAGTCTACCCCGATAGCCGTAAAACACAACACACGGGAATTCGAATCATGTTTGTTGTTGCGCCGCGGGCGTCCCGGCGTCCCACCGGCCTTCCACGGCGAAGTGGGGGGAAAGGGTGAACGAGTGTGGGCAAGCGGTGGGCGACACGGAAGTTGTCCACGGTTTGTCCACACGGCCCGGCATCCAATGTTTTGGTTGCCGGGCGTTCATGCTTTGTCCACACGGAGTCCGTCCTCATTATTCAGCTATCGCAAGTCATTTCCCGAGGAGACAGACTGATTCCGACGGCAACCTCGAAAACTTTGGTACGCCACGATACCGGGTTAGCTGATCGTCTTGGAACAATGGAATATTGCCGCTTATGAAGATAGAATAAACCAGGTTATCAACTAGCTTGAGGCAAACTATGTACACTGAAATCGGGTCCTTTGACGCAAAGGCCAAGCTTTCCGAGCTTCTTCGAGAAGTGCAGCGCGGGCAACGCTACACGATCACCTTGCGCGGCCGTCCGGTCGCAGACCTGGTTCCAAGCGAAAGCGCCGTGCGCGAGGATAAACAGGCCGCTGTCGAATCCATGCGAAACATTCGCAAAGTTCGTGGCGTTTCCGTGGCGAACATTTCCGATTGGATTATGGAGGGTCGCCGGTGAGGCTTGTGCTCGACGCATCCATGGCGCTCGCCTGGCTGTTCGAGCGTGACAATCCGAAAGACTCCGATCGCGCCGAACGTGCGCTATCGTCTCTTACGAGCGCCAAAACTCTGGTGCCTCCACTCTGGCATATCGAGATTGCGAATGCACTGCTGGTCGGTGAGCGCAGACGTGTCGTGACCGAGGCGCAGGTCATCGACTACCTGAACAGACTATACAGCTTACCGATCGATACCGACGACGCGGCTCCGGCAAGCCGACGGGACATGGTGATGGCAATGGGACGCGAATATGGGCTTAGCGCCTACGACGCGACTTATCTGGATCTGGCATTGCGCACGAACTCCATGCTGGCTACATTCGATGTGAAGCTGGCGGATGCAATGCTTCGTGCCGGCGGAAACCTATTCAACGAGACTTTTTGATGGCTTCAAGGTCCTCCTGATTGAGGAGAGGGAATCTACCTGCCCAAAAACCGAAGAATCCTGCCAGACGTGGTGGTATGCCACACGGGTGTTGGGTAAACGTGATTTCGGACGAACACAATTATTTGGCCATCTCGCGCCGTTGGTTTCGGAAGAAAGGACGGATCTCATTCGCCATCGCCATGTCCCGTCGGCTTGCCGGAGCCGGATCGGCGCGCTCTTCTCTAACCACGGATTCATTGTCGAAAACCAGCGTAACGAAGGGGTTTTCGGATCCTAACGGCGTTGAGATACGAGCGTCCGCTTATAAGTACGAGGCGGTAATGCTCCACTCGCCGCAGTTACGTTGCATTCGGCAACGTCCTTGACGATTCGTTCTTTGAGTACTTCCTTCGACGCGACACAGATTTGACCAGGAAAGGTACGCACCATCTTGGAGAAGGCACAGTCAATCAAATTGACCAGCCAAAGCAGGTCCCACGGTCTTTCGATTGAGTTTGTTCGCGGTTCATCCACCTCTTCAAGGCAATGTCGTTAACGACACAGCCCGCAGCCCTTGGACGCGGGTTTGTTCCAGACCTGCTCGGTAACGTTCGGGAACGGAGACGTTCAATTGCGGTGGTTTCGACATAGATCGAAAAATGGAATGTCGACGATCGAGTGAAAGCATAGCCGCTTGAAGCCATCTGTAGGTTTGTCGCGGTTCGATATTCCGCCTCAAATTAAAGCGCTGATGGCCTGTGAACAGGTGGCTTTTAAACAGCCTGGCTATAAGTTCCACAGTTGTTGTCAGTTGCATGCAAAGCCCTGTAACCAAGCGCTTATCGATCCAGTAATCCCATCATTCAGGGAAATATTTATGAAAAACAGCATATCAAATTACAGCCTTTCCCGAAAACAATCCATCGTGATTTCGGCGGATCCGGGTCCGTTGGCATGGTCCATCTTACTGAGATCCATATCAATGGTGCTACCGAAATGTTTATGGTATTTGAGATGCACCATATCGTATTTATGTCTTATCGCATTTTTGGTTTCAGGAATTGGCGTTGCCAGTACCTCTGCTGCTACATCCTCTAGTGCCTCGAGTGTCAATACAACATCATTAGCGCCGCGGTCTCCGGCGCTGGTGTCTTCAGGAACAGGGCAGGGAAGCGGAACAACTCTGCCGGATCTTTTTACCGGCACGATGAGTCATTCTATCCCAATTGAAGTTCCCCCTGGTCGAAAAGGAATGGATCCTGGTTTGTCGCTCGATTATCGCAGCAATAACGGGAATGGTTGGGTTGGTGTGGGCTGGGAACTGGAAATCGGTGCGATTGAACGCTCGTCGCAATTTGGCGTTTCGTATACCGGAGATAACTATGTTCTCCGCATTGGTGGTTCCACGATCGATCTGACCAACGTGAGTACAGGCGAATACAGCGCTAGGATCGAAGGAGGATTCTCACGGATTCGGAAACTGAACGCTGCTGACGGCCAACCGTATTGGGAGATTACCGACAACAAAGGCACACGGTATTTGTTTGGTCAAACGAGCGATTCCCGTCAGGATAACCGAGCCAAATGTTCCGCATTTCTTTGCCCTAGAGTTATTTTTGGCTCTCCGAATCAAATCTTTCGCTGGGCGCTGGATCATGTCGAAGATCCGCATGGGAACTTCATGACTGTAACCTACACCAAAGACCGAGGGCAAATATACCCCGAACAAATTGACTATGCGGGGGGTGCATCGCTTTCTCCAACGCATTCCATAAATTTCATCTTAGAAAGCCGCACGGACACACCAACGCTTTATACCAGTGGCTTTGGTGTTACGACTGGGTATCGTCTTAAAACGATCGAAGTTTTCGCCAGTGGCGACAGGATCAGAAAATACGACTTGGAATATCGAAATAGCGCGCGTACAGCTCGGTCGATTTTAGCGTCTGTACGCCAATATGGACAAGACGGGCTAACACAGCTTCCAGCGCAAACACTAACGTGGTCTCAAAATTTAAACCTGATTACTCAAGATTGGTCTACATCACCGTTCCAAGCGATCGAAAATCGACCGGACGGTCATGAAGCGATCATCATCGGGGACTTCAACACTGATGGAAAGGTTGATGTTGCGCACTCCCGCAGCGGCTGAGGCGTTTGGCGCGTGTCGCTGTCCACCGGTAACGGTTACCACCCACCAGGACTGGTCCACGGCGCCGTTCGAGGCGATCGAGAACCGACCGGACGGCCATGAAGAGATCGTCACCGGGGATTTCAACGGCGACGGAAAAACGGATGTCGCACACTCCCGCAGTCGCTGGGGGCATGGCGCGTGTCGCTGTCCACCGGTAACGGCTTTACCACTCAGGATTGGTCCACCGCACCGTTCGAGGCGATCGAGAACCAACCGGATAACCATGAAGAGATCGTCACGGGCGACTTCAGCGGCGACGGCAAGACCGATGTTGCACACTCCCGCAGCCGCTGGGGAGCATGGCGGGTGACATATGATACGGCATCGCCGCCAGACCTGCTGAGCGGAATTTCGAACGGTCTTGGCGGCACTACAACGATAACTTATAAACCATCTACGACTTTCCCCAACACCCTGCTGCCGCTTGCCGTTCAAGTTGTTAGTAGTACCGCGACCGATGACGGCAACGGCAACACGATGAAAACCAATTACTCGTATGCCGGCGGATACTATCATCTCGGGGAACGTGACTATCGGGGGTTCAATTATGTCAAGGTTAACGGCCCAGCCGGAGCCAATGGCGAACAATCGATAACCGAGACGTGGTTCCATCAAGGCAACGATACGACGGTTGACCTGAACAATCCCAACGTTGCCGTCGGTTATATGAAAGGAAAGCCGTATCGAGTGACGGTTTCGGACGAGACCGGGAAGAAGCTTTCCGAAACAACCACGAGTTACACCTCGGATAATACAGCTCCCTTCTTTAATCCGCCCGAGCAGGTGGACAATACTGTCTGTGACAGTACTACTTGCGGGAAGCAGACCCGTGTCGTTTCCACCTATGATCCAATCTACGGCAACGTTATTCGCGAAGAACAGTACGGTGATCTGAACGATCCCTCGGATGATCGCACGGTAACACGAGACTTTGCGCCGAATCCAAATGCGTGGATCCTTGGATTACCTACCAATGAAACAATCTATCAGGGGATCGGCTCCACGGTTAAAATGGCTGCAACCGATTATTACTATGACGCTGCCTATGTCGGGGGGACCGATTGCTCGGCGCACGCCACCGACAGAACGCCTGTAACGGGGAATCTAACCCGAATCGTACGCTGGTCGGCGGACGGAGCGAGTCCGGATAGCCGAATGGGTTATGACGAATACGGCAATCTGGTATGCACGCGGGACGCCAATGGCAATGTTTCAACACTCGCCTATGATAGCTCGGCGACCTTCCCGACCAGCGCCACTAATGCACTCGGACACACGACCACCACAGAATATTACGGGGTTGACGGAGTGCCGGCAGACAGGGAGCTTGTCAAGATTTCCGGTACGCCTACGACAAGGGTGGGAATATTCAGTACATTTTCGATTCTGTCCACGGCGACCAGGAATTTCAATATGACGAATTGAACAGGTTGCAGTCCGCGATCGGGACCTATGGCGTAATCAATTACGGTCATGACGAGATCGGTAACCTGCTATGCAATTCGCGTATTGGTGCCTGTTCCGCCGAAAGTCCGAATTACACCTATTTAGCGAGTGGAAACGATAGTATTCGCCCTCATGCTGTGATACGTGTAAGCGAGAAAGAATTCGACTACGATGCAAATGGCAATTTGGTCAGTCGCTCAGGGCAAAGACTCTCCTATGATGAGGATAACCGTTTGGTGTCGGTAAAGATGCCTCAAAGTAGAACACGCTTGGTCTATGATGGTCGTGGCAGGCGCGTTAAAAAGATCGTTGGCGCGAGGATAACGACTTACATAGGGAACTTGTACGAGTGTAACACTGGTCGATGCGTCAGGTACATTCTTGCGGGAGACCAACGAATCGCGATGCGTGCTGCGAAACGAGTAGCAAAGCGTCGGGAAAATAGCGATTTGGTTTACTACTATCATCCAGATCATCTGGGCAGCATGAGTGTGGTTACAGATACCAACGGAAATCGCGTCGGAGATCTTGCCTATTACCCGTTCGGTGAAACCCGCGTTCAAACTGGTTCGTTTGATGATCACAAATATACGGGGAAGAAATTAGATGACAGTACGGGGCTTTATTATTATGGGGCGCGGTATTACGATGCGACGTTAGGTCAATTCATTTCTCCGGATACCATCGTTGCTTCGCAATACGATCCGCAAAATCTGAACCGGTATAGCTACGTAGAGAACAATCCCATCAATTTCACGGACCCGACTGGGCATTGGAAATTGAGGAACTTCCTAAAATCCGCAGTTCAGGTCGGAACTGTAGCAGCGGAGATCTATTTGGGACCGGGAGGGCTTCAAGCCGATGCATTGTTGGGAGCCGGGAGTGCAGCGGCGACTACGGCCCTAACAAGGGGGGCCAATTTTGGAACCGTTATTCAATCAGGCGTGGTCGGTTTTTCTGCCGGACTTGCTGGTGGCGCGGTGGGAGCAAAAGTCGGCGGGGTCGTCGGGTCGGCGGCTTCAAAAGTAGCCGGTACAGGAGTAGGTGGGTTTGTCGGGGCTGTTGCTGCAGGAGCGAGTGGAGGTTACACTGCTGGCGCCACGCCTGGTGGCGCACCTGTGTCTATCTTTCACGATGACATGCAGATTTGGGTTGGTCAACATTGGGGCGAGACAGCACGCACCCTCTTAAATGTTTTTAACATGGTTCCAGCGGTGGCTATTACATTACCAGGATTTGCCGCTGGTCCGGAAATGATTCCAGTTATCTCTGAATACCTTGTGGACCAACAAATTAAATAGGAGGGCATTATGAAAGGAAACTTTGTTTTGGTTTTTCTAATCGTTATTTAATCCGTGTAAGGCGGAACCATGGACGGGTTCCGCCAGATGGGAAATGCCGCACAATTTCGGATATTTTAGTTAAAGTATATATGATAGTTTGGGCATCGGACTGTGATTCGTTGCTGTGATTGGCGGATTATGCTGCGGGTATCTGCCTTAGGGTATTCTGTAATAATTTAGACAAAATCTGACGGTTGACTGCCGAAAGCACAAGCCTACGTTCTTCCGGACTGGGTTTGTTCGGCGGTTTATACACCCAAACTAAATGGCGATCGTGCCGATTGGCGCCGTCCAATCGTAAGCGTTGCAGCGTGCGAATGGATAGCCCTAGACAGCACAGTCTTTGGACTGACGCGCACCGTTTGCCTTTCCTTCATCCAGCCATCCGAGAATCGTCGCTTGTTCTGGAGGGTCAGTCATTTGTTCTCTTCCTCCCAGACCTTGTAGACCTTATTTTATAACCACAATCAACGGCCGATTCCGTCAGGGTTTTTACTTTCCGTTTCAGCTATTGGTTTTCGGCTTTCAAGGAATTGGGCGGTCCCTTTGGTAAGCACGGATCTTCTGATAAACCCTAACTTACCTGAACATCTGCAAACGTTCTTGCAAAGCCCAATTTTGCGTCCAATTCCAGAATCGGTGTTCAGAGATTCGGCCAGAATAGGCATCTTCAAAGTAATACCTTCAACGACGCAAATAGAAACACGTAGAACAGGGGTTATACAAGATCTCCTGGATGACGTTCTGGAACGGGGGGGTATTAAATTGCGATGGGTTCGACATAGATCAAAAAATGGAATATCGATGATCGAGTGAAAGCATAGCCGCTTGTAGCCATCTTTAAATTTGTGGCGGGTCGGTATCCCGCCTCAAATTAAAGCGCTGAGGCATGTAAAGAAGTGGCTTGTAACCATCCTGGCAGTAAGTTCTACAGTCGTTGTCAGATTTACATACAAGACCATGTAAACGAGCGCTTGCCGATCTCGTACCTCCATCATTAAGGGAGACATTTATGAAAAACCATATGTCAAATTACAACCTTTCCAAAAAGGGATCCAACGCGATTCCGACGGAAATCAGTCCGCTGGTATTTTCCAATTTACCATACTCTATATCGTTGCTGTTAATTTTGGGACTCTTGATGAGTGGATGCTCGATCACGATGAAGCATGACGATCTTGCTCCATCCTCTCGAACATTCTCCTCGAACATTCTCCGATCCGATCAATATTTCCAAACGCGCAGAAGGGATTAACGGGAGTGTTGGCTGGGGCCGCATGACCGTGTTTGCGATCCCGGTCGTTCCCATTAACATCGAAGGCGACGGAAACGAATTGGTCATGCAGCAGATCCAGGATGCACTCAAACAAGTAGGTTACCAGGTAAATTTTACCGATTCCGAAAAAACGGCGAATGGACCTACGTTGAAATGCAAAGTCAACGAGTTTTCGTTTAGTACCTATACCTGGATGTTTCCTATTATCCCGACTTGGGGTAATATCACCCTGAAAACGGATTTAGTAAACCCGTCCGGAGAAATATTATGGTCTCAAGAATTCGAAGGAGATGGTTTCACCTTGAATTTCTTTAATGGCTATCCCAGTGCTGCCGAACCAAGCATGACTGAAATCCTGGATGAAATGGTCAAAGCATTTTCCAGCGACGCCTTAGGTGCCGCGCTGAATCCAACTGAAAACGCGACTTGAATCCGTTGCGAAACAAAGACCAATCTCGCAATCCAGCATGTGGTGTAATAGAGTGACCGGGGGCTTTGAAGCCTCCGGTCCCAAACCACCACGTCATCGCGTGCTTGGTAAGGTTACCGAGGGTCGTTAGGCTATAGCCGTGGTTAGCGACTGCGTTGTATCGAATAATCAAAAGCAACAACAAGGGGGTTACTTGTATGACCTGTTTATCCGAAGTGATCAGTACGCCCGTTTTTTCTGCCGAAGTTTTCGTCATCCCGCTCGAAGCGAATCGCTATCTCGTCTACGCGCCTTTGCGGCGAGCGGCCTTCGTCGCGAATGGACATCTCGTCAACTGGCTGGCCGACCTAAAGGACGGAACATGGGAGAATTCCGCCGATCCCGATGAGGCGCTCGTGGAATTTCTGCGTCAACTGGAAATCCTGGACGCCGGACCGGAAATGTTGCCGATCACGACCTTCACCGGCGATCCGTTTCCCACTGCGGTAACGCTGTTTCTTACGACCGCCTGCAATTTGCGTTGTACCTACTGCTACGCGTCGGCCGGCGACACACCCACGAAATTCATGAATATCGCCGTGGCCAGGCGTGGCATCGACTTCGTCGCGGCGAATGCGTTGAAGAAAGGTGTGCCCGGTTTTGAAGTCGCCTACCACGGCGGAGGGGAATTTACGGTCAACTGGCCGACGTTGACCGGTTCTTATGCCTATGCGCAGGAGCAGGCCGCCTAGCTGGATTTGCAGGTGAGCGCGGCGGCCGCTTCCAACGGCGTCTTGAACGACAAACAAATCGATTGGGTGATCGCCAATCTCCAGGGCATGAGCATATCCTTCGATGGATTACCGATTGTCCATGACCAGCATCGACCGCTCGCGAGCGGCGGCGGATCCAGTCATCGAGTCATCCATACGCTAGAACGCTTCGATGAGGCGAAATTTCGTTACGGGGTGCGTTTGACGGTGACGCGGGATCAGATAGCGGCTTTACCCGATTCGATCGCATTCATCTGTGAGCATTTCCAACCCGAGCGCATCCAGGTGGAACCCGCCTATCAGCTCGGACGATGGGCACAAGCGCCCTCGGCCGAGACCGAGGAATTTATCGAGGCCTACCGCCTGGCCCAGGCTCGCGCCCAAACTCATGGGCATGACATTACCTGTTCGGCCGCCCGGCTCGACCTACTGACCAACCATTTTTGCAGTGTGACGCAGGATAATTTTTGCCTGTCGCCGGACGGGAATGTCTCGGCTTGTTACGAAACCTTCTCCGAAGAGAATACCTGGGCAAAGGTCTTCTTCTACGCTCGGCCGGATCAGAACGGCGGTTACGACTTTGATGTCGCCACCCTGGAACGTTTGCGCAAGCAAGCCGTGCAGCACCGATCCTACTGCCAAGGATGTTTCGCCAAATGGCCTGCGCGGGCGATTGCTACCACAAATCACTCACGGTCAATGGTCCCGGCGAATTCGCCGGCTCCGACCGTTGCCATATCACCCGCGAACTGACCAAGGACCAGATCCTCGCGCGTATTGCGGCGAGCGGCGGGCTTTTCTGGCACGAGCCGCCGGGGCAACGCGCCTTAACACCATCGACCGGCAAGGAGATTTTGCTATGACCGATTCAATTCCACGTTTTGAACTTGCACGCGTGGATGAGGACGGGAGTTGTGAAATCGAGATCGTGCCGATTACCCGCCTGCCGCTGGAAACGCAAATCGACCGGAGGGGGTTTTTGGGAACTGCTATTACGCTGACAGCCGTTCTTGCGCTTATCGGTTGTATGAGGAAACCAGATTCTTGTGCCGATATGCCCGCTTTTCGGAAAGGTCCCGATCCATACCAACTCGTTATTACGCCCGACAGACAGTTTCTCGCATCGACTAATGGAGATGCTGTCAAAATTTGGTCGCTCAGCGACGGGCGCTTACTGAAAACTTTGGAGGAACTTACTTACGGCGTAGCGGCAACTTCTGATGGGCGGGTATTGGTTACCTGGGGGCTCCATGGAGTCAAGCTCTGGTCGTTGCCGGAGGGTCAATTGATCCGAACATTGCAAGATTCTGTGGATATTGCTGAGGTGGCTCCTGACGGGGCAATGCTTGCGACGGCGGATGGGCATGGCCCGGTAAAGCTCTGGTCATTCCATGCCGTATGAGAAATGTTGGGCACTAAACCGACCTGAGCAATGACCGCCATCGCTTTCGACACCCTGAAATTCGCCAAGCGTCTTAAAGAAGCAGGATTCACCGAGCAGCAGGCCGAGGCACTGGCTTCCGCCGAGGCGGAATTCATCGAAGAAAACCTCGCCACCAAACGCGACCTGAAGGAGCTTGAGATTGCTCTGAAGAGGGAACTCGCCGATCTGAAACGTGAGATCAAGGAAATTGAGGCTGCTCTGAAAACAGATATAAAGGTACTTGAAATCAAATTGGCCCGAGATCTGAAGGATCTGGAATACCGCATGACCATCAAACTGGGCGCCATGCTCGTGGTGGCGGTGGGCATAATCGCGGCATTGGTGAAACTTTTGTGAACCAGCAAGCTCCGAGACTTTGGATTTCGTCGAGGACTCCGTTGATCGCTTCGTCCGGGTGACGTCATCGGTATAATCGGGTCTTCAGAATTTGGCATGACGAGCACGGGTCCGCTGAAGCGCCTTTTGGACACCGACTTCGTGGATCCTGCAAAAGCCGAGGTTGCGAATGTCTCTCCGGCTTCCATAACCAACGGCGTGACGCCTGTCGTATCGAGCGGAGTGGACGCCGATCCGGTGCGCTCGGATGTCGCCGCGGTCATGGGCGAGTTCATCGCGGCCAACATCATGCCTTCCACGCGGTCCATGCCTGCATCACTCTGATCGCGTCCGATATGGGCAAACTGCCGTTCAATCTGATCCGCCGGGATCGAGACGGGATCTGGTTCAAAATCACCGATCGCAACTACAGCCCGGTGATCATGGAACCGAATCCCTCGCAGAATCACATCCAGTTCATGGAATGGTGGATCACCTCGAAATTGATCCGGGGCAACACCTACGTCTTGAAGTAACGCAACCGGGATGGCTTCGTCGAGCGCCTCCACGTCCTCGATCCGTTCCGCGTGACGGTACTGGTCGCGCCGGACGGCATAACTGTCCAGCGACTGACCAAAAATCATGCCTCGGTTATTTACTCCTGGTTCTGGCGCTCTCTGTCGCGTTTGCGTTTCCGTTGCGCCCGAAGGGCCCGGCGCCGGAAGTTGATTCGCGCCAGTGCTGAGGTCTTCGGACAACGCTGTAGAGAACAAATAAACTGTCCGGGTTTGTAGCACATGATTTGTCCGGTTTTTAATCCGGTACCGAGGAGGTACTCGGATGAAACGGACAAAATGGCTACAGGAGACTCGGAAGATGAGGTTT
>JBOICY010000452.1:0-4111 GCA_050740335.1 Methylococcales bacterium | reverse complement strand
TGCCGGGGTGACGGGGCATTGCAATTTAACATGACTGACTACTAGGTGCCGCGACAGGACGTCAAGTCATTGGGGAGCGATGAAAATCGCGTCGATCGGTCGGATGGCTGCTTGCGAAGATCTCAATCTCAACGGAAAACCGGGAGCAAAGCAGAACTCGTTGGACGAACTCAACCCAGCCGGAGTTTTTAGCCTAACCGCGGAAATAGACCCATACCGCAGCGACACAACAAACAAGGCCCGTCGACGCCAAAATATCCTTGCGGCGCCACCCCGAATTCATGGGTGCAGCCGCATAGTCCGGAACACGAAGGGTTCCTGTCGTCAATCCGGTGATCTGCCGTTGTGCGGGCGCGGGCGTAATAATACTTACCATAATCAAAACCAGCGTGCAGACCGCGAACAACAAAATAGCAAAATGCAGAAAATTAATTTCCGCGTACCAGGACACCCAGCCACTGATGGTTTCCTTGTTCAATTCGGCAATCAGCCTCGCGATCCCTAGCACGAAGCCGGTTCCCAAAGCCGCTACAGCACCCTGGGCATTGACGCGTTTGCACAGGATTCCGAGCAGAAATACGGCCGCGATTGGCGGAGAAATATAGGCCTGTACGCTCTGCAGATACTGATACAGCTGCGCCGAGATAAACTTCATCATCGGCATCCAGGCCAGTCCCAGCACCACCAATGCGAGGGTCGCTATCCGACCCACCGCGACCAGTTGCGTTTCCGGCGCATTCGGCCGGAACTTTCTGTAAATATCCCAGGTAATCAGCGTCGAGCAGGAATTGAATACCGAGGAAAGGGAACTCATCAAAGCGGCCAGCAGTCCCGCGACCACCAGCCCTTTGAGACCGGCCGGCAAAAGCGCGCCGACCAGCGCAGGCAGCGCTTGGTCCGCCTGGTCCAGAACGATTTGCTGCTTTTTAGCAAGCGCGTAGGCGATCACCCCGGGCAACACGAAAATAAACAGCGGTAGAACCTTCAGATAACCGGCAAAAATCGATCCGCGCCGGGCCTGATCGACATTCGCGGCGGAAAGCACCCGCTGAACGATGAATTGGTCGGTGCACCAGTACCATACTCCAAGAATCGGCGCGCCGAACAGAATCCCTGTCCACGGAAAATCGGGGTCGGACAAGGGTCTCCAGAGATTGAAAAAGCCATTGCCCGCAATTTCATGGAGCGCGTCCCAGCCACCGATTTCCGCCAGCCCGACGAGAGTCACGGTCATGGCTCCAGCGATCAGTACGAACATCTGCACCATATCGGTATAAAGCACGGCCCGAAGGCCTCCGACAACAGTATAGACCCCCGTAACCAACACCACGACCAAGGCACCGGTCCAGAAATCGATGCCCATCAATGATTCAAAGACTATTCCGCCCGCCGCGATGGTGACCGAAATTTTGGTCAGCACGTAGCCCGCGATCGAAATCACCGCGAGATACCACCGTGCGGCCGGAGAATAGCGCCGTTCGAGAAATTCTGGCATGGTGAAGACGCCGCTCGCGAGGTAAAAGGGAACAAAGAACCAACCGAGCAACAAAAGGATCAGAGAAGCCAGTATTTCGAACTGTGCGACAGCGACTCCGCTCGCTGCCCCGGTTCCGGCCAAGCCGACCAGATGTTCGGAACCGATGTTGGAAGCGAATAACGATGCGCCGATTAAAAACCAGCCGGCATTGCGTCCGGCCAGAAAATAACCCGCGGAGCTTTTCCCGCCCGTGCCTTCCTGTTGAGCCGCCCGGAACGCAGCGGCAAATACAATGCAAAAATACAATCCAATGACAACCCAGTCGATAGCCTCTAACGATGACATAGCGGATTTTCCTGAGTATGCTGCAATTACCGAACAACAGACCACACCCTCTTATTTCAGGGTGAACCCGGCCTTTAAGGGACCGATCGCGAATTCGAATTGTCCGGGCTCGACAACCGCTCGGTTATCGAGTCCGATGAACGAAAGATTGCTCCGATCCAGCTTGAATTCGACCCGTTGCGACTCGCCCGGATCCAGTTCGACTCTGGTGAAACCTTTAAGCTTTTTCACGGCCGGCGCGACCGAAGCATAGAAATCACTCAGATACAGCTGGACAATCTCGGTTCCGCGCCGCTCGCCGGTGTTTTTGATTGTGACCGATGCCGTCAACTCCAGATCCGCGGTCATCTCGGTTTTGTCCAGACTGAGTTGGCTGTATGCAAAACGGGTATAACTCAGGCCGAGACCGAAGGGCCATTGTGGATCGAAGGCGGTCCAGGCATAGGCCAGATCCTGTCGCTCCGACACCCTGTGGTCGTAGGGTTCGAGGGACGCATTGTAGCGCGGGTAGGTGAACGGGAGTTTCCCGGAAGGATTCCGATCGCCGAACAGTACATCGACCACCGGTTCCGCGCCAAACATCCCGGGCTGATAGGCCAACAGAATCGCGCGTGAATTCGTTTCGATCTCCCGTACGATGCGCGGTCTGTTTTCGAGCAATACCAATACCACGGGCTTACCGGCGGACTGCACCGTGCTGATCAATTGCTGCTGGGCGGACGGTAGATTCAAATCGACGATAATGCCCGGCTGTTCGACCGAGGGCTTTTCGGCCGCGACCACAACGATTACATCGGTGTTCCGCGAGCGTTCCAAGGCCAGGTCGAGGTCCTGAACGTCAAAATAGCTGCTGCCCGGAACATAATCCACCTGGTCGGCTCCGATCAGTTCCCGCATGGCTTGGACAATCGTCTTCGTGTCTTTTGGGTAGAAGCTTTCTTCGTTCCCTTGCCAGGTATAGGTCCAGGCGCCGTGCAGAGCCGGGAGGGAATCGGCTCCGGGGCCGGTCAAAAGGACTCTGGACTGTTTGGAAAGCGGTAACCGTCCGTGCTCGTTTTTCAACAGGGTCATAGACTCTCGGGCGGCGGTCCGGCTGGTTTCCAGGGCCGCCGGACTCGCTATTTCAGCGGCCAGTCCCGGATCGGGTAAAGGATTGTCAAACAAGCCCAGGCGGAATTTCAATTTGTGGATCCTCCTGACGGACAGATCGATGCGACTTTCGGGAATTTCCCCGCCGCGTACCAGCGCCACCAGATGCTCGTGGAAGGACAGCGTGTAAGGCGTCATGCTCATGTCAACCCCGGCCATGACCGCCTGTTTGACCGCTCCGCGCTCCGATTCGGCAACCCGGTGGACGCTGTGCAATTTGATGATATCCTCCCAGTCGCTCACGGCAACGCCTTCGAAACCCATTTCATTGCGCAACAATCCGGTCAAAAGTTCCGGATTGGCATGGACCGGAATGCCGTTGATTTCACCGGAATTGATCATCAGTGTGAGCACGCCCGCGTCGATCGCTGCCCTGAATGGCGGCAGGAAAATTTCCCGGAGCATGCGTTCGGGTATCCAGGCGGGAGTCCTGTCCTTACCGCTCAGTGGAAGGCTGTACCCGACAAAATGCTTGGCGCAAGCCGCGACCCGTCGAGTCTGCAAAACCTCACCCTCACCCTGTTGCCCGTCGATCGCGGCCCTGCCCATGACCGACACCAGGTAACTGTCTTCGCCGAAGGTTTCGAAAAAACGCGACCAGAACGGCTGTCGCCCGACATCAAGCACGGGAGCGAAGTTCCAAGGGATCCCCGTGGCCCGCGCTTCCAACGCGGTCAGCTCATAGATTTTCCGCACAAGTTCCGGATTCCAGGTTGCCGCAAGCCCCAGATTATGCGGAAATACCGTCCCGTTTCTCAAATAATGATGTCCGTGAACCGCGTCGATGCCGTACAGAACCGGTATCCCCAGTCGCGTTTTCTTCACAGCAAGCTGAATGGTCGTGATGACCTCACGCCAATGCTCCAGAGTAAATGCAGCATCCCATATATTCAGAATCGAGCCGGCTTTCTAACTTATCTTCCCTTGCATTTTTTGTTGGCGCAAACGCTAGCGGGAAATCCACGCTTTTCAAAGTTTTCGGATTTTTAAAAATGCCCTGAAAAATAATGTCAGAACCGCTCTTCAGAAAGAGGGAGGGTTCGATGAAGTCGTTACCCGAGGTTGTGAAGATGAATCGATCGTGATCGAAATTCAATTCAGACTGGAGATAACGGAAGTCGAACGCTTGGTCACATATTC
>JBOICY010000451.1:0-15377 GCA_050740335.1 Methylococcales bacterium | reverse complement strand
GGCCGCCATCGGCGGCTATCTCGGGCGCAACCACGACCCGCCGTCGGGGCATCCACTTCTTTGGCAAGGCTACACCGAATTCCAGTTCATGTGTTTGGGCTTTGCGCTGTCGGCGGAAACCTGAATTGCTCCATATCAACTTGTGGGTAAAGGGCAGGCCTAGCCCATCTTTAACAACCCAAAAATATTTCTTAACTAAAACATAAATATTCCCATGTTTTTGGATCGTAAGGCACTACATTCGCGTCGTCCGGGCAGATTTGGGGAGGTAAGGCATTCGTTTTTGGTTGCTCCCGGCAACGGGTCCAAGCCCAAGATGTGGTAAATCGTCCTCAGTATCCCCTCCGGCTGCGTCGCCTTGCGGACCTGCAGGGTGCGACCGTCCTTCCGGGTAAAACTCACCGTGACCCGCCGCTGGACGGACAGGGTTTCCCTCAGCTCTGCCCAGCGCGTGTCGATTCCCTTCGCCTTCAACTGGCGGCGGATCAGTTGGACGCACTGATACGCCAACACCGAAATGAACAGATGGCCATCGGTTCGGGATTCCTTGGAATGGAAGATGGGGCGAAGACCCAGTTCCGACTGCAGGCTCCGAAATACCGCCTCAAGGTCGGTGAGCAAGATATAGATATGCCAAAGTCGCTCCTCGCTCCAGTCTGCCGCTCGGTGCTGCGCAGGCAATAGACGCCCGGCGTGGTCAGCATCGATCCCGGCTTGGGAGTCTGGGTCCAGGTCAAGCCGGTTACTCGGGTGTTTTTCGGATTGGTCTCGATTGTGACGTGTAATGCTGCCCAGCCCCAAAGCTGCGTTATTTCAATTTCCCGATGCGCTCCTGGATCTGGTCCGGACGCTTTCCCCCGCGGGGACGGGTCAAGCCTTCCGCCAGTTTCGCCAGCCCTTGCTCGAAGCGCTGGCAAAACCGTTCGGCGATCCCGCGCTCCTTGGCCTCCCGTTGCGGTGAGTGGCAGTACAGGCAGACTTCCCGGGCGGCTTCGTTCACCACCTTCTTGACTGTCAGGGTGTCGCCTCCCGCCGTAGTCACCGTTACCGGGCCGTCCGGCAACCGCCGCTCGGCTTCCCGGTTGACCACCAGGTGACCTTTAGCCGTGCTCGCGCAGCCAGACTGCCGATTCGCCGCGGCGGCGATGCCCCGGTCCATCACCACCAGTGCGCCTTGGGGCGCTTGTAAGCCGTCGAGCATCTGCTCCAGGGTGCGAGCCTCCACGGCATTGCCGGCAAACACCTCGGAACGGCACACGAAGCCGCTGCCATCGAGCACCAACCCCAAGGTTACCAGGGGACAATCGGTCCGTTTCTCCTTCGAGTGACCCCGTTTGGCCTTGGGATTGGCTGCCGCTGCACCTTCTAAATAAGTGTTGGTCGGATTGTACAAGGTGACCGTCGTCTCCAGACTGAAAAGGTCCTTGACTCGGTTGAAGAGACACGCCTCAATCGCCGCCTTAAGTTTGATTAGCACATCTGCGGCGCGAACCAGCCGCATAAGCGACCCTTCTGCGACCAAGGAGAGGCCCAGCAACTCGCCCAGCGCGCTGGTGTCGTTGAGCCAGTTCCAGGTAGATAGTTCCGAAACCGGATGGGCCATGCGTCCGACGATCTGGGCCAGGATCATGGCCCGCGTAATGGCGTTGATCTCCAACCCCGCCAAGACCGATGCCAGTCCCAACTGGACCAGGCGTAGAGGGCGAAAGTCCACCCCCACCGAGCGCGGCTGGGTGACTTGCAAGGAATTGACATCCACCTCGGCATAATCGGGCTCTGCCGCAGCCGCCGGAGCGCGCGCGAGAAGGTGCCCGGCCAGCTTTCGGGCCAAACTCTCGACCCGCTCGGGCAGGTCCACCGGCAGCAGTGTCTCCTGGTTGCTCAGCAACTGCTCCAGCCGAGCGCAAAAGGGGCCACTGCGCCTCGGACAGCTCGAAGTGCCGCCCAAGGTTCAGCCGGGTGATCTGACCAACCCGGTTCCCCTCGCGGCGGGATTCGACCAGACGGTAGGTATGGCAGGTCTCGCCGGAGGCGGTGCGGCGGGTGATGGCACGACGGAGGTACATGCCCGAAGGATACCCCAAATTACCGGGCCTGGATCACCAGGACACAAATAATATGTCACTACAATTCGATTTTCGGAACCCGCCCTAGATTCCATGCGGCTTCCGAGCCTCGTTGGGCAGAAAATTCGAGGGAAAATGGGGTGTGGTTGTTAAAGATGGGTTAACACACCGTTTCCGTATTGGGATTTCATCCGGCTCCCGGCCGACCAGGCGCTTGAAAAAGCACTGCTTGAAATCCGCAAAGCCATCGCCGGTTTTGTAGAACACAGTCGGGCTCGGATCGCTGCAAATCCCGACTTGGAAGAACACCCGGGCAATTTACTGGAAGCGATGCTGGTCGCGCGGGACGAGTCCAAATGCCGCTTCAGCGATCAGGAAATCATGGGGAACGTCCTGACCATGCTGCTGGGAGGCGAGGATACCACGGCCAATACGCTTGCCTGGATGCTTTATTTCATGACCGAATTTCCCGAAGTGCAGGGACGCCTGCAGATCGAGGCCGACTCAGTGCTCGGCGGGGATAAACTGTAGTACGATTACGGGTATACGATTACGCGAACCACGATCAACTCAAGTATATCGAGGCGGTGGCCTTCGAAATCATGCGTTTGAAGTCGGTCGCCCCGTTACTGTTTCTGGAAACCAACCGGGATCGAAAACTCGGACCGATCCGCCTGGCCAAGGGTGCCACGGTCTTTCTGCTACTGCGCCACTGCGGGTTGCAGGAATCCTCATTCGGCAAACCCGATCAATTCAAACCCGAACGCTGGTTACAGCAGGAGGGTTCTCAAACCACACCCCACAATCCCAGGGCCTGCATGCCCTTCGGAGCCGGGGGCCCGTTTTTGTCCGGGCAGAAATCTGGCGATGCTGGAAATCAAATCGGCGATGGCCATGCTGTGCCGGATTTTTCTTTTTCCAGAAACCCCGACAGCCCGGCAGTCGATGAGGAATTTGCGTTCGTGATGACGCCTAAGAATTTGTCGGTACGAATCATCCGCATAAAGCAAACCTGAGTTGGATCGCTTCTGGGCCTTCTCCAACTCACGCCCAAGCGACAGGATCTGATCGAACAGGGAAACAGGCACTTCGGCGCGCGACCTTTTGCCCGAAGATTTAGAACAAGATCGGGAGAACGTGCTTGCGTAAACGGTCAAGCTCGCCTGCATTGTGTCGAAGGAGATGATGCTCCCAAGTCGTATAAGTATTTTCCCGGCAATCCTTCGCCATCTTCAAACCGATGATTTCGTAAGAGCCGAGATCCTGCCGGAGGGCTTCCGGTTCTCTCCATGCGCCGAGAACAAAGACTCTATCCTTCAAGCGATTTGGAATGACGGCGCTCGCCGAACCTAGCCTATCTTCCCTACCATCGAAGTCGATCAACAGAACCATAAATCGCTGGGGATAACGATCCATAGCATTGGCGTGGACTGACTGGAAACAGTCCAGCACCTCGTTCCAACCACCTGTCTGCTCAAGCACTTGGATTTTTCGATTTGAGAGAAACTGATCCAGAAGAAAGCCGTTGGCCAACTGGCGGTTGGCATCATCTTCGGGAAGCACCAGGACGTGCGGCTGATACTTGTTGACGCTCATGGTTCCACATCGCCACGAATCAGCGCACTAACCAAATCTCCGCTGACTTGGAGTTCGTTGAGCGGACGGATGATCGTGGGTTCAAGATGGTTCTTCCTATAGAGAACCAGTGTGTTCTCTTCGGAAAAACGGCGGATCGCCTCGGGATTGTGCGAGGTTGCGATGAATTGACCGTCGGATTGGAACGCTTTGCGAATAGCCAGCACAAAGTGTCCGACCTCGGACAGAGCGAGGTAGTTGTCCGGTTCATCCCAGAAACAAAGCACCGGGCCGTAGGCATCGTTCGCGGCCAGCACCAAGGCGGAAATGATGAAGCATTTCTCGCCGTCGGACAGATCCTCGAAAGAAAGGTTCAGGCTCCCCAGGTCGTTGGAGAATTGGACGACAAGGCTTCGAGAATCTGTGCCAATCACGGGATTCTTAATGTCCTTCAGGTCCGGCATCACCTGCTTGAGATACTCGTCGATCTTGGTATAGGCGGCTGGTGCGTAAGCCAGCAGACCTGAGAACCACGCCCCCAAGTCGGTGACCTCAGGATTCGGCTGTAGCGTTTCTTTTTGGGAGTTGCCTGAAATCTGGTTGGGCATCGGCCGAAGGATGAGCATACGAGCAAGCCATTGCTTGAATATGAACAAAGGATCCTTCGCTGACCGTTCCTGAACGATCGGAAGTGCCACTAAGTGCCAGTCAATAAGGAACTCCGCATCCTTCCCCTGGCTCGTTTTTGCAAGATGCACTTGCGCCATTCTTCGGGTGTAGACGGGCTTGCGACCGACCGCGAGATTCTCTTCGAGTACGCGCAGTTCTTTGAATCCCTCCGGAAACTCAAAAGCGATAACGTACGAGTAGACTTTGTCCTCCAACTTGACCTCAATTTCAAATCGCATAGGCATGTCTGCGCGTCCACGACTGAGATCCTTCGGTTTCACAAGGTCGTTGACCCGATTTGTCCCTCGTGCGATCCTCTGTAGAATTTCCAGCGCAAATCCAACGGTTGTCTTGCCCGCGCCGTTTTTTCCGATTAGCAAGACGGACGAATGGCCCGAGATCGGCAACTCGAAGTTTTCCAGGCACCGGAAGTTATGAATGTAAAGCCGCAGTATCATAGAAGGATGATACCGCGCTTCTAAGTGCAGGCTCAAGTGGTGGTGATCGGGAGTTCCAGCTTTTGCACGGCCGACCACGCTGTCTTTTGCACCAGTTCCGCCTCTTTACGTCAGTCCCTTCAGCTTTCTGGTAATGCCATGTCATGACACCTAAGAACCTGTCCATAAGAATCAACCGCACCCGCTGATGACCCGTATTTCTATCCCCGACCACTCATTTTGCCCGGTCTCTGGAGCCGGTAGGTGAGGAATGAATAGATGATACAACAAAGGGATCAGCTGCAAAGTCATCACCGTAGCACTGGACAAAGCCCAGACGATGACGGTAGCCAGAGGACGCTGTACATCCGATCCCAATCCGGTGGCCAACGAAGCCGGTACCAGACCGAGAATCGCGACCAGGGAGGCGATCAGGATGGGCCGTAGACAACGCACGGCACCTTGCTGGATCGCATCCTCCAACGGTTCTCCCCGCAAGCGGAGATCGGTAATGGTTCTGACAATGAGTACACCGTTCATGATCGACACGCCGAACACGGCGGCAAAGCCCACGCCCGAGGAAACGTTGATGTTCATTCCGCGCAGATACAGGGCGATCGCGCCGCCCACGAAAGCGAATGGAAGCGCCAAAAGCAGGATCAGGGCTGCTCGCTGCGAGGCGAACATGGCGAGCAACAACAGATAAATAACCGCGATGGTCGCGGGCACCCGCAACTTGAAGTGCTCGCCGGCTCGTTTCAGATTTTCGATCATGCCGAGCCAGGTCGCACGGTAACCGGGCGGAACCTTGATTTCCTGCTCGAACAGGCGCTGGGCATCGGCCACGAAGCTGCCCTGATCACGTCCTGCGATGTCACTGCGCACGGTCATGCGACGACGCCCGTCCGCCCGAGCAATCATCGTCTGGCCATCGACGATGTCAATCCGGGCGACCTGAGCCAGGGGAATCGGCACTCCCGCCAGGTTGTATACCGGCAGCCGGCCCAGGGCCTGGGGCGATCCCAAATGCTCGGGTACGAAACGGGTGACGATGTCGAATCGCCGTTCCGCTTCGAACAGGGTACCGATCGGCGAGCCACCGATGGCCGTGTCGATCAGACGGGTGACGTCCTCGATGCGCACGTCATATCGGGCGCACAATGATCGGTCGGGCTGAATGATCAATTGAGGCTGGGGCCCTTCCTGCTCGATGTTCACGTCGACGGCGCCGGGAACTTTTTTCAACAAAGTTTCGGCGGCCCGCGCAAGATTCAACAGAACGTCGGAGTCTGCACCGGAGAAATCGATGGCCATGTTCGCGGAAGTACCATTGGTGTCCTCGGTCACACTATCGATGATGGGCTGGGTAAAGTTAAACCGCGTGGTCGGGAACTCGTCCTTGAATCGGGTGCGTAGCGCCGCGATCAGGTCCAGTTTGCGGTTGAATTGAGTCCAGGACTCGCGCGGTTTGGGGCCCACCATCATCTCGATACGGCTTGGCGGAAACGGGTCGGTGCCACTGTCGTTGCGTCCGGTTTGTGCGGCGACGAACTGGATGTCCGGAAATTCGAGGGCGACCTCACGAAGGCGTCGGCCGAAACGGGCGGTTTGCTGCAAGGAGGTACCTTCCGGAAAATTGGCACGCACCCAGATCACGCCTTCATCCATGTAGGGCAGGAATTCGGTGCCCATACGGGGCACGATGAAAACGAACACCGCGACCAGCACCCCGCTGGCTCCAACCATCGCTGGCATGCGATGGCGCATGAGCCATGAGAGCAGCACCGCATAATGTTCCGATAGCCGCACCAGCACCGGATTCTCCCATTCCCGGTAGCCTGTGCGGAACCACAGGGTGGCCAGTACCGGCACCACCAGCAAGGCGAACAGCGCCGAGCCCACCAGGGCGAAAACGATCGTCATTGCCATGTTGCGGAACAGTAAGCCCTCGATTCGGGTCAGCGTAAGCAGGGGCAGGAAAGCGCCGACGACCATCAGAATAGAGAAGAATACCGGTCTCTCCACTTCCAGGGCGGCGGCCAGTACCGTCTGCCCGACACTGGGCCGGGGGCCTCGCTGTAGATGGCCTTGCTCGTCCAGCCGGCGCGCGATGTTTTCCACCATGATTACCGCCCCGTCGACAATGATGCCAAAATCGATGGCGCCGATGGAAAGCAGGCCAATTGGAATGCCGGCACCATACATCAGTAAGAGGGCGAAAAGCAGTGAAAACTGGATGGTCAGAGCGACCAGGGCGGCCAATGAAGGCCGGCCCAGAAAGGCCAGCAATACCAGTACGACCAGGCCTATACCCAGAGTGACGCTGTGGCCAACGGTGTGCAGCGTGCTGTCAATTAAATTGCTGCGGTCGTAATAGGGCACCACGCGCACGCCCTCCGGAAGGCCTTCGGTATTGAGTTCGTCGACCGCTGCCTGGACCCTGAACAAAACATCGGAGGGGTTCTCGCCTTTGCGCAGCAGCACGATGCCTTCCACGGACTCATCGATCAGATCCTTGCTGAAAATTCCGGCCGGAACCTTGGCGTCCAGACGTACCTTGGCAACATCCCGCACATAGATAGGCGTTCCGCCGATGGATTTTATGAAGATAGACCCGATGTCCTCCTCACTCTGCAGTGCTCCACGTCCTCGAATTACAAAGGACATGCTGCCTCGCGATAGGACGCTGCCGCCGGCACTGGCGTTGTTGGTCTGGATGGCATCCACCACGTCGTTGACCGACAGCCCGAAACGGAGCAGTTGCGCGGGGTCCAGCAGCACCCCGTGCTGTTTGGCGTAGCCGCCGAAGTTGGACACTTCCGCCACTCCGGAGGCTCGCAGTAATCGGGGGATCACAACCCAGTCGTTGAGCGTTCGTAATTCCATCAAGTCGAAGCGACCGTCCGAGATCAATTCGTAGCGCAGTGTCTCGCCATAGGCTGTCGCGAGGGGTCCGAGTTCGGCGGATGCGCCCTCGGGCAGATTGAGACCGGAAAGCTTTTCCTGAATCCGTTGCCGGGCCCAGTATTTTTCTGTATCTTCCTCGAAGATGAGCTGAACTACGGAGAGGCCGAAGATGGTGCGCGAGCGGATCGTCTCGACCTTCGGCACGTTGCGCATGGCGATCTCGACCGGAATCGTTACCTGTCGTTCGACCTCTTCCGGCGCACGTCCGGGGTAGGTGGTGATTACCGACACCATCTGGGCAGAGATATCCGGATAGGCATCGATCTTCATCTGGGTGAACGACCAGAGTCCCAACGCTACCAGAACTATCGCGGCGATCAGCACGATCCAGCGGTAATGCAGGGCGATTCGGATCAGCGCCGGAATCATAATTTGGCCGTGCCGTTCGACGTCGCGGTGGCTTTGTCTTGAAGTAAGGCCTTTACGACCAGGGGTTTTAGCAGGATGGCGCCCTTGCTGATGAGGCGCTCTCCGCCCTTGAGACCTTTCAGGACCTCGACCCGCTCTCCGGCGCGTTCACCCACCAGGATTTCTGTGACCTTCCACAGTCCGATACCGGCTTCGGTAAGCACGTAATCCGCATCGGCGATATGCAGGATGCCGTCGGCAGGAGCAAGAACCGCTTGTCTGGGATCGGTGCCCAAACCGATTTCGGCGTACATGCCTGGTTTGAGCCTTCCCTCCCGATCGTTGAGTTCGAAGAAGACCCGTAGAGTCCGCCGCTCGGGCGAGAGGGCCGGCGCGAGGCTGCGAACGACTCCTCGAAAAAGGTGGTCAGGCAATCCGTAGAAACGGGCCTCACAGGCTTGTCCGGCTGCCACGAGCGCAATTCTGACTTCGGGCACATCGGCCATCACCAAGGAGGCGCCGGCCGGGACCTTTTCCAACAAGGCCGGATCGACTCCCGCCTGCAGCAGATGTCTCTCGAAATCGGCGTGGCTATGGGTCGCTTGGGTCAGCGCACTTTCAGCCTCGAAAACCGCTTCCTGGCCTTCCAGTTGTAATTGCAGCAAACTGGCCTCGGCGGCGCTCAAGTCGCGGACGGCTTCGGTCCCCGTCGCCACCAGTTTGCGCAGCCGCTCCACGACCTTATTTTGCGAGTTGAGTTGCGCCGCCGTCAGTTCACGGGTCTTGAACAATCGTTTAGCGTCGAATTCCATCTCCGTCCCGGCCTTCTCCCAGCCGGCATAAATGGCTGACAACTCGACGCTGCTGAATTGCCAGCGGTCCTCGACCGGACCGGTTCCGGCCCGAAGGCGCGCCATGACCGCGCCGGTCA
Organism: Methylococcales bacterium; assembly: GCA_050740335.1. GTDB lineage: Bacteria > Pseudomonadota > Gammaproteobacteria > Methylococcales > UBA1147 > UBA1147. Next base: position 6,384 of record JBOICY010000451.1, on the reverse strand, counting down.
CTGTCAGCAATGGCGTTGTGATGCGTTCCTTCTGTACGATCGTCAGATCGAGCTTTCTTTCCAAAAGACTGCCGGGATTAACGGCGATCAGCCCAGGCCCTGCCAGCGTGACGGCGTCGGATCTAGCCGCTTGAGTCTCTGGTTTGATGCCGGCTGAAGGCCAGAATTGCCATGCCGCCAGTCCTATCAATCCGGCTGCAGCCGGCCAAATCAGGTTTTTCAGACTGATTGCTGGATTTCTGTCCGGTCTAATTGAAAACCAGGAGTTCATCGAAGAATCTGCTTGCCCAGGGCGGCGTTGAGGCCATGCAGCGAATGCCAGTAGTTGGAACGGCCGGCAATGTGCAGGCGATAGGTTTCGCGGTAGGTGCGCTGGGCGTCCAGGACTTCAATTAGAGTCCTGCCACCCAATTCGTAGGCCGCGCGGATCTTGTCCCGGACATTTCGCGCCGCGTCCAGTTGGCCGGGATCGTCGGTAGTCAGCACTTGATAAGCACTTTCGTAGGCTTTGACCGCTTGGTCGATCTCCGCGCGCAAGGTCACGACCTGCGCGTTCAAATTGAGTTCGGACTGAACCCTGGCCGATTTTGCCTTGATAATGTTACCCTGGTTGCGGTCGAAGAGCGGGACCTCCATGTCGACTCCGATGCCCCAGGAGTTCACGTCGGGAAAACCGATGGCTTTTTCCTGAAACTGGCGGGTATAGCCGACGCGCGGCGTGACTTTCGGATAGGCCTTCCTTTCCTCCAACCGCACCTCAGCCGCGGCTCGAGCGACCTGGTTCTTGAGAGCGACCAGATCGGGCCGGTTTTCCTCGGCCACGACAAAAGTCGCTTCGGCTGATAACGGTACTGAAGGGGATGCGATGTCCAGACTGCCCTGGATTTTCAAGGAAATGGATTGGGTATAACCGAGGAAAGCCCGCAGGCTGCTCAGCGCACCCTGCCACGCGACCTCCCGTGCCCGAAACTCGCGACGACTGCTGAAGATGGACAGCCGGACGCGGTCCAGTTCCACGGTGCCGACACCGCCCAATTCGACCCGGTTCGCGGTGATCTTTTCCAACTCGGAAAGATTGTCCCTGTCCTCGCGTGCCAGTTCCAACGTGGCCTCGGCTTCCAGGACATCGTAGAAAGCGGAGATGGTGCCTGCGATGCGCTGGCGGAGCAGATTGGCAAATCCGGCGGCAGCCGCATCGATGCTTTTCTGAGCGGCAATGACGGCAGCCGCACGCTTGCCGAACAGGAACCAATCGACCGGAAACGACACGCCGGCATCGAATTGGGGCGGCCCGCCTTGGCGCGTGACGGTGAAGCTCCGGTCCAGGGGTAGCAGCGTGCCGCTGGTGAAAAATCCGGGATTGGGCAGTAAGCCGGCCGTGATCAAATCCGCCTCCGCCTGGCGCAGGCTCTCAAGGCCGGCGTGGATTTGCGGGTCGGCATCGAGCGCGCGCCGGATTGCCGCATTGAGATTGAACTCAGACCTTTGGCTCGGGAGTTCTTCGTAGGCTGGCGTTTTCGGCGTGACGCTCTGGACGGCCGCCTTTGCTGGCGCTGCCGGGTCAAGCATGAAAATTGGCAAATAGGACGGCTGGTATTTTTCTACCGTGCACCCGGCCAGTGCCAGCGCAAACAAGACTAATGGCATTGATGGAACGATGCCGGGGGAGTCCGAGTCATTTTTGGTACGCACGCACAAGCGGGTTTTCCGCATACGATTCCTTGCTATCAGTGTGTCACCGATTGCGAGCGACTATTTCCAGCGTTTATTTTATGATCGTGGATCGGCTGCGTGTAGTAAACATAATGCGAATTCATGGAATGCCAGGATGCAAAAACAGAAAAACAAGATGAACCTTTTCTCACGCGATCCAATACTGGTTCAAGATACCCAAAAAAACCACTGCACCGAACCAGTTGTTGTTCAGAAATGCCTTGAAACAACCGTCCTTGGAACGATTGTAAATAAGGGCCTGCTGGTAAACAGCAAGAACTAAGCCAGGCACCAGGCTGGAATAATAATACAGGCCGAAGGATTCGTTGCGACCAACCAAGTACAGGGTTAAAAGAAGCATGCCCTGGATAATGCCGATGAATACCCGGTCGAGATCCCCGAACAGAATGGCCGTGGATTTGACTCCGATTTTCAGGTCTTCCTCCCGATCGACCATCGCATACATCGTGTCATAAGCGAGCGCCCAGAGTATCGTGGCGATATACAACAGCCAGGCGGACCGCGGCAGGGACTCGGTTTGCGCCGCGAAGACCATGGGCACGGCCCAGCCGAAGGCGAGGCCGAGATAGATCTGAGGAAAGTGCGTATAGCGCTTCATGAAGGGGTAGGAAGCCGCTAAAAAGGCCCCGGCGAAGGACAGCAGGATCGTCATCGTATTCAAGAGCAGCACCAGGCCGAATGCGCTCAGGCACAAGCCCGCGAATAACAGCCGTGCTTCATTCTTGGAAACCCGGCCCGCGGCGATCGGACGATTGCGGGTCCTCGATACCAATGGATCGAACTGGCGGTCGGCATAGTCGTTGATCACGCAACCCGCGGCCCTCATGATCACCACACCCGCGACGATCACGGCGACAATCTTCGGATCGGGCGATCCTTTACCCGCAATCCACAGGGCCCACAGGGCCGGCCAAAGCAGCAGGAAGATCCCGATCGGCTTGTGAAATCGCATCAGGTGCCAGTACTGATAGATCCGGTCGTAGAGATATTCGGTGAGAGTCAGGCCGCTATGCATAATATCTTACCTTCCGAGCACCGCGGGCAAAAAGAATTCGCAAACCAGCAATTTTCGGCCGGCAATGCCGTAAACGGTCCGCCTTCCCCACACAGATCGGTCGATCCCCAGGCCTTCGACCATTCGCGGATTCCAATCGAGCGGTTGAACTTGTGCGATTTCGAGTCTATGCCGACTCAAAGCCGGATAAGTGAATATGATTTCTCCGAGCGGACGCGTACCCAGGGAGGATAATCTGCGTTGCGCGCCTTTCAGAGTGTTCCGGGGAATGACCGTTCTGGCTATGATCAAAGGCTGTCTGCTACAGAATAATTGGACTTCGCGGACCACGGAGTATTGGCTTCTTTCCAATCGCAGGATTCTCGCTTCCTCGGACCAGGGTCTGACCCAGATCTGGTTTAAGACCGCAACCCGGAAATGGATCCCGCATTTCTTTTTCAGCCGTTGGGTTAACGAGGAAGTTTCATAAATCCAGGATGCGGCGTCCCGCGGGATTTTCGATCTGATCCCCAATCGATCGGGGAGCCATGCGGGCTGGCGACAAAAAATTACACTACGTTTATCCAAATGAAATGTCCTCGGATAGGATCGCTGGCGCATCCGGGTTTAATCGTAGGGTCGGCCCGAGTTGCTGATTGTGATCTAAAAAGTCCGATTATAGTGTCAGAGATCATCCGTCTTGGGGCGACGTACTGCGCCACACTCCCGATTCAGACATCTGTATAGCGGGAGGCCTCACCAATCCATCGCCGAATCAGGGGTTCAATATGGTGCGGATATTCCGCCTGTATTCGTTGTGCAGCGGCCACCGCGTGCTCCATGAGCGGCCTGTCGCGGCCGAGATCGGCGAGTCTGAATTGAATCTGCCCGGTCTGCCGGGTTCCCAACAGATCACCGGGCCCGCGCAGTTCGAGGTCTTTTTCGGCGATTCTAAAACCGTCGTTGGTTTCCCGCAACACCGAGAGCCGCTCCCGCGCCTGTTTGGAGAGTGGTGTCTGATATAACAGCAGGCAGAAACTGTTACCGCTCCCGCGTCCGACGCGGCCTCTGAGTTGATGCAACTGGGCCAGCCCGAGCCGTTCCGGATTTTCGATTACCATCAGATCCGCATTCGGAACATCCACCCCGACTTCGATTACGGTGGTCGCGACCAGCAAATCGACCAACTGCTGCTTGAACACGTGCATGACCGATTCTTTCTCGTTCGATGTCATTCTTCCATGAACCAGTCCGACGCGCAGTCCGGGGAGGGCTTCGGCGAGTTTTTTCGCGGTTTTCTCCGCGGCTTCGCATTGCAGCAATTCAGATTCTTCGATCAGGGTACACACCCAATAAGCCTGGTGACCCTGCGCCACCCGGGTGGCGATCCGTTCAATCACCTCGTCGCGCCGCGACGATGGAATGATCGATGTAGTGACCGGCGTACGACCGGGCGGCAGTTCGTCGATCACCGAGATGTCGAGATCGGCGAAGCGCAGCATCGCGAGAGTCCGCGGAATCGGAGTCGCCGTCATTACCAATTGATGGGGATAACAACCCTGCCGCAGCCCTTTATCGCGTAATGCCAGCCTTTGGTGGACTCCGAAACGATGCTGTTCGTCGATGACCACGAGCCCCAACCGGGAAAATTCCACGGTTTCCTGGAACAGCGCGTGAGTCCCGACGATGACTTCTGTTTCTCGGTCTCGAACCATATGCAGGGTTTCACGACGGGTCTTTTCGGTCTGATTACTGGATAAAAAACCGACCGTAAACCCGAGCGGCGTGAGCCATGCTCTGAAGCTCTGAAAATGCTGCTCCGCAAGCAGTTCGGTCGGCGCCATGACTGCAACCTGCCAGCTTTCCGCGAGCACCGCAAGGGCTGAACAGGCCGCAACCACTGTCTTACCGGAGCCGACATCGCCGTGCACCAAACGCATCATCGGATGGCCAGAGGCCAGATCGGCGTGAATTTCATCGATTACGCGCAACTGGGCCGAGGTTAGTTGGAAAGGCAGACCAGTAAGAAAAGTATTGATTACGGATGTCTGCTTTCGAAATACCCCGGCTTTCTTCTCCCGGCCTCGCAGTCTGGCTTCACTGAGGCATAGATAATGCGCGATCAACTCTTCAAAAATCAGCCTTTGTTGCGCCGGATGGGTCCAGGCCGAAAGTTGCTCGGACGAAACTTCGGACGGAGGCGCATGCAGTAGATCCACCGCCGCTTCTAAGCCCGGGAAGCCCATCGCTTCCAGGATCGAGGCAGGTAACCAGTCCCGAAGATTCAAGACAGAAGCCGATTTCCACCAAGCGATGGCCCGATTTACCAAACGTCGCATCAGGGGTTGACGGATACCCTCGGTCAAACGGTAAATCGGTGTGAGTTCCTTTTCCTGATCCGCGTTCTCTCTTTCCGGAACGAAACGATATTCCGGATGGATCATTTCGAGTCCATTGAATCCGGAACGGACTTCACCAAAACAGCGAAGTGTATTCCCGCTTTTCAATACCGCTCGTTGGGCGGTGTTGAAATAGAAAAAACGCAGGCTAAGGAATCCGGTCCCGTCAGCGATTCGGCAGATCAAGCAACGCCTGGGCCTGTCCAGAATTTCGGCGCTTTCGATACGGCCTTCAACCAGCGCTTTCTGACCGGGCAAAAGCGCTCCGATCGGATAAACCCGGGTACGGTCTTCGTAACGAAAAGGCAAATGAAACAATAGATCGGCAATCGATCGGATACCCAGTTTTTCGAGGCGTGACGCGATCTGTGGACCAACCCCGGGAAGCTCGGCGACTGAGATCGATTCCGGGTCCGGCGGCGGTGCTTTCAATCGACAAGGATTTCAATCAATCGAGGACCATGGTGGCATCCATTTCGACCCCGGCAGCCTTCGGCAAGGAGGCAACGCCCACCGCGGCTCGCGCGGGAAAGGGTTCCGCGAAATATTCGGCCATGATTTCGTTGACCAGAGGGAAATTGGAAAGATCAATTAGATAAATATTCAACTTCGCGATATCGTTCAAGGATCCGCCCGCGGCCCGCGCAACCGCGGAGAGATTTTTGAAAACCTGATCGATCTGCTCCCGGATTTCCCCGTCGACCATGGTCATCGATTTCGGGTCGAGCGGAATCTGGCCAGACAGATAGACGACGTTGCCGGTCTTGACGGCCTGTGAATAGGTGCCGATCGCCTGCGGCGCATCCTTTGTGGAAATGATTTCTTTTTTCATGCCGTTTCCAAAATGTATTCGAATCGCAACCGAACCAGAATTCGATGCAACAAAACGAAATGAGCTTGCTTTTCGTTGATCAACCCCGCCACGGGAAGAATCCGACTCAGGTCCCCGCGTCTCGGCGAAACCGCCAGTCATCAGAGCTTGACACGGGATATTTTTACCACGATCGGCAGCTTGCGCAACATTCTCATGATGTGGGCGAGGTGGACCCGATCGCGGACGGTGAAGATCATGTAATCCACGGACACCTCGTCGTTCTGGTCCCGGATATCGACCGTTTCGATACTCGAATCCATCGTCGAGATGGTCGTGGCGATCGTCGCCAGCGTTCCGCGTTTATTTTGGACTTCGAGCCGGATCTCGACCGAAAACTCGCCTTCGACGTTCTGGTCCCATTCGACATCGAGCCAGCTGTGATT
>JBOICY010000450.1:0-5527 GCA_050740335.1 Methylococcales bacterium | reverse complement strand
AAGGTATGCGACGGAAACGATCGCCGGGCCGGCCTGACGAACTTCAATTCACCGAGCGCGCATAAAGCCTGATCCAGTGGGCCAGCCGGGCAATTTTTTCATCGCTGAGCTGGCTCCAGGAGAATCGCCATTGCCAGTTTCCTTCCAGGGTTCCGGGCCGATTCATCCGGTGACCGATACCCAGATCCAACACGTCCTGCATGGGCAGCACCGCAAGCCTTGCGACCGAGGACAGCGCACAGCGCATCAACAAATGGGCGATCGGAGTCCGGTCGCAGCCCAGGTAATCGCGAATCCGGGCGCGCTGCTCCGAACTCAGCGAATCCGCCCAGGCCACGCTCGGTTCGTTATCATGGGTTCCGGTGTAGACAATACTGTTGGGAAGATGATTATGGGGTAAATAGGGGTTTTCCGCATCGCTATCGAAAGCGAACTGAAGAATTTTCATTCCCGGAAGTCCGTATTGGTCACGCAGTTGCTCGACCTCCGGTGTAACAATGCCCAGATCTTCGGCAATCAGTGGCAGGGGATCGAAACTCTCCTGTATCTTCGCGAGCAAGGCATCGCCGGGCGCCTTGACCCAGCGCCCGCTGCTCGCGGTCGGTTCAGTTGCCGGAATTTCCCAGCAGGCTTCGAAACCCCGGAAATGATCGATTCGGATCCAGTCGAACAATGCCAACTGGGTCCTGATTCGATCGATCCACCAGTCGAAGCCGTTTTGTTTCAACCGCGTCCAGTGGTAATGAGGGTTACCCCAGCGCTGGCCGGTCGCCGAAAAATAGTCCGGAGGCACCCCGGCGACCACCCGGGGGCGGCCCTGGTCATTCAGGTCGAAATACTCCTGATGGGCCCAGACATCGGCGCTGTCTTCGGCGACGAAAATCGGCATATCACCGAACAGCCGGATCCCCCGGTGATTCGCATAGGCCCGGATTTCGGCCCATTGGCTGAAGAAAACAAACTGTTCGAACTTGACCTCTTCGATCCTCGCTCGCAATCGGCCGGAGACCTCTTGGAGTGCTTGAGGTTCGCGGAAGCGCAACGGTTCCGGCCAGTCCTGCCAGGATTTCCCGGCAAAGGACTGCTTGAGCGCAATGTACAAGGCATAATCTTCTAACCAATAGCCATGCCTGCCGATAAAATCCTGATAATCCGCGTTTACCGCTTTTCCCCGGTCGCCGGTGAACGCAAGAAAGGCCTGATGGAGACAACGGTGGCGGACTTCGTTCGGCGCATCCGGCGGCGCAGGCCTCCGGTTGAATTTGAGCCACCCGCGGTCGGAGAGCCAGTCCGGACTGATCAGCAGGGGATTCCCGGCATGACTCGACAGGCTCTGGTAGGGCGAGCCGTCCGCGTGGGTCGGCCCGAGCGGCAACAGTTGCCAGACCGAGGCCCCGGCGGCTTCCAGAAACTCGATAAACCGGTACGCGGCCAGCCCCATGTCGCCATTGCCGAAACCATCCGGCAGCGAGGTCAGATGCAATAATATCCCGGCTCTGCGTCGATCCAGCACAGTCGTTGGTTTTGACAAGGTGTTTCCCTTTGCGATTATTTGGTGCGACCCGGCCTGGGTGCCATCCGAGTCAAAAACCGAAGATTCCGCAGGGTGCGCCGAGCGCACCCTGAAACGCCAAATGGTGCGCCCGGCGCACCTTACCGGGTTGCTTCGGAACGCCTTGCGGTTTTGGACCGGTTATGGCGCTAAATTCTCGGAGCACTTCGCCGCATCGCTCCCCCCATGGGCTGCGCACCCGTCCCGTGCGCGAAAACGTTTGAAAGATAGTCCGGAGCGAGTTCCCCGAGGATCGTGTACAAGTTCGACAGATTCATGCGAAACTGGCGTTCGAAGGATCTGACCGCGTCTTCGGGATTTAAGTCGCCGAACCACCAGAACCAGTCCGACCCTTCGCAGATCGCGAGTTGCTGCTCGGCATGCCGGAGTTCCGATTCGGTCAGCTTCCGGCTCGCTACGACCCGGTCGAAACACCGCTTCGCGTCGCAGAGCATCTCCCAGCCCCGGTTCTTGTCGGGATCCCCGAGCCAGGTCGAGAAGGTTCCGTAAACCCAAGTGCCGGGCACCAGGGTCCCGATTTCCGCAACCGGGCCATGGTGATCCAGGTATTCGGAAAAGGTGGTGAGTTCAATATCCGGGTGGCGGGTCAGGCCTTGATACAGTGCGCGCAAAAAATGATAGCCATTCTCAGGGTAGTGTTCCCAGGCGTTTTCCCCATCCAAAATAATCGATACCAGATCGGTGCCACCGGGTACTGTGGATCGTCTGATCTCCTCCAGATTCCGAATCAAATCGGCCACCGCGTCGTCGGCGTGCCATTTGGAGTACTCGAAGCCGATCAGGTCGGATAAACGATCTTCGCGAAAAAAACAGGCCAACGAAGCGCCAGGCAGACGAAATCCTTGCCACCGGTCGGGGCGCAGGTTGCCGGGCTGCTTGGACAGGCTGTGCTGTAATACCGCGCCGCCACTGGCTGTCCAGGCAAAGCCGTGGTCCTCGAGAAGTCTCAGGGTCTCATCGCGCACCGCCCCCTCGGAAGGCCAGCAACCTTTCGCTTCATGGCCAAAAAAACGGCGGAAAATTTCCCGCCCCTTCTGTACCTGCCATAAGGCGCGGGATTCTCCACCGGGATACGGACCGCAGCGCGGCAGACAAATATCCGGAACGGCCTGCCGGGCGCACTCGAAATCCTGCAGCAAGGGCAGGATCGGGTGGGCATAAGGCGACATCGCGAGTTCGACCTGCCCGCTTGCCGCCAGTTTTCGATAGCGCTCGATCAGCGAAGCCAACAATTCACCGATAATTTCCAGGAGTTCTCTGCGATCCTGAAGGGTGTAGTTATGTTCCTTGTCGAGCAGGCGTTTAATCCGCGCATCGCCGCGTTTCACCGTTTCGCCCATCCAGGCCAGGTGGAACCAGACCAACAGATCGGCGAGAAACTGCGCATTGATATAGGCGGCGCTTTCCGGATGTTCGGCGAGCCAATCGGCCAGCGCCGCCAGCCTGCGGTAAGGCGCGTGGCGAAGGATCTGTCGTTCGCGATTCGCGCGCAGGCAATCCTGCACCCGATGCAGCCGTTTTTCGGGTGACGCAGGCAACAAGGGGTCCACCAGCGCGGCCAGCAAATCGTCGCGGATGGCGATGCCGTCATTCAGACACTCGACGATCTGGTGATGATAGTCCTCGATCTGTTCTAGAAGAACCGGCGCGAAATTGACCACGGCTCGCGCTTCGGGCACCGCTTCGAGATGCGCTACCATATCCACATAGTCCTTGATCGCATGCAGGTAGGTCCAGGGCAGATGGTACTCCCCCGTGACCAGATTCCGATACTCCGGCTGGTGCATGTGCCAGCACAGAACCAGGCGCAAAAGTTTAGCGTCAGACATGGTTCGGCTTCTGCGCGAGCATGGATCCGGTCACCAGAACCACGCCGCCGGGAGTAACCTGATAAAATCTGGCATCCTGATCGAGGTCTTTGCCGATTACGGTATGCGCCGGAATCTTGCATCCCTTGTCGATGATCACGCGGGACAAGCGGCAATGGCGGCCGATTTCGACGGAGGGCAAGATCACCGAATCTTCGATCGTGGAATAGGAATTCACCCGCACATTGGAAAACAACAGCGAGCGGCTGACCTTGGATCCCGAAATGATAGAGCCTCCCGAGACCATCGAATCGACCGCCATGCCGCGCCTTCCGTCCTGGTCGAATACAAATTTCGCGGGCGGCGTCTGTTCCTGGTAGGTCCAGACCGGCCAGTTTTTGTCGTAAAGATTCAGTTCCGGATCCACCGCAACCAGTTCCCTATTGGCCGCCCAGTAGGAATCGAGCGTTCCCACATCGCGCCAATAGCTCTGCATGCCGCTTTGAATATTCAGAAAGGGATAGGCGAACACCCGGTAACGCCCGACCACCTCGGGAATGATATCCCTGCCGAAATCCCGGCTTGAACCGGGAAGCGATGCATCCTTGATCAATTGTTCGTACAAAAATCCCTTGTTGAATACATAGATCCCCATCGATGCGAGCGCCTTGTCCGGGTTGCCCGGCATCGCTTCCGGCTCCTTTGGCTTCTCGATAAAATTCGACACCCGGTAGTGCTCGTCGGTGCTCATCACGCCGAACTCGCGCGCGGCCTCCAGCGCAACCTCGACACAACCGACGGTCAGGTCGGCACTGTTCGCGACGTGATAGGCGAGCATCGCACCGTAGTCCATTTTATAAATGTGGTCACCGGCCAGAACCAGCAGAAATTCCGGATTGCGGCCGCGGATGATATCCAGATTCTGATACACGGCATCGGCGGTTCCGGCATACCAGGAATCCATGAGCCGCTGCTGGGCGGGCAGGATGTCGATGTATTCACCGAACTCTCCGCGCAAAAACCCCCAGCCTTTGGTTAAATGCCGGATCAGCGAATCCGATTTGTACTGGGTGAGCACTCCGATCTGGCGAATCCCGGAATTCACGCAATTGGAGAGCGCAAAATCGATGATGCGGAATTTGCCGCCGAACGGAACCGCGGGTTTGGCCCGCCATTCCGTCAATTGTTTCAAGCGGCTGCCGCGCCCGCCGGCGAGGATCAGCGCCAGGGTGTTGCGGGTCAGGCGACTGACAAAACGCTCGGTGCTGCCGAATTGGGACATCTTGGACTGCTCCTCGGGAAGGCGGAGGGTTCCAACCCGGCGTAAAACCGCAAGGATCGAGGAACCATGCACACATTTCGAATCATCAGGACCTGGAAATGCCGGGAAACCAAGGCAGTTTCCAACCCCAGAAACTCAGGCTTCATTCTACCTCCCGGCGGACTCCGAAGTGAACCCGTGTTAGAGCCAAAGATTCGCGTTAGCGGCTGATTTAATTTGTTGGCTTCTTTTTGAACATCGGCTATCTGTTCGTCGCTTTGCCGATCGCTGAGATTGAGTTGTTTTGACTGATGATGATAGTCTTCAAGCGAACTGCGGCTTCGCTGTTCATCGGCGGAGAGGTTTGCGGACAAAAGTTACAGGTTCAAATCGACGCCATAAAATCCCTCGGTGTGATTCGATAAAACCGGATCCAGATCTTCCCGCAGCAGCAAGTCTGGATTGATCACTTTGGCGATGTTTTTCACCCAGTCCGGACGTTGTTCGCGCAAAAAGCCAAGCAAGGTGTTGGCATCCGTGTTCAGTTGCTGCTGTAGCCGGCTTATTGCTTCTTGAATGCGCTGTCTTTCCCGGGCCCGCTTTACGCCACGGTGGCCAAATCCGAGCGCTTTCGCTCGGTGGTTGGTGCAGGCGCGTATGGCTTTCTGAACTTCGGTGGCCTGACATCATGCTCGAGAGGGACGCGGAAAAAATGCAGTACCACTCAAGCGGAGCGTTAGGTGCTACGAGAATCGGTTTATACTAATTTCCTTATTCAGTTTGAGGTGATACCAATGGAATTCACTGCCGTTTTTGAAAAAGTCCCGGAAGGCTATATTGCCTTCGTCGAAGAACTGCCGGGCGCAAATACTCAAGGCGATACGC
>JBOICY010000449.1:0-9613 GCA_050740335.1 Methylococcales bacterium | reverse complement strand
CTACTACGCTCCGAAAACGCCACGGCCGTCCTGTCCTCGTGTCTGTAAAAAACCGATCAACAAATGGCAGCGCGACCGCGCCGAAAAATTAGTGTCTTCTTAATTCAACAGCATTGTGGTGAAATCCCGGTTCGCAAACTGCTTCCGCCGGCTGGTGTCATGCAAACATGCACGAAAGAGGGCCCGACTCCAAAACATTCCCATTCGGAGGAGCAAATCCAAATTTTTCTACAAATAATGGCGTGCTTCAGGAGCAGGGCTCCTGATTTTACCGCTTTGTCGACAGGTCGTTTCCCGAACTGCACTCAAATAGCGGTTTGTATTTCGATTCCAGACCCAAGGCTTCGGCAACAGGTTGACAAGTGATATAACCGCCCAGAATATTCACAGCTTTCGCCAGGTCTTTATGAACGGATAGAAAATCCAGGCCTCGATCGGCGATCCCTTTTACATAATGCAGAGTCGCGTGAGTCAGCGCCTCGGTCGCCGTTCGAGGGTAGGCGCCGGGCATGTTGGTCACGCAATAGTGAATCACACCATACTTCTCAAATACCGGATCGGAATGGGTGGTTGGCCGCGAGGTCTCGACCGAACCGCCTTGATCGATACTGACATCGATGATGACGGAGCCCGGTTGCATGGATTCGACCATTGCGCGGGTCAATACGTGCGGGGCTTTATCGCCGTGCAGCAATACCGCGCCGATCACGAGGTCCGCTTGTTTGACGGACCGGGCAATATTTTCCGGAGTCGAAAGGAAATACTCGACTCCTTCTCCAAAACCGGAATCCGAACGCAGGGCCTTCTCCGCGTCCAGTCCTGCTATTCGGACATTCGCCCCCATGCCCGCCGCAACGCGCGCCGCGTGCCCGCCGACAATCCCGTCGCCGATCACGACTACCTCGCCATAGCGCTTGCCGCTCACGATTCCGGGTTGAACGCCTTTCCCGCCATGACCAACCTGAAGGTAATAGGCGCCGACCAGGCTTGCCATGTTTCCCGCGATCGCACTCATCGGAGCCAGAAGCGGCAACCTTCCGGCCTGATCTTCCAGCGTTTCATACGCGATCGCGGTCGTTCCGCTGGCCAGCAGCGTTTCGGTCAGTTGCGGATCCGCGCCGGCCAGATGAAAAAAAGTGAAGACCATCTGTTGCTGAAGATAACGATATTCAGCGGGCAAGGGCTCCTTGACTTTGACCACGAGATCTGAGCCCCATGCCTGGCCGGCGCCGACCAATTCGGCTCCAGCCGCGATATATTCCTCGTTGCCGAAATTCGAACCGGCACCCGCGTCCCGTTCAACACGAATTCGATGGCCATGTTGCACCAGTTCGCGCACGCACTCCGGGGTCAATGCGACCCGGTTCTCCTGATCCTTGATTTCGCGGACAACACCAATTTTCATGATCGACCCTTATGATTTGGCAGCGACAATAACACGATTCTGGTGTGCTTGCGTGGCTTCCTTGCGCACCAGGTCGAAACCGTCGATTAAATCCGGTCCGATTTTTAGTAAAACAGATAATCCGTATAGTGCTGTTGATTTCCGTCTTTGTCGAAGGAGATCACCGAGAAAGGTTCCTTGCGACCGCCCATTTCCATCCCGGGCGCGCCCTGCGGCATCCCCGGAACCGACAGGCCGGCGACAGCGGGTTTTTCGGTGAGCAACTTGCGGATATCGGCCGCGGGAACATGCCCTTCGATGACATAACCATCCACCAGGGCGGTATGACAGGAAGCCAGTTGCGGGCTCACACCAACTTTCTGTTTAATGCTGTTGACGTCCTCGGTCTTGATATCGGTTACTTTAAAATTGTGTTTCTGGATGTGTTCCAGCCAAATTCCGCAACAACCGCAACTCGGACTGCGATAGACGGTAATTTCGACCGGTTCCGCAGAGAAGGGCGGGGCTTTGTCCCAGACACTTTCCGCACCACCGTTAAAACTGCATGCCAACATCAGCGCTGACAGGGTGACTCGATAAAAATACATGAGGGTCTCCTTGATTGAGTTCTTTACTTTTCGGAATGGCTTCAGGCGCCTGGTTTCTCAGGTCGATGAGTCCATCCAGACAATCCGGCTCCCCGACAATGAGTCGTGCCAGCCGTTATGTTCCTTGCTGAACGCGATCCACCAATATCCGATTCCCGCGGCGCTCCAGGAAAGAATGGCGCCGATGAAGCGGACCAAGGCCTGTGGCCAGGTCAGTGCCCCCCCGGAACGGCTGATGACCCGGATTTTCCAGGCGCGCATTCCCAGGGTTTGGCCGCCATGGGTCCAGAACCAGCCATAAAAAAGGAAACTGACCCCCACCAGGTAGACCGGAAACAGCCATTGATCCGGAACAATTGCTTCGCCTTCATGAAACGGCAGGATACAGGCGGTTGCGGCGAACAACAGGCCAATCAGCACCACAGTGTCGTAGAGGATTGCCGCGAGACGCCGGATGACTCCGGGATGGGGTCGATCCTTTGAACGGTTGGATCGCTGCTGTGCTGCCAATGCTCGGCTCCGAATCGCCCGGACGGAATTATTGCGTGGCGAGCTTCACGTGCTATCGGCCCGCGATTTTGAAAAGTCCGGATCTCGGCGGGTTATGCCTGTTTCTTGATCGTGTAAAGTCCGAGTTTCTGTCCAAAGTACATCGATAACGCGACCAGGCCCCCGAGCATGAGCAGAGAAAAAAACGCTGGCGGTTTATGCAACATGAGGATCGCGAAATCAACGATAAACAGACTCATCAATAACGGAGTGGAAATCAATTGGTCGAGTATGGGTTTGAAATTCATTTCGATTGGAGCCTCTTATTCGAACTGGATCGACGATTGGACTAGACTTCAAGTGTTCCTCAAAAAGCGCCGGAAAATTCCGGGTGGTATTGGACACCGGACCATGGATCATGAAATCATCGCGACACGCATGGAGCGATCACAGGTTTTCGGGATGCCGAATCAATTTTACTACAGGACGGTAATGGAAAAAACAATCTTGGGGAGTAGAATGGAATTGAGTGTATTGAAAACACGATGATAAGATAGCCACCTTTTCAACCTACCGATAAGCTGCTCATTTTCAAATTCATAAAAAATCTATCCGCGCGTCTTAAAGGCATAGGAACAGAACCGGCCAGCAAGATTTACCCGTGTTCCGCGCATTCCATTTCCCGTTCCCAGATCAGTGACGAGGCCCTGAAAGTACTCAACCGCCTGAAGCAATCGGGCTTTCAGGCTTACCTTGTCGGTGGCTGCGTGCGTGACCTTTTACTGGGCCGGGAACCCAAGGACTTCGATGTGGTGACCGACGCCCGGCCGGAGCAGATCAAGTCGATATTCCGGAATTGCCGGCTGATCGGCCGGCGTTTTCGTCTCGCGCATATTTATTTCGGCCGGAATTTTGTCGAGGTTGCGACCTTCCGGGGCGCGGATTCGAACGGCGATCGGGTTCTGGAGAATGGCCGGCTGTTGCGGGACAATGTCTACGGTACTCTTGAGGAAGATGTCTGGCGCCGCGACTTCAGCGTGAATGCCCTGTATTACAACGCGCACGATTTTTCCGTGGTGGATTTTGTCGGCGGCATGGAAGACCATGAAAATGGAGTATTGCGTTTGATCGGTGATCCCGGAGAACGATTTCGGGAAGACCCGGTGCGCATGCTTCGCGCGATCCGATTTTCGACCAAACTGGGCTTCATAATCGACCCGAGTTGCGAGCGCCTCATTACAATGCTTTCGGGTTTGCTCGGAGAAATTCCACCCGCGCGGCTCTATGACGAAACCCTGAAACTGTTTTTGTCCGGATACGCGGTACAGACCTTTGAACTCCTCAGGCGCTATCATTTGTTTGAAATGCTGTTCCCGGAGACCGAAAAGTGCCTGACCCGGGAAATAGACGGATTTCCCCTCGTATTTCTTGCCAGGGCATTGGAAAATACCGATATTCGAACCGGTCAGAACAAGCCCGTTACCGCCTATTTTCTGTTCGCGGCGTTTCTATGGGAACCGGTTCGAGCGCGACTGGAGGCTCGGATTCAGGAAGGACAGAATGAGTTTATCGCGATTCAGCAGGCGGCGGGCGACGTGATCCGGTTGCAGTCGAATACCACCTCTTTACCCCGCCGGGTCGCTTTATCGATGCGTGAAGTCTGGTCTCTGCAACCTCGTTTCAAAAACCGCTCCGGCGATCGCCCCTTCAAACTGCTGGCGCATCCGCGTTTCCGGGCGGCCTTCGATTTTCTGGTCCTGCGCGCATCCACCGGGGATGTCGATCCCGCGCTTTCGGAGTGGTGGGAGCATTTCCAGCACTTGGACGAAGCGGAACAGAAAAAGATGCTGCATGATTCCAATCGTCGCTCCCGGCGGCGCGGTCGCTACAGACCATCCGGGAAGAGTCCTGCGGTGAACTGAGTTGAGTGCCAACAAGACACGTGCCCAGGGGGCACTGGTCTATATCGGCCTGGGAAGCAATTTGCACAATCCCGTGGAACAAATCCAGCGCGCCGTGGCCGCCGTGGCCGATCTCAAGGGTTGCGGAATGCTGGTCTGTTCGAGTCTGTACCGCAGCCCGCCGATGGGGCCGAAGGACCAGCCCGATTATGTGAATGCGGTCATGGCGATCGACAGCGTGTTATCGCCCGCTTCGCTGTTGGAGCAACTCCAGGCTATCGAGACCCGGCATGGCCGAATCCGAAGCGGAGTGCGCTGGCGCGCGCGTACCTTGGACCTCGATATTCTGTTATATGACCAACAGATGATCGCATCGGCCGATTTGACTATCCCGCATCCAGGAGTCGCGGAGCGTGCCTTCGTATTGGTTCCCTTGGCGGAAATAGCGCCTGACCTTATGATTCCTGGCAAGGGGCGGATCGCGGAATTGCTCGCAGGATGTCCGAAGTATGGTCTGATCCGAATTGATTGAGCGATCGCGATCTTCGGATTTGCAGGTGAATGGCGATGAATGACAAAACTCGGGCTTTAACCATACTCGATCTTCTCGAGATGAAACAGCGTGGCGAAAAAATCACCTGTCTCACCGCCTATGATGCGAGTTTCGCTCGTTTGCTGGATGAAGCGGGCATCGATGCGGTGCTGGTGGGTGACTCGCTCGGAATGGTCATCAAAGGGGATGAAAGCACATTGTCGGTGACCATGGATGAAATGGTGTATCACACGCGCTGCGTCGCGAAAGGCATCCGGCGGGCCTGGCTGATCGCGGACCTGCCGTTCATGAGTTATTCCAATTCCGGTCAGGCCGCACTGAACGCGGGGCGCCTGATGCGGGAAGGAAACGCCCGGATGGTCAAACTGGAGGGCGGACGGCGCTGTGCCGAAATCGTCAAGCATCTGACCGAGCAGGGTGTACCGGTTTGTGCTCATCTGGGATTGACTCCGCAATCGATCCATCAGCTCGGCGGGTTCCGGGTTCAGGGTAAGGATCGCGACACCGCCGAGCACATGATCGAAGATGCGCGGATTCTCGCGCAGGCTGGAGCCGGATCACTGGTTCTGGAATGTATTCCACGCGGACTGGCCTCCGAGATTAGCCGGAGTCTAAAAATTCCGACCATCGGAATCGGCGCGGGGAATTCCTGCGACGGCCAGGTGCTGGTTCTGCAGGACCTGCTCGGAATCGGCCTGCATCGAAGGCCGAAATTCGCGAAAAATTTTCTGGCCGGTGAAAGTGGAATCGACGCGGCCGTGAAATCCTATATAAAGGCGGTACGCGCGGGTGAGTTTCCGGGGCTGGAGCATGAATTCGAATAGTCATTGCCAGTCGGGATTCGGTTTTGACTGGCCTTTGGTTTTGGACGGTTGTCATGGATGTCGTTGAAACGGTCGATTCGCTGCGGTTTCGCTTAGGCCAATGGCGCAAAGCATCCGAGCGGATCGTGCTGGTCCCGACCATGGGGAATCTGCATGAGGGCCATCTGAAATTGGTTGACGAAGCCGCGCGATGCGGGCGGCGGGTCGTGGTCAGTATCTTTGTAAACCCGGCCCAGTTCGGCTCGGGAGAGGATTTTGAAGCCTATCCGCGCACCCTCGATGAAGATATTCAAAGGCTCCGGAAAAGATCGGTGGATGTCGTGTTTGCCCCCGCGACCGAAGAAGTTTATCCGGCGAGCCCCTCTACCAAGGTGACGGTGCCGGAGTTGTCGGATGTCCTGTGCGGCGAGCATCGACCCGGCCATTTTACGGGAGTCACGACGGTTGTTCTAAAATTGTTCAATATGGTCCAGCCCGATGTCGCGGTGTTCGGAGAAAAGGATTTCCAACAATTGATGATCATCCGCAAGATGGTTGCCGATCTGAATGTGCCCATAATCATCAAAGCGGTTGAAACGGCCCGCGAAGCGGACGGGCTCGCGATGAGTTCCAGGAATCGGTATCTGTCGGAGGAGGAAAGAAAGCTTGCTCCGAACCTCTACAGAGCGCTGTTCGGGGCCGCCGCGCAAATTCTCGCGGGAGCCTCTGATTTCGATGAACTGGAACGGCTGCAAACGATCAAACTGCAGGAAACGGGTTTCAGACCGGATTATTTTTCGGTCAGGCGAGCTTCCGATTTGAAATCCGCGCGATCCACGGATCGTGAACTGGTCATCCTTGCCGCTGCCTGGCTTGGAAGAGCCCGCTTGATCGACAATCGGGTTGTTCGTCTCGAATAAGCGTAGGTAAGTTACTAATGCAAATGATAAACCTGCGTTTCACCTGATGCCCTGGGATGGATCTGGAAAAGGCCATCAAAGTTGCCTGCGGGGTGGCTTTAATGCATAATCCCCCGTTCAAATTTTGCCCATATCTTTTAATTCTATGCAAACGACGATGCTGAAAGCCAAGTTGCACAGGGTTTGCGTGACGCATTCGGAACTCGGGTACGAAGGCTCTTGTGCAATTGACAGCGAATTGCTCGATCAATCGGGAATTCGCGAGTACGAGCAGATCCAGATTTACAACATCAACAACGGGAAGCGATTTACGACCTATGCAATTCAAGCGGAGAAGGATTCCGGTATTATTTCGGTAAACGGCGCGGCCGCGCATCTGGCCAAGCCCGGTGATCTGCTGATTATCTGCTCTTATGTCGGGCTGAGTCAGAATGAACTCGCGGGATTCAAACCGCTGCTGGTTTACGTCAACGACAAAAATCAAATAGTCGGGACCAGCCGCGATATTCCTGTCCAGGCAACCTGAACGCCCGCATTTCAGTTTCACCCCTGCGATCGTTTTCCTGACTCGGAGGCGCGCGGATGTTCGGGGAAGTCATCTCGGTCAATTGGATCAGCCAGGTATTCGGGGTACCATGACTTCAGAACCGGTTTTACCCGATTGTTGGAGGTCATTACAGGCTCATCACAACAGGCTTGGCCGCTTGGACATGGCTCAGATGTTTCGCGATGACCCCGATCGCTTCGCGTGTTTTTCGGTCGAGGCGGCCGGAATATTTCTGGATTTTTCGAAAAACCGGATCAATCAGGAAACCCTCGGATTGTTGATTGATCTGGCCAGGCAGAAGCGGCTCGATGTCTGGATTGAACGAATGTTCAACGGCGAAAAGATCAATCTGACGGAGAATCGGGCGGTCCTGCATACCGCCTTACGAAGACAGGCTGATTCGCCATTGCGGGTTGAAGGCGCTGACATCATGCCGGCAATCCGAGCCGTGCTCGAAAAAATGGGAAGATTCGTGTACGCGGTCCACTCGGCGTCATGGCGCGGATGCACCGGTAAGCCTATCACCGATGTGGTCAATATCGGAATTGGTGGCTCTGACCTCGGCCCGCGCATGGTGGTTGAAGCGCTCGCGGAACACGCGGTCGATTCGATTCGAAGTCACTTTGTGGCCAACATAGACGGCACGGATCTGTCCAGAACCCTGAAGGGTCTGGATCCGGAAAGCACCTTGTTCGTGGTTGCCTCGAAAACCTTTACGACGCAGGAAACCATGACCAATGCGCGGTCCGCGCGGCAATGGTTGCTCGAAAAAGCAGGCCGCTTAGCCGATATCGCGAGACATTTCGTGGCTGTATCCACCAATCAAGCCGAAGTCGCGGCCTTCGGAATCGATCCGGTCAATAGCTTCGAATTCTGGGATTGGGTTGGCGGGCGCTATTCTTTATGGTCGGCGATCGGACTGTCGATCGCATTGAGTCTCGGCATGGAACAGTTTGAAGGTCTGCTGAAGGGCGCCAGCGCGATGGATGAGCATTTTCGCCGCACTCCATTCGAGCGGAATCTACCGGTTATCCTGGCGCTGATCGGAATCTGGAACCGGAACTTTCTCGGAGCCGAAACCTATGCGGTATTGCCATACGATCAGCGATTGCATCGCTTTCCAGCTTATTTGCAGCAATGCGACATGGAAAGCAACGGCAAAACCGTGGGCCGCGACGGACGAGCCCTGGCCCTGAAAACAGGGCCCGTGCTCTGGGGCGAGGCCGGAACCAATGGCCAGCACGCCTTCTACCAGTTGATTCATCAGGGAAGCGATCTGGTACCGGTCGATTTTATCGCAGTATTGGAGGATGAATCCGGCTTTGGTCTACATCATAAGATTCTGCTGGCGAATTGTTTCGCCCAGGCGGAAGCCTTAATGAAAGGAAAGACAACCGAACAGGCCTGGGCGGAACTACGGCAAACCAGCCCGGAGATCCGTGACGCACGCTTTCTGGCTCTCCATAAGACCTTCCCGGGTAACAAACCCAGCAACAGTTTGCTGATCGATAAACTTACACCTGAGAACCTCGGGGCTCTGATCGCATTGTACGAACACAAGATTTTTACTCAGGGAATCCTCTGGGGAGTCAATTCCTTCGACCAGTGGGGTGTCGAACTCGGGAAACAGTTGGCGATCGGTTTGTTACAGGAAATCGATGGTGAATTGCATCCCGAACGGCATGATTCTTCGACTAATGGCCTGATGGGCCGTTTCAAGGCACGACTCGGATAATCCGGATAACCAAACCACGCGTCACAATACTCCGAACCCGTGTCATTATTTCTGTCGAGGAACGGATCCTATCGTGGAATCAGGTTGAACAGAAAGCGTTTTTTGACCATGAGCCATATGCTCAGAATAGCCCCGGCGTGTATCAATGTGTTGATGGCAATACTGTTATAGCCGGGAAAGGGAGTATTGTTTACCAACAGTACAATATAGACATGGACGATAAACACATACAGCGACGCCTGTCCGATCGGGATCAGCAGCCATCCCAGACTTTTGTAGAATATCCGCCAGTAACGCGTGAGCAGGAAATACGCGGTGATATAAAGGACCAGGTTGTTGATGACTCGGCCGAATCCCAGTTCGCCTTTCTGAAATGCGTAGTGATACAAGGTGTAAAACAGATCGGGGTTGACCACGGAAAACTGCGGACCGGGCCAGAAGGTCGGGTTGGGCCGATTGTTCGCGAGGAAAAGAAATGTCAGGCAAAGCCCGGTGGATGCGAGAATAAGCAAGTGCTTGTTGGCTTTTTGATACCAGGCCGCGATTTTGTCGCGATGATAGCCGGCCGCCATCCCGTTGATGAATAAAAGTTGCCAGTTCAGTATCGGGAATCCGTATTCGAAACGGGCGCTGGTCAATCGGATTGGATAAACCTGGCAGGCCAGGTACAAGG
>JBOICY010000448.1:0-13475 GCA_050740335.1 Methylococcales bacterium | reverse complement strand
GGACTCAGCGTCCGGGTCAAACATTACTGTGCAGAGTATTAAATGGTTGAGGAGACTACTCTTGGACAAGAACATGAAGATTCTCATCGTCGACGATTTTTCGACCATGAGACGAATCATCAAAAATCTGCTTAGAGATCTCGGCTTCGTCAACACCGTGGAAGCCGATGATGGGCAGTCCGGGTTGGCGAAACTCCAATCCGGCGGAATCGATTTTTTGGTGACCGACTGGAATATGCCGGGTATGAGCGGGCTCGATCTGTTGAAAGCGGTACGGGCGGATGCGAATCTGAGCGGCCTGCCCGTGTTGATGGTGACCGCTGAAGCCAAACGGGAGCAGATCGTCGAGGCGGCCCATGCCGGCGTGAACGGTTATGTCATCAAGCCCTTCACCGCGGCTACGCTGAAGGAAAAAATCGAAAAAATTTTTGAACGACTGGAAGCCTGAGCCCGACTCGAGAGACCCACTGATGCAAGCACAACAAAAAGATTCGCTCGCGGCGCGGCTGGACTGCGCAAAGCTGTTTGTAGCCGCTCTTGAAGAGGGCGATGAGCAGATGGCCGATGAAATTCTAGGCAATATCGCAAGTGTCCGGGAAACCACTCTGTTTCAGGAAGTCGGCAAACTGACCCGCCAGCTGCATGAGGCGATCACCGGATTTACGCTCGACGAACGAATCGCGAGCCTGGCTGAAAAAGAAATTCCGGATGCCAAGGAACGCCTGAACTATGTGATTACGATGACCCAGCAGTCGGCCGATACCACATTGGGCGCGGTGGAAGAACTGCTTCCTCTGTCCGAACAAATGAATACACGGACCGCTGAACTGGCTGAGAAATGGAGCCGTTTCTTACGCAAAGAAATGGATTATGACGAATTCAAAAAGGTCAGCAACGAACTGGTGGAACATTTTTCATCGTCGACCGAAACCCTGGAGACGATACAGGAAAAGCTCAACGAAGTCCTGATGGCCCAGGGTTTTCAGGATCTGACCGGCCAGATTATCAGGCGTGTAATCAACCTGGTCCAGGATGTGGAACACAGCATGGTCGAGATGATCCGGATATCGGGTGGCCGGCTTTCTGCCGCGAAAGAGCGGGCAGCCGGGAGCCCGAGCAAGCTGGAGGGCCCCGCTGTTCCCGGCACCATCGACGAGCATACGATTACCAGTCAGGATGGAGTCGACGATTTGTTATCGAGACTTGGTTTTTGAGGAAATAGCCGAATGTCGGTCGAATTTGACGATGAGATACTCCAGGATTTTCTGGTGGAAGCGGGGGAGTTGCTCGACGAACTCGGAAAGCAACTGGTCGAACTGGAGAAGACCCCGGAGGACTTCGATTTACTGAATGCGATATTCCGGAGTTTCCATACCATCAAGGGCGGCGCGGGTTTTCTGAGTATCGGCCCTTTGGTTGCGGTTTGCCACAAGGCAGAGGATGTGTTCAACACGTTGCGTCAGGGCGAGAGGAAAGTCCAAGCGGATCTTATGGATACGGTGCTCAGGGTGGTGGACGTCGTCAATGAAATGTTTGACCGGATTCGCGACGGTGGCATCCCGGACGAAGCGGATCAATCCTTGCTCAATGCGCTCGCATCCTTCGTGGGACCTGGAGGCTTGAACGACGAAGTGGTGCTGCAACCGGAATTACAGGTGAATTCCGATAAAGCAGCCGAATTTGAGGCACCCGAGTCCGAGGCCTGCGCCGTAACGTCTGCGAAACCGGTCGAAGCCACGAGCCCGGAAGAAATTACCGAGGCGGAGTTCGACGATTTGATCGAGGCTCTGCACGGTAAGCCAAAGAATTCGCTACCGGAGAAAAATGCTGCGGATTTAAACGGAACGGCAGTTGAAACCGGGCAAAACGATCTGATTGGCGAACAAGAATTCGAAGACCTGCTCGACCAGATTCACGGAGTCGGAAAGCGTGGTGCGCCGAAGACCCTGCCTGCAAACGGGGAAAAAGGTTTAAAAGCCAACACCGAGCATCGGACCGAGCCTTTGGATCAGCACAAAGACGGCCTTTCGGACCAGATCAACGAATCGGAATTTGAAGATTTGTTGGATCACCTGTATGGCAAAGGCAAGCACGGTGGCGTTCCTGTAAGTTCCCCCGGGAAAAAGGCCAGCCCAAAACCGGTCGAGATCAAGCCTGTTCATTCGGCTTCCGCCTCGGCTTCTGTGCAAAAAGAGCCTCGGATCGAGAACCGGGCGGCCGAAACGACCACCGTAAAACCGGCGATCGCCGCGAACAAAACTACCAAGGGTGCCCAGCCGCCCGCGGAAACAACGGTGCGAGTCGATGTCCAGACTCTCGACGATATTATGAATCTGGTGGGTGAATTGGTTCTGGTGCGCAATCGTTTCGAGAACCTCAGGACGTCGTTCGACCGCGAACAGATTGCCAAAACAATTTCCAACCTGGACGTGGTGACCTCCGATCTGCAACGAGAGGTCATGAAAACCCGAATGCAGCCGATTAAAAAGGTGTTCGGGCGTTTCCCGAGGGTGGTTCGTGATCTGGCTCGCGGCCTGAAAAAAGAGATTCGATTGGAGCTTCGCGGAGAAGACACCGATCTGGACAAGAATCTGGTGGAAGCATTGGCCGATCCCCTGGTGCATCTGGTCCGCAATGCGGTCGACCATGGAATTGAATTACCGGAAGATCGCGCAGCGCTCGGTAAATCTCGTGAAGGAAAGGTGGTGTTGACCGCGTCCCAGGAAGGCGATCATATCCAGCTCATGATCGAAGACGACGGCAAGGGGATGAACCCGGATAGGCTACGCAGGATCGTCGTGGAAAAAGGTCTGATGGACGAAGAAAGCGCGGCGAGGCTCGATAGACGGGAATGTTTCAACCTGATTTTCATGCCGGGTTTTTCGACCAAATCGGAAATCTCGGACATTTCCGGACGTGGCGTCGGAATGGACGTAGTGAAAACCAGGATCAACCAGATGAGCGGCTCGGTCGAGGTCGATTCGGTCGAGGGCAAAGGCAGCAAAATCATTATCAAGGTCCCCTTGACACTTGCGATCATGCCAACCCTGATGGTGAAGCTGAACGATCGGCCCTTCGCGATCCCTTTGACCAGCGTGGTTGAGATACTGGATCTCGATCTGAGGCGAACCAATCTGGTTGAAGGGCAGTTGGTGGTCGTCGTCAGGGGGCATGCGCTGCCCTTGTTTTATCTACGGGACTGGCTCGTGAACAAACGGCGTACCGG
This sequence comes from Methylococcales bacterium, assembly GCA_050740335.1. GTDB lineage: Bacteria > Pseudomonadota > Gammaproteobacteria > Methylococcales > UBA1147 > UBA1147. Next base: position 10,249 of record JBOICY010000448.1, on the reverse strand, counting down.
ATCTGAAAAATCCAATGGTCACGTCGTGGTGGTCAATGTCGGAGGGCGCAAGGTGGGTTTTGTGGTGGATCATCTGATCGGCCAGGAAGAAGTCGTGATCAAGGCCCTGGGCGCGAAATTGCAGGGCGTAAAAGGCCTGTCGGGCGCAACCATTACGGGTGACGGAAACATCGCGCTGATTATCGATGTGCCGAGCCTGATGACCAGATATGCCGCCTGAGCGGCGTGGGTCCGGTTAAGCATTCGGTTTCGGACCATGCCATCGGGCAATTGAGAGGAAGACATGCCGGTTCGGGTTCTCATCGTCGATGATTCGATCTTCATCAGAAAACGCGTAGCGGAAATTTTTGCCGAAACTCCCGATATCGAGGTCGTCGGCCAGGCGTGCAACGGCCGGGAGGCTGTCCGCATGGTGTCGGAGTTGCAACCCGATGTCGTGACTATGGATGTCGAGATGCCGGAAATGAACGGGATCGCCGCGGTCAAGCAGATCATGCGGGAAAATCCCACCCCGATCCTGATGTTCTCGGTCGCAACCCGGGAAGGTGCGCAGGCGACGCTCGATGCACTCGAGGCCGGGGCGGTGGATTTCCTGCCGAAGCAACTCGACCAGATCAATTCGAATCGGGAAACGGCGAAACAGTTGTTCTGTTCACGGGTGCGAATGCTCGGCCAGCGTTCGAAACATCTTAAACAACAGTTGCGCCGCGAACATCCCGGCGCCGTGCCAGTTCGCAATTCGCCGCCTTTCTCAACATCAGCCCATAGACTGGTCACGCAATCCTATTCGTTGCTGGTGATCGCCGCGTCAACCGGGGGTCCGGTCGCGATTCAGAAGATTGTTTCCGGAATCTCGGATCGATTGGCGATACCGGTACTCTTGATTCAACATATGCCCGGTAAATTCACCGCGAGTTTCGCCGAACGCCTGAACCGCGATGCGAAAATCGAAGTGCGCGAGGCCAGGCACGGAGATCAATTAAGACCAGGCTTGGCACTGCTCGCGCCGGGTGGTTACCAGTTGGAAGTTCAGGGCGGCGGGATGGGCTATGCGGTCAGCATTCGCGAGAGTCGTGAATATGAACATTATCAGCCTTGCGCCGATGTGGCCTTTACTTCCATTGCGCAACACGTTCGAGGTCCGGTTCTCGCGGTGGTGCTGACCGGCATGGGCTGCGACGGCACGATCGGCGCTCAAGCGCTGAAAAAAAAGGGTGCGTCGATCTGGGCTCAGAACGAAGAAAGCTGCACGGTTTACGGAATGCCCAAGGCGATTGTCGATGCCAATCTTGCCGAGCGGGTGCTCGGTCTCGATGAAATCGCGAGAGCGTTCGCACGCTTGTAAGCCATGGACCTGTCGAGTGTTATCGGATTAATCGTCGGATTGGGCGCGATTGTCGGCGGTAATCTGCTGGAAGGGGGTCATCTTGACGCGTTAATGAATGGTCCGGCATTTATTATCGTGGTCGGCGGGACGGTCGGGGCGACGCTGTTACAGGTCCCGCCCGCGATTTGCAAACACTCGGTTCGAATCATCGCCTGGGTATTCATGCCGGAAAAAATCCATTTACAGGCACAGATCACAAAATTGGTGAATTGGAGTACTTTGGCGCGCAAGGAGGGGCTTCTGGGCCTGGAGTCCTTGCTGGATACCGAACAGGACAGTTTTGCCAAGAAAGGCCTGCAACTTTTGGTCGACGGAAGCGAGCCGGAAATCATCCGCGACTGCATGGAGGTTGAATTGAATGCGCGTGAACAGCGTGATCTGCAGGCCGCGCGGGTGTTCGAGGCGATGGGAGGTTATTCACCGACGATCGGAATTATCGGCGCCGTGTTGGGCTTGATTCATGTGATGCAAAATCTCAGCGATCCCGCCTTGCTCGGCCCCGGTATCGCGACCGCATTTGTCGCGACAATCTACGGCGTCGGTCTCGCGAATCTGTTTTTTTTGCCAATCGCCAATAAACTCAAGGCCCAGACTCATGCGCTTGTGCAGGTCAGGGAACTGGTCATCGAGGGGATCGTTTCCATTGCCGATGGAGAAAATCCGCGCAATATCGAAGCCAAATTGTCCGGCTACCTGGAGTAACCGGATGCGGGATGAACCAGTTCGGGTCGACGCGATGACGAGGAGTCTAAGCGGATTACAAACTCGCGGCCCGGTTCGGACGGCGGTTTCCTGTGTGTTTTCGGCTCGTGGTTCAAGGGGCTGGTGTCGTGGCTAAAAGCCGGCAAAAAAAACACTCGGAAGAACACGAAAACCAGGAACGATGGCTGGTTTCGTATGCTGATTTTATTACTCTGCTATTTGCATTCTTTGTCGTGATGTATTCGATTTCATCGGTCAATGAAAGCAAATACCGGGTGTTATCGGATACATTGGATCAAGCATTTTCTCTGCCGAACAAAACCCTGGACCCGATACAGGTCGGAGAAATCATCCGCCAGAATGATTCGGTGCCTGTCGTGATTCCAATGGAGGAGAATTCCCGGGAAATCCGTGAAAAAATGGAAAAAGTGATCGAATTGCAACAGCAACAGGATCAACTGCGCAAGATCTCCAAGCAAATTGAAGAAATGCTTTCACCCTACATCGATCAGGAGTTGATCGAGGTCACCAGCGACGAGCTATGGCTCAAGGTCGAAATGAAAAGCAGTCTGCTGTTTGCAAGCGCCAGCGCGAAATTGGCAGGCGAGGCAATACCGGTTCTTCGGAAAATCGGTGAAATCTTCCGCCGGTTACCGAACACGATTCATGTCGAAGGCTATACCGATGACCGCCCCATCGTGACTCCCGAGTTTCCATCGAATTGGGAACTTTCCGCGGGACGCGCGGCGAGTGTCGTGAGCCAATTGGTCAAGGAGGGGATCAATCCGGAGCGTTTGGCCGCGATCGGTTACGGTGAATATCATCCGGTCGCGGACAATAAACTCGAGGAAGGGCGTGAAAAAAACCGCCGGGTTGTGCTGGTCCTGCTCGCTCAATCGGCGGCGCGTTTCAAATTGGACGCAAGCGAGCAGGAAAATTTAACCGATGCCGAAGTCAATACGCCCCTATCCGAGGACCCACAGCCAACCGCTGGCCGCCAGCAATGAAAGTCTGGACTGTTTCCAATCAGAAGGGCGGGGTTGGAAAGACCACCACGGTGGTGACTCTGGGAGGACTGCTGTCGGACTGGGGATTGAAAGTCCTGCTGGTCGATCTGGACCCGCATGGTTCCCTGACCAGTTATTTCAGAATCAACCCGGAGCAGGCTGGCGGCAGTGCCTATAATCTGTTCCAGGACGCGATGGAAGGCAAAGCCCCGCAAACCCGGTCCTGCATTCAGCCGACCGCAGTCAACGGATTGAGTGTGCTGCCCGCGACCACCGCGCTGGCGTCGATTGAGCGCAAGGGTTCCGGATTCGAGGGGATGGGGCTGGTGATCTCCAGGGCTTTGGCCGGAATCGATCCGGATTTTGACTATGTACTGATCGACAGCCCTCCGTCATTGGGGGTTCTGATGATCAATGGCCTGGCTGCGTGCAATAGGCTGATCGTTCCGGTTCAGACCGAATTCCTCGCGATGAAGGGGCTGGAAAGGATGGTCGCGACTCTGCAAATGATCTACAAGTCTCGAAACAGGGCACTCGACTATACCATCGTTCCAACCCTGTTCGACCGCCGCACCTCGGCCTCGGTACAGACTCTGAAGGCACTGCGCGAACAATATCCTGCACATCTCTGGGATTCGGTGATTCCAATCGATACCAGGCTTCGCGATGCGAGCCAGGCCGGACTCCCCGCATCGATCTGTTATCCCGGATCGCGCGCGGTGGTGGCCTACGGCGCGCTGTTGGATGGGTTGATGCGCAAGGAACGCCTCGACGAAAGACAGGTTGCCGCGGGCTAAGCGGGGCTCCGGCTTGCCCGAAACCTGTTTCTTGCTTAGCAGCCGGGGATGAAAAACCTTCGGATCAGCCAGTCAACGCTTCGATCCAATGCCCCTGCTCGTTGACCACGAGCACATGGCCCCCCGTTCCCATTGCGCGAGCACAATCCGTTGGCCGAGCGTGCCATTGATTTCGATCCGATGGGTACCGCCCTATTCCTGAAGCACGGTCGCTTTTTCGATTACGATATCGGTCAACGGGACATTTTGATGGCCGTTGCGCGAGCCGGTCGAAACATTCTCCATCTGCCGGACCACGTCCATTCCTTCCACGACCTGCCCGAACACGGCGTAGCCCCAGCCTTGCACGGTCGGAGACGTATGGTCGAGAAAGCCATTGTCGACAGTGTTGATGAAAAATTGCGAGGTTGCCGAGTCCGGGATCGAGGTCCTGGCCATCGCGACCGATGCGCGCACGTTTTTCAATCCGTTATCCGCCTCGTTCCTGATCGGGTCGCGGGTTGGTTTTTGATTGAATCCGGTGTCGAAACCGCCTCCCTGGGCCATGAAGCCCGGCATCACCCGGTGAAAGATCGTGCCGTCATAAAATCCCGCTTTCACATACTCCAGAAAATTCCGGCTGCTAATTGGTGCTTTCTCGGGATCGAGTTGGATTACGATTTTACCGAGTGATGTTTGCAGCATCACCTTCGGGTAGCTGGGCATGGTTTGATCTCCGGCATAACACAGCGTGGGAAGGAGTATGAGGCAGGATAACAAAATCGTTTTCAGGCGCATGGTCGGTTCCCTATGGTTAAGTCAGCGGGGCATTCTAAGGCTTTTGCGGTTTTAGATAAAGGACCACCGCGAGTTCAGGCAAAGTGGGTAATCCGCCGGACCCGCCAACCCTCTTCATGGCGGGTTACGGCGCGCGCCAGGTGCTGCGGTGAATTGGCAGGTTTTCCGATGCGCGCCTAACCCGCCCTACGACTTTTGCTAAAACGGGAATTGCTGGCGGTTTCCGGAAATTCGTGTAATTTGCAGGAAAATTGAATCATTGAGAATGAATTCGATTTGTCTAGTTCCGGTTTTTTAACTATTTTTATAGGAAGCCAGAGAAGAGCTATGGAATGACTAAAGATTTACACCAACAACTTGAAGAGATGGTCGCCCGAATGCCGGCGTTCCCGGCGAGTGTTCAACGGGTATTGCAATTGACTTCGGATATCTCTTGTTCCGCCAAGGAACTGGTCCAGGTGATCGAACATGATCCGGTCATGACCCTGAAAATTTTAAAACTCCTGAATTCGGCCTATTTCAGTCTGCCCCGCAAAATCACATCGATCCATCAGTCGGTCGTTTATCTAGGATTCAACACCATCAAGAACATGGCCTTGAGCATTGCAACCCTGGGTATTCTGCCGCACAAGAACAAGGCTGGATTCGATACCCAGGGCTACCTGAAGCATTCTCTTTCGACCGCGGCCATTGCCCGGTTGCTGCACCAGAAATTCAACCACAAGAATTTCGATGCATCGGATTGCTTCGTTGCCGGATTGTTGCACGATATCGGGAAGGTTGTTTACGCTCAGTTCAATCCGCATGGCTTCGCACGAATCATCGAGACCGCTCAATCGGGTGGGATCGCTGTGTTCCGAGCCGAACGACACCTCCTCGGTGCCGACCATGGCCTGATCGGCGCGAAGCTCGGTGAAAAATGGAATTTCCCCCAGTCTCTCGTGGAATGCATCGGCGGACATCACGAAACCGAAAAACCCGGAAACGAAATACGGGACTCGGTGATTGCGGCGAATCAGATCAGCAAGGCCCTCGGTTGGGGTGAGCCTGTCACCGGCAAGGACGCGGAATTACCGGCGAGCGTTGCGGATCGATTCGGCATGGACTTGAAGAACCTGATCGAATATCTCGGAGATTTCTCGGTGCATCTCGATCAAGCCACGGCCTAGGCCGGCATTTAAACAAGGTTTGCGGGACCGCTGCTTGAAGATACGATTCTGGGGAGTCCGGGGATCCATCCCGACGCCGGGTCCGGCGATGGCCCGCTATGGCGGGAATACCACCTGCATCGAGATTCGCAGCGATGATAACGACTTGATTATTCTCGATGGAGGCAGCGGAATTTATCCGCTCGCGCAGGCCTTGATGAAGGAACTGCCGCTTGTCGCGCATATCTTTATCAGCCATACCCACTGGGATCACATTCACGGTCTGCCCTTCTTCGATCCGCTTTTTATACCGAGAAACGAGGTCAACATTTACGGTGGCTACGACGTGGTCGCTCAAATAGGGATCGAGCGCGCGTTATCGACGCAATTTCAATACAGTTATTTTCCGATCCGGGAAGCGGAACTGAAAGCCCGCATCCGCTATTTTACGATCGGGGCTGGCGAAAGCGTTCGCATCGGGAACGCAAAGGTCACGCCGACCTTGATGAATCATCCGGTTCTGAATTATGGATATCGGGTGGAATGTTCCGGGAAATCGGTGTTTTTTACCGGCGATCACGAACCGCATTGGAATATCTACGAGCCAGACGATGAGCATTTCCAGGAATATGAATCCTTGATCAATCGGCAGGAGCAAATCATTGCCGATGGAATGCGCGATGTCGATCTGTTGATCGCCGATTCATCGTATACTTTCGAGGAATACCCGGCAAAAAAAGGATGGGGGCACGGGACTTTTGATTCGAGTATTCGAATGGCTCGCCTGGCCGGAGCCCGGCGGCTGTTTTTTACGCATTACGTACCGACCCGCACCGATGCCGAATTGGAAGCCGTTTTCGCGGAGGTATTAACCAAGTATTCACGGGAGAGTCGTGAAGTCGGCTTAAATCTCGCGATGGAAGGCCGCGTGATCGAGCTATAGCCCGAACCTGGTTCTATTCCCGCTAATCGCTTCGTTTTACCAGGCGGTAAAATTTCTTTGTCCTGCGGCCTGGCCGGACATTTTTTGTTGTTTTCTGCACTTTCCGGTACTATGCGCGCACGGTCAGGAAGGTCGCCGTGACCGAATTTCACGGTTTGTCGTTCGAAAGGATAAGATTGAATCGGATCAATCAGTTAATCGCTTGTGTAAACGAACTCGATGTTAAAGATCTACAACACGATTCAGCGGAAAAAACAGCAATTCAAACCGCGCATCCCCGGCAAGGTCGGGATGTATGTGTGCGGAATGACCGTCTACGATTATTGTCACATCGGGCATGCACGGGTCATGGTGGTTTTCGATGTGGTTGCGCGTTATTTAAGAGAACGGTACCAACTCACCTATGTTCGCAATGTCACGGACATCGACGACAAGATTATCCAACGGGCCAACGATTCCGGCGAGCCTTTCGAAAATTTGACCGCGCGTTATATCGACGCGATGCATGAGGACGAGCGGGCCTTGAATGTCCTCCGACCGGATATCGAACCGCGTGCCACGCAATCCATCGAAGCAATCGTCGCGATGATCCAGTCACTGCTGGACAAGGGTTACGCGTATATCGGGAAGAACGAGGATCTATTCTTTTCGGTATCCAGATTCGACACGTACGGTCGCTTGTCCGGCAAGAATCCGGACGATCTCAGGGCGGGGGAGCGGGTGGAAGTCGATCCGGCGAAACAAGATCCTCTCGACTTCGTGTTATGGAAAATGGCGAAGCCCGGCGAGCCTTCCTGGGATTCGCCCTGGGGCGCGGGCCGTCCCGGATGGCATATCGAATGTTCGGCGATGTCGACCCACTGTCTGGGGGATCATTTCGATATCCACGGCGGCGGCATGGATCTCCAGTTTCCGCACCACGAAAACGAAATCGCCCAGTCCGAGGGGGCCACCGGCAGTCCCTTTGTCAATTTCTGGATGCATAACGGATTTGTCCGCGTCAACGAAGAAAAAATGTCCAAATCGCTGGGCAATTTCTTTAGCGTGCGAGAAGTACTCGAACGCTATCGGGGCGAAGTGATTCGCTTCTTTATCTTGTCGAGTCACTACCGGAGTCCGCTGAACTATTCCGAGGATCATCTCGATGAAGCCCGGACGGCCTTGACGCGGCTTTATACCGCTTTACGGGGCCTCGAAGTGTTGGATATTTCAAATAAGACGGAAACAGACTTCGAAATCGAATTCAGATCCGCGATGGACGATGATTTCAATACTCCGGTTGCCCTATCGGTTCTTTTCGAGATTGCCAAGAAAATCAATCGCAGCAAGCTTGGAGATAGCAAAAAAGCCAATCAGTTGGGCACGGTTCTGAGATCGCTCGGGAATATCCTCGGTATCCTGGAGGAAGATCCGGAGCAATATCTTAAAACAGGAAAACCCTCGCGCGCGGGGCTTTTGGACCAAGAAATCGATAAACTGGTCCGGCAGCGCGTCGAGGCCCGCAACAATAAGGATTGGAAACTCGCCGATCGGATCCGGGACGAGTTGAAGGAACTCGGCGTCCTCCTCGAGGATGTCGCCGGATCGACCGATTGGAGACGCGGTTAGGCGATGTCTCTGTTATTTAAGCCGGAAACATTTCGTTTCCGGATGATTTTCTGATTTGCAGCCTGATGGCTGCGGGGAGAAATGCTATGAGAATGGTCAACACAGTGGGAAATGCTTATCGGTTTTGCATCATTATCAGTCTTTTTTGTGTGGATTCGGCTTGCCAGCGCTCTGAATTCCCGACCCAGGCATCCAGCGGATTTATTGATTTCGGAAAAACCGTTGAGCGTGCCTATAATCGTCTCGCCGAGGGAAATATCACTAAAAAAGACGGATTCTATAATGAATGCTCGGTGGATTTTGCCACCGAAACCGGGGTCCGCGTCAGTGAATCGGTCTGCGACGATGGCGACAATGCGCTCAAGGTGACCATAAGGGTCACCGACCCGACCACCCGGCCTCCTTCCCAACGGCAAGACCGTATTGCCGTGGTTCTTGGTGACCTGGGCAAAAAGAATCTGATCCGCGGAAATACCGAAGAATTTCCGAACGGCACGACGATCGTAGTCGACCGGACCGGTCAATCGGTGACTCTGACGAGGAGACTGGTGGTGTCCCGCTAAGTTTACAGTGTTCGCACATCAAAATTCGGTTTTTTATATCCCCTCAACCTACCTTCTCCCGGAGTGAGAAGGTATTGATGCGCCGAATTTTGATGTGCGACGAGTATAGCCTCATGCAATCCACCGAATACCTCGACGAAAAAGGCAATGCCGGATTCACGTTTGCGGAGTCCGAGCCAAGCCGATGACCTTACTCCTTGATTTCCTTACCACCTTAAGCCAAGCGATTACGGCCCCGTTGCACGTCGAGTTTGATCCTCAACGCAGTGCGGCGAACACGAACCATATCCTCATCGGCGTAGGTCACTGGGCGACCAGAGAAGTTCCGGTCGAGCATCTCGGAGTGTGCTTGAACAACAAAGGCCTGGCCTGACGTTTCGGTGGGGCGTTGGATCCGACCACTGTAACGGAATTGATGCTCGACCCAGCGCCGGAACAGGCGGCGCATTGGCGAACGATATGGCGAGCGGGAATAGAATTACGCCCGAGATTGGGGAAACTCACCCTGGTCGTGGAAGACGCCGCGCCCGATGCTGTATTCGCGTTTTTGCTCTGGTTGGCTTATGTCAACGGCGTGGAACCGGAAGAATTCCGCAGTCCCGTGATAACAAAATGGATCGAGGCGGTACAGCGGTGGGAAATGACCGGCCTGGTGAACAATCCCTATTCCTCTTGGGCGGCTCTGCTGTCCGTGTTGTCTTACAGCTATTTCGCACCGCAAACGCTGGAATTCGATGGCGTTTACGACTTCTAAAGTGCGTGCAGGGAGGCGCTGCGTTTCACTGTGACGCTGCTTTTGCGCGGCATCGCGCCGGACGCCGTGGCGGAATGGCCAGCCCGAAATTCCTGATAGGCATGCGCTGGCCGCGCGACTCGCGTGAATCCGGCAGTTCCCACGGCACAACGTTATTTGGCCGCTCTGATCGCTCGCCGGGATGAAACGCGACCGGTCTCGGTGGAAGACCTGCCCGAACGAATATGAGGTCATACCACAGCGCGGAGGTTTTGCGGTCGTTCGTGATGAAGGGGCCCTGCTGTTCGACAATTCGCGGACGGAATCCTTGCAGTTGGAACCACTGACAGAGGCGTTCAAGCGCGTCTGTGACTTGCTGCTTACCACCCGGAAGATCGAGGAAAGCCTCGACGGCATCGTGAAAGAACGCGGCAAGCCCGGGAAACAAAGGCCCGCCGCCGCGCTTCTCGGTGATCTCAACGACCTGCGCGGCAAACTGGTGGACGCCAACCATCGCTATCACGCCGGGATAGGGGTCGGGAAGGACTGTCGTCCTCCCCGCCCTCCGAACCGTGCAGGCGGTT
>JBOICY010000447.1:0-2113 GCA_050740335.1 Methylococcales bacterium | reverse complement strand
GAATTTCTATCTCGCGCCAGGGACGAAGACGGCGCAAGACATTATCAAGACGGTGAAGCAGGGTCTGTATGTCACGGACCTCATCGGTTTCGGCATCAACATGGTGACCGGTGATTATTCACGGGGGACTGCTGGGTTTTGGATCGAAGGCGGCGAGTTGGCTTATCCCGTGGAAGAGATTACGATTGCGGGCAATCTGAAAGACATGTTTGCAGGGATTGAGATAGTCGGCAGCGATCTCGTGTTTCGCGGGCGCATTGCCAGTCCGACCGTGAAGATTGCAGAGATGATGGTGGCAGGCAACTAGCAAGCGACAGCAGCCGCCTTGGCTCGCGAGGAGGGCAACATGCGTATCACTTCCACGGCGTTCAGCAACCAGACTGCAATTCCAGCATTGTATACATGCGAGGGCAAGGACATTTCACCACCGATGGCGTGGTCGGGCATCCCGGCAGGCACCAAGAGCCTGGCGCTAATTGTAGACGACCCGGACGCCCCAGACCCGGCCGCGCCGAAAATGACCTGGGTGCATTGGGTGCTCTATAATTTGCCGCCGACGAGTGATGGGCTGCCGGAAAACGTCAAGACGCTGCCCGTGGGAACCAAGGAAGGCGTGAATGACTGGAAGCGAACCGGCTATGGCGGACCGTGCCCGCCCATCGGCCGCCACCGCTACTTCCATAAACTCTACACGCTGGATACCGTGCTGCCGGACTTGAAGCAGCCGACCAAGGCTAAGCTCGAAGAGGCGATGAAGGGCCACATTATCGGCGAGGCCCAGTTGATGGGCACCTACCAAAAGGGCCGGTGAAATTTCGGCGGCTCGCGAGTGTTCATGGAACGCCAAAGCCCGCAGGATGAACCGCAGAGAAAATTAAATGATAGAAAGAGAGGACGGGTTGTGCGACATGCATGGAGCTTAATTCTTTTGATGCTTGCTGTACTCCCCGGCGTAAGCGGTGCCGGCGATTTTCGGCTCACCAGTCCGACGATCAAGAATAAAGCGACGATCGGCAACGAGCACGTCTTCAACGGATTCGGCTGTACGGGCGATAACCTCTCGCCTGAGCTGCACTGGACAAATGCGCCGAAGGACACGAAAAGTTTCGCCGTGACGGTCTATGATCCTGATGCCCCGACCGGCAGCGGGTGGTGGCATTGGGTCATTTTCAATATTCCAGCCAGCGTCACTTCGTTACCTGCCGGTGTGGGGAAATTGGACGGCACCGGTACGCCGGAGGGGACGATCCAGAGTATGACGGATTTTGGACAGCCAGGATTCGGCGGTCCCTGTCCACCGCAAGGCGATAAGCCGCATCGCTACATCTTTACGGTTTTTGCATTGAAGGTGGATCAGTTACCGTTGAAACCAGAAGCATCAGGGGCAATGGTCGGGTACTACCTCAACCAAAACGCGCTTGTGAAGGCTTCTTTCACGGGGCTGTACGGCCGTAAAAAATAACAAATTCGAAGAAACGCACGGAACCATCATCATGCCGCTTGATGCCGAACTTGGAAAGACTATGCTCCAGTTGGTTACGTCGCGATACGACGACCGGCATTGGCGCAAAAGGATTGAAAAGACCTTGGGTTTGCCGCAATCTGGTGTCGGGGATCCTGTGCAACAGCAGATCTTCATGTATCTCAAAATCGGGCTCAAGGCCTACAAATCCCGTCGGGCCGATCCGGATTCCTGGATAGTCGGAGGGTATGCCACTAAAGAAATCGTCGAACGAGCCAAGTTCCAGCCTCAGCTGGTCGGTCCGGACATCACGAAGGACGACGTCGCGTTTTTCGGCAGCGATCCTGGGAAAGAGATCGATGAAGCCTGGTGGGACGAAATGCTTGTGTCCTGGTTCGATGTCCCGGAGGAAGAAAAACCGGCAGAATCAGAAAGGGAGTCGGCGACGGACTCCGAATCGGCTTCTTCTGCGAAGGCCGGAAAGGCGTAGCCTCGTTCCGAGAGGACCGGTCGGGCGTGGGGTACTGTCCTTTCGCCGAGTCTATCCGAAAAGTTCCATCTGCGCCGGCTGAGGCGGGTCGATCTGCAGTGTGAGGGATTCTGGTGCGGCTGTGGCTTCCGTGGGTGTGGCCGGTTTCGCCTGGCGGTCAA
>JBOICY010000446.1:0-2158 GCA_050740335.1 Methylococcales bacterium | reverse complement strand
ACCTTGCTGATATCCTCCATGCCCTGAAAACCCGGCTCTTCGCCTGGTTGGTCCAGCGGGTGCCGCACGATCCGGTGTTGGAATTGATTGCACTTTACTCTAGAACTCTGGAACTCAAACGACCCGAGCGGGAGGCAACCAGACCCAAAAATCGTATCAACCCAAAACCCAGACGGCAGTATCGCTGAGCTTAACTTAACGGCATTGCCCCTTCCGTCAACCGGTACTGCAGGGCCTGATGCTCTACTTCATTCACTTCGCTCATGCGCAGCAGGTTGGCTCGTTCCGATTGGAAAAATCCCCGCAGATCGCCGCAAAATGATTGTGTGGTATCCCGCGTCGAGGAACCGAAAAAGGATGCAAAAGCCGATAAATGGGCGCTGAGCGCCTCTGGAAGCCCTTGGGAGGGCAGAAATAAGGGCGAGTCTGGGGTTTTCACGAATTCATCTCGATTTACATTTATTTAACAAAGGCTTAACATACACAAACTGGGTCCGACTGGAAACAGTTTAAATTGACAAAGTAGAATTAATCACTATACGAATTGACAAACCATCCGCTATTGAGTACTTTTCCAATTAATAAAGAGGCCGTTTATATTTCCTATACCTGACGGAGATCTTATGAGTGAACTGATAGTCATTGGCTACAACGACCAGTATAAAGCTGAGGAAACCCGGATCAAGTTTCTAAAAATGCAGCGTGAATACCTGGTTGACCTTGAGGACGCCGTGGTTGCCATCAAACAGCCTAACGGTAAAGTCAAACTCAACCAAATCCATCCCCTTACGACAGCGGGCGCCATTGGCGGCGGTTTCTGGGGCATGCTGGTGGGTCTGATCTTTCTCAACCCACTCTTGGGAGCGGCGGTCGGCGCGGGCGCGGGCGCCATTTCCGGCACGTTGTCGGATGTGGGTATCAATGATGACTTCATGAAAGAGCTTGCCGATACTCTTCAGCCGGGTTCTTCCGCACTCTTCATCCTGGTTCGAAAATCCACCGCAGATAAGGTACTGGAGGAGTTGCAAGGTACCGGTGGCAAGATCATCAAAACATCGTTGTCACATGACGACGAAGCGAAACTTCAAGCCGCACTGGATGTCGCGAAAGCCTCCTGATCCAAGAAGAACCTTGAAAACCGCCAGAGGACTAATGGCTGCTCTTAATCAAAAATCCGCGCCACTGTCTTTATTTTAAGGTTCAGCGAATCTGTCTCTCTAATTCGTTCAAGTTATCGTTCCATCCGGAGATCCCTTATGAACCTTTCAAAATTGAATCCCGGGATCGGGTTTAAGCACGAAGAAGCCGGAACCCGAATCCCGGTAAAACGGGCCGGCAATGAATCCAATTTGCCAACTGCGGGCCAACCCGAGCCGCACCCGGTACTCCCAGTTGCACCAGCAAATCGACCGCCTGTTCGACGATGCATTTAGATACATTAGATTTGCCATCTTTACGTTCGCCGCCTTTCGAATCCTCGGCCCGGCTGAGTCAGGCTTCGTTCCGCCCAAATCTGAATGTCTCGAGCGATGATAAGAGTTATCAGATCACTCTCGAAACGCCCGGCATGTTGGAATCGGACTTGTCGATTGAAGTTAGCGGAGACGTATTGATCATCCACGGCCAAAAACAGGAAGAAAAAGAAGATAAGGATCGTCATTTTTATCGGATCGAACGCAGTTACGGCAGCTTTCAACGAACCCTCGCCCAGCCGGAGGACTCGGCTTCGGAAGCGATTACTGCCAAATTGAAGGACGGAGTGCTGGAATTGACCATTCCCCGCAAAACCGTTCCGAAACGTCAGGTAAAAAAAATAACGATCAGTCAATAAACGTCGTGATCCATCGTTCGTGTTGATTCCTGTCGTCTGCGGCAGTTTCGCGCTGATCGTGTGCCTCAGTTTCTGGTTGCGCAGACGCCGCGACGCCGTGCCGATCCATGTGGCGAACGCGGAGAATTCCACACCTTTCGGCTCCGGGGGGCAATGCCGTTAAGTTAAGGAACTTGTGGCATAATATATACGATAACCAATTGAAATACTGGGACAAATCGATGAAACCGACTTAGCAGTATTGATGCCAGCATTCTCACCTGCCCCTTGCAAAGCTTCTCCATGCGCCCGACTTCATCGCTGCGCATCGAACCCACGACAAAGCGT
>JBOICY010000445.1:0-11625 GCA_050740335.1 Methylococcales bacterium | reverse complement strand
GTCCGGTGCCACTGGCTACATCGGCATGAACATCTCGGTCCGCGCCAACGTGCGCACCGCACAGGCGGCCCACAACGGTCTCGGCGCCGCGCTTGCCGTGGCGTTCCGCGGCGGTGCCATCACCGGCATGTTGGTGGTCGGCTTGGGCCTCATCGGCGTCGCTGGCTACTACTGGCTGGTGATGGCGCAGACCGGTGACCAGCAGCTCGCGCTGCACGCGCTGGTGGGCCTCGCCTTCGGCGGCTCCTTGATCTCGATCTTCGCCCGTCTCGGTGGCGGCATCTTCACCAAGGGCGCCGACGTGGGCGCCGATTTGGTCGGCAAAGTCGAGGCCGGCATTCCGGAAGACGATCCGCGCAATCCGGCAGTGATTGCCGACAATGTCGGCGATAATGTCGGGGACTGCGCGGGCATGGCCGCGGACCTGTTCGAAACCTACGCGGTCACGATCATCGCAACGATGGTACTCGCAGGGCTCCTGGTCCAAAACGCAGACGAGGGAGCAATCGTCTATCCCCTGGTCCTCGGCGCGATTTCCATTTTCACCTCAATCGCGGGCGCCTATTGCGTCAAGGTTAAAAAAGACGGGCGGGTCATGAACGCCCTGTACAAGGGCGTTATTGTTTCCGGGGGGCTGTCGGCGGTACTGTACTACCCGGTCACCTTGATCATGCTGGGCGACAGCTTGACCGTGAACCATGCCCTGGTGCCGACGATCAATGTTTATTTCGCGGCATTGATCGGCCTGGTACTGACCGCCGCGATGGTCGCGATTACCGAATACTATACCTCGACCGAGTTCAACCCGGTCAAAGTGATCGCCAATGCATCCACGACCGGTCACGGCACCAATATTATCGCGGGGCTCGCGGTCTCGTTGAAAGCCACCGCGGCACCGGTCATCGCGGTCTGCGCGAGTATCTGGGGAGCCTATGAATTGGCCGGGATATTTGGATTGGCGATTGCCGCTACCGCGATGCTGTCCATGGCTGGAATGATCGTGGCCCTGGATGCCTACGGTCCGATCACGGACAACGCGGGCGGCATTGCGGAAATGGCGAATCTGCCCGAAGAGATCCGCAACATCACCGATCCGCTCGATGCGGTCGGCAACACCACCAAAGCAGTGACCAAAGGTTATGCGATCGGATCGGCCGGGCTCGCGGCGCTGGTTCTGTTCGCCGATTACACCGCAAAATTGGGCGGCAACATGGCCTTCGATCTGTCCGATCACCTGGTCGTGATCGGTCTGTTCATCGGCGGTCTGGTGCCCTACCTGTTCGCAGCCCTCGCGATGGAAGCAGTGGGTCGCGCGGCCGGTGGAATCGTGGTCGAAGTTCGCCGCCAGTTCAGGGAAATTCCGGGCATCATGGACGGCAGCGGAAAACCCGATTATTCGAAAGCGGTCGATCTTCTGACCGCCGCGGCAATCAAGGAAATGATCATCCCGTCCCTGCTGCCGGTCGCGGTTCCGGTGATTGTCGGGCTGACTCTCGGTAAGGAGGCGCTCGGGGGGGTATTGATCGGCTCGATCCTCACCGGCCTGTTTGTCGCGTTATCCATGACCACCGGCGGTGGCGCCTGGGACAATGCCAAAAAATATATCGAGGACGGCAATCTCGGCGGCAAGGGCTCGGAAGCCCATAAAGCCGCGGTGACCGGCGACACGGTGGGCGATCCCTATAAGGACACGGCAGGTCCCGCAATCAATCCGATGATCAAAATCATCAATATTGTCGCCTTGCTCATCGTCCCCTTGTTATAAAATGCGTACCGCGGCAGGCCAGACCCTGCCGCGGTCACCCGGCCCTTCGGCGCCGGGCTGGTGCATCGACAGGACAGTAACAGGAGAAAAGACCTTATGACTTCGCCCGCGGACCAGTTAAGGGAATTACTCAATAATCCTGGCCTGTTGCTCATGCCGGGTTGTCATGATGCGATCTCGGCCAGGCTGATCGAAGCCGCCGGATTCGATCTGGCCTTCATGAGCGGTTTCGCGGTCTCGGGCAGCCGGCTCGGGATGCCGGATACGGGTTTGATTTCCTATGGAGAAATGGTGGAGCAGGGGCGCAATATCTGCTCCCTCGTATCCATCCCGGTGTGCGGAGACGGCGATACCGGTTACGGCAACGCGCTGAACGTGAAACGCACCGTTCAGGGCTACGCGGCGGCGGGTTTTGCCTGCATCATGATCGAAGACCAACTCGCCCCGAAGCGCTGTGGCCATACCAAGAACAAAGCCGTGGTCGATCGAGACGAAGCCTTCAATCGTATCCGGGCCGCAGTGGATAGCCGAAACGAGGGCAAGGATATCCTGATACTGGCCCGCACCGATGCGAGAGCGACCCACGGTCTGGACGAGGCCATCGCGCGAGCCCGAGGCTTTGCCGAACTCGGAGCCGACATTTCTTTCGTCGAGGCTCCGGAAAGCGAAGCAGAAATGAGACATTACTGCGACGCGGTTCCCGGGCCGAAGATGGCCAATATGATCGAATTCGGTAAAACCCCGAATCTACCGCCGAATCGGCTTGAAGAAATCGGCTACAAGATCGCGGTCTATCCGCTGACCCTGTTGAATGCCTCGATTCTCGCGATGCAGACCAGTCTGGCCGCGATCCGCGCGGGCCGGCAACCGCAAAATATCCTGGACTTCGAAGGACTGAAAAGCGCAGTCGGTTTTCCGGAGTACTACGGGGAGGAGAGCCGCTATTTGCCGGATCGCTGAATGAGTCAGACCGGTAAACGTTTCACCGTCCGAGCCGATAAAGCTGCTTTTTGGCGGTCATGATTTTTTCGACGATCGGCGTGAAGATGATTTCCAACGCCAAGCCCATTTTGCCGCCCGGAATGACCAGGGTATTGCGTCGAGACATGAAGGAATTCTGAATCATAGCCAGCAGATAGGGAAAATTAACGTCGAATTTTCGCGGGTCGTTGACCCGGATGATGACTAGGCTTTCGTCGGGAGTGGGTACATCGCGCGCGATGAAGGGATTCGAGGTATCCACGGTAGGAACCCGTTGAAAATTGATATCGGTGCGAGAAAACTGCGGGGTAATCATATGCACATAGTCATACATGCGCCCTAGAATCGTGTCGGTTACCGCATCCCGCCGATAACCCCGCTCCTGGGTATCTCGGTGCAGTTTCTGTATCCATTCCAGATTGATCACCGGGACTGCGCCGATGGTCATATCGACGTACCGGCCGATATCAATGCCTTCTGCGGCCGCGGCCCCGTGGAGCCCTTCGTAAAACATCAGATCGGTATCGTCGGGGTACGGCGTCCAGGGAGTGAAGGTTCCGGACGGGCAGCCGTGGAGTTTGGCTTCTTCTTCGTTGTGGATATAGTGACGGTACGAGCCGCTTCCGGTTTCGCCGTACTCACGGAATAATTCTTCCAGTTCCTTGAGTAGATTCGCTTGCGCGGAAAAATGACTGAAGGGCAGGCCTTTTTCGTCATGTTCCTGCGTCTGTTTGAGCATTTCCTCCCGCTCGTATCGATGAAAACTATCCCCTTCAACGATGGCCGCCTTGATCTTCAATCGGGTAAATATATGCTCGAACGCGCATTTGACGGAAGTCGTTCCAGCGCCAGACGAACCTGTCACGACAATAATAGGGTGTTGTTTTGACAAGGAATGTGCTCCGGCTTTTCTAATAATGGCAGTGAATCGTGTTGGATCCGGGTTTCGAGAAACGATCGGAGGCGTTCACTGTCTCCGGACATTTTGATGAATTCTACTTTGTTAGGTCAAGATGCGCCTTGACGAGTTTGGTTGGTGGATAGTAAGACTATGTTTTTTAAAATAAATAGCAGTGACGTGGTGAGCCGGTTTCAGGAAATGGCCCAGGACTCGCCTGCTCGGCGGTCTCAAGCCGCGCTGGAGTAATCTGACAAAGCAGAATTATGACTACAGCGATCGATCAAGATCTGCCCCCGATTTCTGCCTGGTTCGCTTGATTGACATTGAGGCCGCCATGACCGACCTGTTATGATCTGGTGGCAACCGGTTTTTTGGCAAGAACATCGCGATGACTTCCCATGCCCGCATATCCACTATTGGTATCGAAGCGTACCTGACCGAAGAAGAGGTCCGGGAAATTCGACATGAATATGTTTCCGGTCAGCTCTTCGCGATGGTCGGCGCCAGCCTTGCCCACAATGTCATCAGCCTCAACATCGCCGCACTCCTGAACGCGCGTCTGCGCGGCGGTGCTTGCCGAGCCTTCATGGCCGACATGAAGGTGCGTGTGAAAAACCCCGACGCCTTTTATTATCCGGATGTGGTGGTCAGTTGCGAACCAAGATACGATCAGGCCCTTTACCTCGAAGCCCCCAAATTGATCGTGGAGGTATTGTCGCCAGCCACGGAAAACATCGACCGGCGCGAAAAGCGCCTTGCTTACCAGCGCCTGGAAAGTCTAGAGGAATACGTGATCGCCGCCCAGATTATACACCGTCTCGAAGTCTACCGACCGAGCCAAACGGGTATCTGGGAAGCGGAAAGCTACGAAAGTAGCGAATCTGCACTGCTGCGATCGCTGGACCTGGCTTTGCCGCTGGATCAGATCTACGAAGGGCTCGGCGGTGGGGAGTCCTGGCGATAGGGGTCAGATTTTTACTCGATTATCGTCGCTTTGACGGATCTTTCTGACCGCCAGCGCCACCAAAATGTAGGAACAGCCGGCCACGATCAGTTCGAACGCGATAAACAAACCGATAGCCCAAAGTCCGGATGCTCGCCAACTGCCCGTGATCATAAAGCCGATCAGGATGCCCGTTATGCCGCTGGGCAGGGTCCACGGCCATGCGGGGCTGCCCCGGTACTGCAATGCGGATACCGCGCGGAGTATGCCGGCCACGATCAAAGTAAGCCCGATGACCAGCGTCACCAGGTTCGATGCCGCCAGGAGATCGTTCACGATGATCGTTCCGATCACCAGGTATAACAGCGCATTTAACGACCCGAGCGGAAGGCAACCAGACCCAAAAATCGTATCAACCCCAAGCCCACGCGGCAGTATCGCTGAGCTTGATTTAACGGCATTGCTCTAAAACCTGCAGAAGTGATGGCCTTTGGGGTTAAATGATTAATGGTAATATCCGGACCCACGGACATTTTCGTGTTGCTGTGGCAGCGTCGATTCCTCTGCGACAACCACAGACTTACGATCCAGCCCGTGTTTCAAAATGGATTCGATACTTTTATAACGGTAGGTCCCTAACAACAAAGCCCGTGTACAAGCTGCTTCCAGACGGGCATCGCTATAAGTTTTAGCCAGCCGTAAGATACCCGGACAGCTTCGATAAGCTGGTTCGGGATGTCGTCTTTCCTGCAATACCGTACCGATTACTTGACCAGTTGCTGTGCCTGTTTGTCAGCCCAACGCAGAAACCGCTCAGGCGACCAATCCCCATACTGTCGATGGGACTCAGGTCCATGGGCATTCACAGCGGTGTGCCGTCCTTTCAGCCACGAACGCGGGTGACTGGCAAGACGTTGGCCCTGATGAAATAGTTCGACGGTATTCGCGGTAATCCGCGCATCCAGTTGTTGTTTAACCCGTTGGTAAGGCACCGAGTAGTAATGTCCCTCAATGTCCACGTGGTAATCGATTTGCACCCGCACGACTTTCCATTCTGCGTAAACATGAGGTGTGGCCGGTAATGGCTTGAGCGCAGGTTGTTCCAGATTTTGGAAGTGTTCGAGACGCGACCCCGGCAGTTTTTTAAAAGGGCGTTGGTTGAGTTTGACAAGCAATTGTTGGATCGTCCGGTTCAATTCAGCCAGAGAAAAGAATGTCTGATTCCGGAGTGACGCCAAAATCCAGCGTTCAACGATCTGCACCCCGACTTCCGCTTTAGCTTGGTCCTTGGGTTTACGGACGCGCGCAGGTACGATGGCGACACCATAATGCGTTGCCATGTCCAGATAGGTGGGATCGAGATCCGGTTCATAGCGGTTTGTTTGGGTAACACCTGAGCGTAAATGGTCGGGAACGACTACTTCTGGCAAGCCGCCTAAAAAACCGAAGGTGCGTTGATGCGAACCAATCCAATCCGGTAAAGATTGCGTCCGAGTGGCTTCCGCGTAGCTGTAATTGGCAGCGCCCGACACGGCGACGAATATCTGTGCCGAACGAATTTCCCCGCTACGCGGATCAATCACGGGCATCGTCTGACCGGCCTAATCCACAAACAACTTCTCGCCAGCACGATGCGTTTGCCGCATCGATCAATCACGTTGTGCCAACCAGCTCCGGTACCGGTCACAAAACCAACTGCATTGATAACCCTTCGGATGCTGTTCACGGTATTCCTGCCATAACAAGAACAGGGTGACATTCTTCTTTTGCAATTCCTGGCGTATCCATGACCAATCGGGCCATACAAGATCGCCGTCAGGGCGCTGCTTCTGGGTCGGATACAAGAGCCGCTCCAATTCGACATCTGTGAGCGTGTCGGGCAATGGCCAGGACAAGCCGGCCTGCTCGGCGCGTTCAATATACTTGACCACGGCAGGCCTTGAGAGATTGCAACTTTGGGCAATCTTTCGATCACTCAAATTATCAACCTGCCTTTCAGGCGTAATACTTCTTTTATTTTTCGCAGGCAGATAACCTATTCGCAGGCATCTGCTTCCTCTTTAGTTAATGAAAAGAGGCGGCAGAATATCGTTTAGTTATCCCGCGTTAAAACGCTAAAACATCATCGCCAGGGGGTGGCAACATTCACCGGAATGAGTGGCAGCCTTGGAACGGAATCGGTGGCAGCATTCCACCGGAATCGGTGGCAGCTTTGGAACGGAATACGCACGCGATTGCGAGTTTCGTCATGTTCGCGTTAGTGGATGGGTGCACGGTCCTTCTACACCTTCTGCCAGGTGTCGTAAATCAACTCGGTGTCGGGTCTTCAGATTAACAGTGGCGCGCGACAGTAAGCAACGGCGGAAAATGTGAACGGGTTCGCCCAACCAACCATCCGGTCCCACCTGGCTAAGGAAACAAACCTGAAAGAACCTGGTCGCCTTATAGTCCATGACATACAGCAAGCCCAAGATTGTGGTAAATCGTCCTCAGTATCCCCTCCGGCTGCGTCGCCTTGCGGACCTGCAGGGTGCGACCGTCATTCTGAGTAAAACTCACCGTGACGCGCCGCTGGACGGACAGGGTCTCCCTCAGCTCAGCATCGATCCCGGCTTGGGAGTCCGGCCCAGATACGGCCGGGTTGAAGAGATAGGCCTCAATCGCCAATTCGATTTCCGGAACCCGCCCTGGATTCCATCGGCTTTCGAGTCTGGTTGGAGGGAAATTCGGGGGAAAATGGGGGGTGGTTGTTAAAGATTGGCTAAGAAAGGCTTCGGGTTTTTGGCTTCAGGAACCCCGTTTCCTCAACCTGTCCAGCGTCCTGAGTTGCATGACGGCTTCAGCCAACTCGGCCTGCGCTTTTGCGTAATCGATTTTGCCGGACTTATCGGCCAGAGCCTCTTGCGCCCGGGTTTTCGCTTCGAGTGCCGCGGCTTCGTCGATATCCTTGGCTCGGATCGCGGTATCCGCGAGCACAGTGACCACGTGTGGTTGTACCTCCAGCAGGCCACCCGAAACAAAAAACGAAAATTCTTCGGTCGCGGTCTTGACGCGGACCTCGCCGGGATTCAATCGAGTGATCAGTTGTGCGTGGCGAGGCGCAATACCGACCTCCCCCATCTCCGCGGGTGCGAATACCATTTCGGCGAGCCCCGAGTAAATTGCCTTTTCCGCACTGACAATGTCAACGTGTATGGTCATAGTCATAATTCGGTCTCAGCCGCCAATTATGCGGCCTTTCCCATTGCCCTTTGTGCTTTTCCCAGTACTTCGTCGATCGTGCCGACCATATAGAAGGCCTGTTCCGGAATGTCGTCGTACTCGCCCTCGATGATTCCTTTGAATCCCGCAATGGTATCCTTGAGCGAAACGTATTTACCCGCGGATCCGGTGAACACTTCCGCGACGAAGAAGGGTTGAGAGAGAAATCTTTGAATCTTTCGCGCCCGCGATACGGTCAGTTTGTCTTCTTCGGAAAGTTCGTCCATACCCAGAATCGCGATGATGTCGCGGAGTTCCTTGTAGCGTTGCAAGGTCCCTTGGACCGCGCGGGTCACATCGTAATGTTCCTGCCCGATAACCAGGGGGTCGAGTTGACGGCTCGTCGAATCCAAAGGGTCCACGGCAGGATAAATGCCGAGTTCGGCGATCTGCCGCGACAACACGACGGTTGCGTCCAGGTGCGCGAAGGTCGTTGCGGGGGACGGGTCCGTGAGGTCGTCCGCGGGTACGTATACGGCTTGGATCGAGGTGATCGATCCCGTTTTGGTCGAGGTGATCCGCTCCTGCAGGGTGCCCATTTCTTCGGCCAGGTTCGGCTGATAACCCACCGCCGACGGCATCCGTCCGAGCAATGCGGATACTTCGTTTCCAGCCAGGGTATATCGATAAATATTGTCTACGAAAAACAGAACATCACGACCTTCTTCGCGGAAATATTCGGCCATGGTCAACCCGGTCAAGGCAACCCGGAGGCGGTTACCCGGCGGCTCGTTCATCTGGCCGTATACCAGGGATACTTTGTCGATTACGTTACTCTCGGTCATTTCGTGGTAAAAGTCATTCCCTTCGCGAGTCCGTTCTCCTACGCCCGCGAAAACCGAGAAACCGCTGTGCTCGATTGCGATGTTGCGGATCAGTTCCATCAGGATGACCGTTTTGCCCACGCCCGCGCCGCCGAACAATCCGACCTTACCGCCTTTGGCGAAGGGGCAGATCAGATCGATCACTTTGATGCCGGTTTCGAGAAGCTCGTTGGTCGCCGCTTGCTCTTCATAGCTGGGCGCTTTGCGGTGAATCGCCCAGGATTCCTTTTGTCCGATCGGGCCTTTTTCGTCGATCGGGTCGCCGAGCACGTTCATGATACGCCCCAATGTTTCCTGTCCGACCGGAACCTTGATCGGTTCACCGGTATTGTCCACCTCGAGGCCACGACCCAAGCCGTCGGTGCTTCCCAATGCGATGGTTCTGACGACCCCGCCACCGAGTTGCTGCTGCACTTCCAGAGTCAGATTTTTGGCCTTGACTTTCAGCGCGTCGTAAACCTTCGGAAGCGACTCCCTTGGAAATTCCACATCGACCACAGCACCGATGATCTGGACTATTTTACCCGAACTCATGATTGGTTCCTCGTTACGATTTTTCAGGATTCAAAAAAATAAAAATTCTTTAGACGGCCGCTGCACCGCCGACGATTTCCGAAATTTCCTGGGTGATCGCCGCCTGTCGCTCTTTGTTGTAGATCAGCTGCAGTTCGTCGATCAGCTTTCCCGCGTTGTCGGATGCGCTTTTCATGGCAACCATTCTGGCCGCCTGTTCGCAGGCATTGTTTTCCACAAGCCCCTGATAAACGATGGACTCGGTGTATCGGGTCATCAGACCATCCAGAATCTCCTTCGCGTCGGGTTCGTAAATGTAGTCCCAATATCCAGCCAGATCTTCCACCAATTCTTCCGCATGAATCGGCAGTAATTTCTTGAGGATCGGTTTCTGCGTTATGGTGTTCACGAATTCGTTGAATGCGACGTAGAGTTCGTCGATTCCGCGATTCGAATAAGCATCCAGCATCACCCTGATCACACCGACGATATCGTTCAGATGCGGGGAGTCGCCGATTTTTGTGGCCTGGGCGACAATATTGCCGCCCACGCTCGAAAAGAAACCCACGCCTTTTCGTCCGATGCAGCCGATCTCCAGACCAATTCCTTTATTCTCCCATTCTCGCGTCGCGCGCAGGCAGGTTCGGAACAGGTTTGCATTCAAACCACCGCAGAGTCCACGATCCGAGGTAATCAGGATAATCCCGATGCGCTTCGTTTCACGCGCAATGAGATACTCATGCTTGTATTCCGGATTCGCCTGAGACAGGTGATTGATGATCTGACTGATTTTCCGTGAATACGGACGGGTCGCCTGCATGCGGTCCTGAGTCTTGCGCATCTTGCTCGCGGCAACCATTTCCATCGCCCGGGTGATTTTCTGGGTATTCTTGATACTCGCGACCTTGGTTCGGATTTCTTTTCCGCTGGCCATTTTATTGTTCCCTTTACCAGGAATGGTTCGCTTTAAAATTGGACAGCGCGACATTGAATGCCCCGGATATCTCGTCCCCGTAGTCTCCGCTTGCGTCGACTTTGTTCATCAGATCGGCATGCTGGGATTTCATGTAGCTCTGCAAGGCATTCTCGAAATCCCGGACCTTATTGACCTCGACATCATCCAGATAACCCTCGTTGACCGCGAACAACGAAATCGCCATCTGTGCGACGCTCAACGGGGAATACTGGTTCTGTTTCATCATTTCAGTCACGCGCTGCCCGCGTTCGATCTGCTTGCGCGTGGCTTCGTCAAGGTCCGATGCGAATTGCGCGAAGGCCTGCAGTTCGCGAAACTGCGCGAGGTCAAGCCGGATCCGACCGCCAAGTTTTTTGATAATTTTGGTCTGAGCCGCTCCACCCACGCGGGATACCGATAGCCCGGCATTTACGGCGGGACGAATGCCGGAGTTGAACAAATTGGTTTCGAGGAAGATCTGTCCGTCCGTAATGGAAATCACGTTAGTCGGAACGAAGGCGGATACGTCACCGGCCTGGGTCTCGATGATCGGCAGGGCCGTCAGAGAACCGCTTTTTCCTATTACCTTGCCCCCAGTCAGCTTTTCGACTTCGTTTGCATTGATCCTCGAAGCGCGTTCGAGAAGCCGTGAATGCAGGTAGAACACATCGCCCGGATACGCTTCACGACCGGGCGGACGCCGAAGCAACAAAGAAACCTGGCGGTAGGCCCAAGCCTGTTTGGTCAAATCGTCATAGATGATCAGCGCATCTTCACCCCGGTCGCGGAAAAACTCTCCCATCGAGCAGCCGGTATAGGGCGCGATGAACTGCAGCGAAGCGGATTCCGAAGCGCAAGCCGAAACGACGATGGTATGTTCCATCGCGCCGTGCTCTGCCAATTTACGAACCACGTTCGCGATCGAGGATTGCTTCTGGCCGATCGCAACATAGATGCACTTGATCCCGCTACCCTTTTGATTGATGATCGTATCGATCGCGATCGCGGTCTTACCGGTCTGACGATCCCCGATAATCAGTTCGCGCTGGCCGCGTCCAATCGGGATCATCGAGTCGATCGATTTCAGTCCGGTCTGGACCGGTTGCGAAACAGACTGCCTCGTGATCACTCCGGGCGCAATTTTTTCGATCGGAGAGCTTTGATCGGTTTCGATCGGTCCGCGTCCGTCGATCGGGTTTCCCAATGCATCCACCACCCGACCCAACAGGCCTTCGCCGACCGGGACTTCAAGAATGCGACCGGTACACTTGACGCTGTCGCCTTCGGTCAAATGCTGGTACGAACCCAGTACCACCGCACCGACCGAATCGCGCTCCAGATTCAAGGCCATGCCATAACTGTTTCCGGGAAATTCCAGCATTTCTCCTTGCAGCGCATCGGCGAGCCCGTGTATGCGAACAATGCCGTCGGTCAGGCTCACGATGGTGCCTTCACTGCGTGCCTCGATGCTCAAATCGAAAC
>JBOICY010000444.1:0-3865 GCA_050740335.1 Methylococcales bacterium | reverse complement strand
CATTCTGCACCACCTGCTGAAGTTGTATGGCCTGCTGATCCTTCAACACCTGCTGCGGCACCACCTGAATCGACACCGGCGTCTCCATGATCGGCGTGTCGGTCCTGGTCGCGGTAGAGGCATTCGGGCGGTTGTAGTCCGGGTTATACGGATCGGTCGAATCGTAACCCGCTTCGCCACTCACGGTGACCTTCGGAAGCGCGGTCGTGTTGGTTGACTCCTTCGGCTTGACCGCGATCAGGGTGTTGTCGACCACTTCGTAACGCAGGCCTTGGTCGTTGAGGACCTTGTCGAGCGCCTGTTGCACGGTGTACCGGCCCTTCAGCGGCGGTGCTTCCAATCCCTGCACGGAAGCGTCCGCATAGATCAGCTTGGTCCCGGATGATCGGGCGATGTGGTTCAATGACGCGGACATCGGCTGGGCGGGCAGGTCGAATGCGATGGCCTTTTCATCGGCGCCGTTTGCGGTTCCGCCCAAGAACAGGGCGAATAGCAGCATGGTAATGAAAACGCTTGGCTGGACGTGCGAGGCATGGGGCCTTAAGATGCGATGAAGCATGAATTTTTCCTTCGGGTCTGGTTATGATGACTGATCTTTACAAGTCATCTCATATCCATAACGAAGGACGCGGTTCGAACTGGACAATTTTTTTTTGCCCGGCTGTTGCCCGGTTACCCCGAGCCTTGGGAAAGTGCTTGTTCCACACATGCTTCGACAGGGCTCTCCTGAGCGTAGCCGAAGGGCTCAGGACGAACGGAACAAGCCTAATCTGAACCTTAATCCGTTCGTGCGCCTGTCGAAGTATGAACGGATTAATCGCGAATGATGCGCTTCGTCCCTCAGCACATCCTGCGGCTGTTGAATTAAGCCATCTCGATCATACCGCAACCGGGTGTAGATGCGGACTTATCCGCGCCTGCATTTGTACTTTTTTTTTGTAGATCAACAGTATTGCGCCGTCACCCCGTCCCCATCGTCGCGAGCGGGGCGAGAACGCAAGCGGATCAAGGCTTTTCCGCTAGCCTCGCGACGACAAGGCAGGAGAAAAGCCCCGGCACGAAGTACCGGAGTCGGAGTGCCTTACGTGTAGGTGGAATCGTGGTCGGGATGCAGACTGAGGATCCGGAGCCAAACGCCGTCGCGACAGCCGATGGCTCGGAAGGCCCGTCTGATCCGGAAGCTGCACATAGGCTGACCGTGAGGTCCCTGGCGGGAGTGGATGGTTTCCCACTTCAGTCCGGAATCCCGGTAGATCTGCGGCCAAGTAATCGCCCGAATACGCTTCAGGGTCGACAGCAACGCGGTTTGTTCCTGTTTCGCCAGGGCGAACAGGTCGCGCTGAAACAACGGGCTGTTCAGATCGAGCAGTACGGTATCATCGACCATCAACCGCCGCTTCGATCTCGGCCAGGTTGCCCGAGGGCGCCGTCTGCTCGGCCCACGCAATGGCTTCATCGAGCTTCGCCTTGGCTGGCGGCTCGTGCAGCCAATGCTCGTTGTCCGGGATGAACCGACCGATTTTCACGACCCACACCCCGGTTTCGATCTCATCGATCAACACCGACTTGCCGGCGTATTCCTTGCCGAGGGAAATCTGGCCGTTCGAACCGATTATTTTGATCACGCTCATGACAGACCTCTTTGCCTTTGTGCAGAATTAGTTTTTAATGCACTATAACACGAAAAAAATCTGCTTGAAAAAGCCTCGACTGATGTCGGGATGGATTGTTTCAACCCGTTCCTTGCGCGTTCGGGCGACCACTGCGATGAGGTCTCCAATAACCTCTCCGACCCTGAACAAAGGATCACGCCATTTTTGAAATACAATCACATGGGACCTAACAGTTCAACGCGCTTTCTTGCGCTTGCGATCCAACACAATGATCCCTTCCTTGCGTTTCACGCTCACCGGAAGAATTTTTTCCAACGCGTTCAGGAAGGGATTCAGATCGCCGGCGTCGAAGGCGCCGCTCAGGGTTTCCAACGCCAGGTCCGGTTCGGCGAACACGAAACGAATCGGGTGATGGCGCCCGAGTTCGGCTACGACTTCGCGAAGCGGCGTGCGTTCGAAGATCAACCGGCCATTTGTCCAGGCGATCGCCTGATCTTCCCGCATAGACTCCGCGGCGCTCAATTTGCCTCGGGCATCCAGGCCGCGGCGGAATCCCGCCGTGAGCCGATCCCATTTCCAGCCCTGACCGTCGTTCAGTTCGACTTCGCCTTCCAGCACCGCGAAAGGTCTTAAGCCCTGGTGAACCACGTCGAACAAGGCCTCGCCTTCCTGCAAATCGACTTCCCGGCGTATCCAGGACATGCGTGCGCTCAGGACGGTCGCCGCGTTGAGGTCGATCCGTGAACCATCGGCCAGATCGATGCGACGCCGTTCTCCTATGCCGGTGCTGTAAACATCCGTCGGCGCCTGTCTGTCTTGCCACCAGACACCCCCGCATAGCGTGGATACGAGCAGCACAGCCGTGACCATGCGTGACCGGGTCCGCGCTTCGGCCCTGGCGGTTCGGGCTGCGTCGAGTCCGGGTACACGGGTGCCTTTGATGCCATCCAGATTACTCCAGAGCTTTTCGGCTTCGGCGTAGGCGAGGCGGTGCGCTTCGCTTTTCGCGAGCCAATCCTGAAAACAGGTTCGCTCGGTTGGGTCGCAACCCTCGTCTTGCAAGCGCACGAACCACTCCATGGCCTTTCTCAGGACCCGGTTGCTAACGGATGAGCGAGTTTGCATCAGCGAAACGGGTTTTCCAAACGCCGGTGGCAGTGCATCATCGCCTTCACCAGATGCCGTTGCACGGTTTTCTTGGATATCCCCAAACGAGTGGCGATGTCGCGGTAACTCAACTCGTCGATCTTGCGTAGCAGAAACACGTGGCGGCAGACCCTCGGCAGGGAAGCGATGGCATCGAGCAGGATTTCACACTGTTCCCGGAGAATCGCCAGATCTTCCGGCTGGATGTTCGAGCACACCAGTTCGTCGTCCAACGCGACCTCCCTTGCGCCAACCGGTTGTGCTGGCGCAGGAAATCGATAGCCAAGCGTTCCGCGGTCCGGTAAAGATAGGCGGCCAGGTTGTCGGTATGCTCGACGCCCTGCTTGCGCAGCAGTCTCAGATAAGCCTCCTGACTCAGGTCCTTGGCGGTTTCGCGGCAGCGCACACGCGCCATCAGAAACGAGATCAGCGGTTGGCGATGGTCCTCGAATAAATGCAGAAGGTGCTCGTAAGCGATCGATTGCACGGGGGTAGATCAGTCGGTCTGGACTATAAATTCGACTAACCAGGCAAGATCGGCGCCAATCGCTTCGCGACTCGATTTCTTCAGTCGCAAACCGTGATTTTAGCCGCCGGAATTCGATCGCGTAGAAAATTATGAGTGAAATGACCCATGAAAATACGCCAAATGCCGCATCTTGATCGTAACCGATGCTATCAATGCATGTTGTTCGATGAATTCCACGAATCAAGATGGGCTCACCGGACTGGGCGGGATTTGTATCCCGTTCCGAACGTTTCACCGATAAAATATTCGGAGCGGGTGAAATGACCCGCCCCGCGAAGTATAAGAAAAATAGTAACTACTCACCCCCATAGAAGAATTAAAAATAGCTTGACAGGTTTTTTTGATGCAAAAAAGGAATTTGGCGGATAAGGCCTTAGATTTGCCTTTATTCACATTTCAAACCGCACAGAGCCGCTTTCTCCCTTGCCAACAGGGTTTACGTCAAAAATACGGTTTTAACCGCTTCAGGCCGATCACCGGAGGCCGAAAAAACCAATGATAGGATGAGCATGTCGTAAACTTATTGGATCTGTGTTGTTGGCAAACCTCGATAAATCCTCGGTGAGACATGAAGTCA
>JBOICY010000443.1:0-13178 GCA_050740335.1 Methylococcales bacterium | reverse complement strand
TCATCCCCATTACAAACCGATCGATTCTGATTTCGCGCAGCCAGGAGGTCATCGTGTATTTAGAAGGCATCATTTTCGGGGCTTTGGTGCTCCTCGTTATCATAGGTTACCGCTGCTTCTTTACGGTAAACGAGGGCGAATGCGTGCTGTTGACGAATTTTGGCAAACCAGCCAACCGAACCTGGGGGCCGGGTCCCCATTGCAAACCCCCCTGGCACCGAATCCATCGCGTCTCATTGCGCGAACGACTGTGTCCGGTCTCCCGGGAAGCGGCCAGCGCGCTGCTCGCGCGCGATGGGACACCGCTCAGGATCGATGCCACGGTGCGCTACCGGGTCCAGACGGAGCATCTGGAGCGCTATCTGTTTGAACTCGAATCGAGCCAGGTTCATCTCGATCATTATTATCGAAGCATCTTACGCATGGCGATCGCCAATTTCGATGCCGATATTCCGAATACCACCGGAACTTCTTTCGAAGTCCTGCGCCGGGAACGGCGCCAGCTTGTCGAAGAACTGAATCGCCAGTATCGAGCGCAGCTCGCGGAACGCTATGGAATCGGTTTCAACGCGATCGACCTATCCGCTTTATCGCCTCCGCAAGAACTGGAAGATGCCTTGAACGCGGTATTGCAAGCGCAAACCCTGGCCAACAGCCAGCGTGATCAAGCCGAAGCCCTGCGCGAACAGCGCCTGATCGCCGCCGATCAGGCGGTCAAAGTCGCGCAGAGTAACGCGAACGCGATCCGGGAAGAAATGACGATCCTCGGACGAAGTCTGCGCGACCTTTTCAAGAAAGGCGTCCTGGATGACTATGTTCACCATCGCCGCGCGGAGATCTTGAGTCAATCTAAAACTGTTTTTGTAAGGAGTGAGTCATGAGCTTGAACGATGATGCCTGGATGTTGCTCGGCATCCTGACCGTGGCGGGCTTCCCCGTGTTCGGTTGGATCGCCTGGAAAAACCTGACCAGAGAACTGTTTCCTGGTGAAGCCCTGCTGGTGCTCCGTTTCGGTAAACTGAAGCGACAATATGATCAACCGGGTCTCTATTTTATTTGGGATAAAGCCGCTCCGTGGACCCAGCTCATCCGCGTATCGAAGCGGCTGGACTACGAATTGCTCGCCGATCTGGATATCCATGACGCCGCGGGTACCTCCGTTAAGGTCGACGTGCTCGTGGAGTATCGAATCGTGGACCCGGTGAAGGCGAGTTTCGACGTTGAAAATTTACCCCGGTCTCTGGCCAATGCGGCCGCTCACAGCGTCATCGCGTTCCTTGGCACGCACCAATTGAAGGACATCATTCGCGAATCCGGTCAGCTCAGCGCGAGAGTGCGGGCGGAACTGAAAGAGGAAGCCGAAACCTGGGGGATCGACATCGAGAAAATCCTGTTGTGCCATGTGAATCCTTCCGGGCTGGCCATGGAGCAACTGCTCACCGAGATCGCCGCGCGCCTCGAGAAAGCCAAGGCGCGAATCGAAGAGGAAGGCAGGCAAGACGTCGCCCTCATCGAAGCCCGCACGAGCGAGCAAGTAGCGGAGCGTACAGCGCTCGCCAAGGGCTGTTATTTGCAAGAGATCGGCAGAGGTTACGCCGAACTGCGACAATATCCGGATGTTTACAATGCTTATTGCGAACTGCATGAGCTGGTATTGCTGCGGCCGGCCAATACCGTCGCGTTCCGGGGTTTTGCAGCAGAGAGCTTGCGGCCGGCCGAAGCGATGTTTTTCGAACCGCCAGGCTCCCAGGTAGCAGTTTCTTCCCAGTAAGGGCGATCAATCCGAGTATCGCGCCGGAAACTCAAACCGACGGTACGGGAGACGACCAGAGACCCGTGATCGCTACGGCACAGTTCTACCGGCTGACTCTTGCGTTGGATTGCGCCCGTCCGTGAGCGATGGTTTAAAATAGGCCGAGGGCATCTGACGTTTCTTCAGAAATTGCCGGGGACAAAATCGTCCAGCAAAATCCGCAGCACTAGTCATTTTGACCAAAAACCTCCGATAGGAGTCGGGGGAGGGCGCAAGCCTTCCCCGACCCCTATCGGAAAAATGAGAATTGCTGTACCGATGAACTCTTGCTTGAGCCTATCCACTAAATCTAATACAATGCTCCGTTCCATTTAACTCCTTGCTTTACCGTGCCTGCTCAACGCGCCGCGGAAAGCCGATATCCGTGAGGGGAAATATGCGTCATTACGAAATCGCGATTCTGATCCATCCGGACCAGAGCTCTCAAGTGCAGGCGATGATCGAACGTTACCGGACATTGATCGATTCCAGTTCGGGCAAGGTTCATCGCCTCGAAGATTGGGGGCGCCGGCAACTTGCGTTCCCGATCAAAAAAATCCATAAAGCCCATTACCTGCTGATGAACATCGAATGCAACGATCAGGTATTGGAAGAACTGGAAAGC
Source organism: Methylococcales bacterium (assembly GCA_050740335.1). Taxonomy (GTDB): domain Bacteria; phylum Pseudomonadota; class Gammaproteobacteria; order Methylococcales; family UBA1147; genus UBA1147. The sequence continues at coordinate 10,761 of JBOICY010000443.1, read as the reverse complement.
GGGTTTCGCTTCAACGATGCCATACTCAGAAATTTGATCCTTCGCAAAAACCAGGCAATTTCAGAGCCGTCACCGATGATGAAACCATCCGCTTCCACGCACGAAGTGAAGGCCGAACGTGTCGTTGATGACGAGGAAGTCACAGACACCGAGGTCCAACAAGACGACTCCTAAGTCTTGGCCAGCGATTCGGGAAGATCGCAAACAGGATAATCAGGACTTTGAAGTTCATTCTGTATTCCATTTACCGAAACCGGGCAATTCATAGAGGGGTAATCATGGCACGCCATTTCAAGCGCAGGAAATTTTGTCGTTTTTCGTCCGAGGGTACTCAGGAAATCGATTACAAGGATCTCGATACACTGAACGATTATGTTACCGAAACCGGAAAAATCGTACCCAGCCGCATCACCGGAACCAGTGCGCGTTATCAGCGTCAGTTGACGTCCGCAATCAAGCGCGCGCGTTTTCTCGCGCTGATGCCGTTCTGCGACGCACATAGAAGATAGATGTGTTGATCGTCCGGACTTCGTTCGATCTCTATTGTGCGTTTTCTGGGGACTTATATCATGCGTGGCCGGATGCAGGCCATTGTGATTGCGGTAGTATTCATGCTGCTTTCGCTTCTGCTGCCCCCGCTCTGTATCATGAGCGCCGCGGCGGTCGCATTGGTCACACTGCGTAAAGGCCAGCGCGACGGGGTCGTTACCATTTTCGGTGCCGGAATTGCGGTCGGGATTCTAGGCCTGATAGTTTTCGGCAGCCCCGGCATTGTGATTGCTTATGCCCTGGGACTCTGGTTGCCGGTCTGGATATTCTCGATCCTGTTGCGTGAATCCGGCCAATTGGCTTTGACGCTCGAAGTCGCTCTGGGCCTGGGGTTTCTCGGGATCGCCGGCATTTATCTGCTCAGTTCGGATCCCGCGTCGATCTGGTACGATAGACTGCATTTGGTGGTGCAACCACTGTTGAAAAACCCGCCAGCCGGAATTGAAATCGAACAGATCGAAACGACAATCTCGACCATTTCGCACTATATGACCGGAATCCTCGTGACCGGCTCGATCGCGTCTCTCGTTTTCGCGATGCTGTTGGGCCGATGGTGGCAGGCTCTGCTGTTTAATCCGGGTGGGTTCAGGAAGGAATTCCTCAACGTAAAATCGCACGCGCTGGTTGCCTACCTGGTTATACTGATCGTTGCGCTGGCCGGTTTAAGCGATGACCCGATCGGAGAAAGCATGCGCAACGCGGGTATCCTGGCGATTTTTTTCTACCTGATCATCGGGGTATCGGTCCTGCACGTGCTGATCTCCGCGACATCGATGAATAGATGGCTGTTACCGGTGCTGTATATCGTGATGTTTTTCGTGCCGCACGTCCTCATTCCGATCGCCTTGTTCGGCTTTACCGATAGCTGGGCGAACTGGCGGGGTCGAGTGGCCGCAAAATGAACCGGCCGGCATTGGATTCACTCCGAAAGGACTTTTTTATTAAGACGGCGGGAAGCCCTAATGAATTGAGGTAAACGACGATGGAATTAATTTTACTCGAAAGAATTCCGAATCTGGGTAACCTGGGAGATCGGGTTGAGGTAAAACCGGGCTATGCGCGGAACTACCTGATCCCGAAGAAAAAAGCCGTATTCGCGACCGCCGAGAAGCTGGCCGAATTCGAACAGCGTCGCGCCGAACTCGAAAGGAAAGCCGGCGAGCAAATTGCCGCGGCTGAAGCCCGCCGGGACAGTCTCTCGGGAGTGACGGTGATTATTACCCAAAAAGCCGGTGACGAGGGAAAATTGTTCGGATCGGTCGGTACCTACGACATTGTCGAAGCCGCCGCCAAAGCAGGAATTCCGATCGAGCGGCATGAAGTCAGGCTCAGTGACGGCGTATTGCGGCAAGTCGGGGATTACCAAATCGATATCCAGCTCCATTCCGACGTGATCGCAAAGCTTTCCGTGTCGATTGTCGCGGAGTGATTTTCGGAGAATTTCCGCAAACCCCTCTGAGCTTCGCGAACAATGATTGTCGTGACCGGTGGCGCCGGTTTCATCGGCAGCAATCTGGTGCTCGGGCTGAACGCGCGCGGCGTTCGCGATATTCTGATCGTCGATAATCTCGAGAACGGTATCAAGTTCCGCAATCTGGTCGATTGTCAGATCGCGGATTATCTGGACAAGCGGACCTTCATCGAGCGTTTGCGCGAGGGGCGATTCGACAAAGAAGCGATCGACGCGGTTTTCCATCAGGGCGCCTGTTCGACCACCACCGAGTGGAACGGCCGGTACATGATGGAAAACAATTACGAGTATTCAAAAATTATTCTGGATTTTTGTGCCCGGAAACGGATTCAGTTGATCTACGCGTCGAGCGCGGCTGTTTATGGAGGCGGAACCGTATTCAAGGAAGATCCCGCGCACGAAGTTCCGCTCAATGTGTATGGCTATTCGAAAGCTTGTTTTGACCAAACTGTCCGTGCGCGGCTCCGGAAAATCGACACTCAGGTCGTCGGTCTTCGGTATTTCAACGTGTATGGTCCGCGCGAGGCGCACAAGGGCGGCATGGCGAGCGTCGCATTTCACCTGAACAGGCAACTGCTGGAAAAAGGAAAAATCGCGTTGTTCGAGGGTTGCGACGGTTATGGTCACGGAGAACAGCGCCGCGACTTTATTTACGCAGGCGATGTGGTCGATGTCAATTGTTGGTTTTATGAGCATCCCGAACTCAGCGGCATTTTCAATCTGGGCACCGGACGCAGCCAGCCATTCAACGACGTCGCGCGTGCGGTTCTTGATTTTCACGGTCGCGGCGAGCTGGAATATATCCCCTTTCCGGACCATCTCAAAGGAGCCTACCAGAGCTTTACGGAAGCGAACCTGGATGCGCTTCGAGCGGCGGGTTGTGCACATTCCTTCAAATCGGTCGAAGAAGGGGTCAGGCAATATATGCAATGGTTGAACCCCTGAAAACGTTCACTCATTTCGGATCGAGTTGTCACGCTTGAAAAACGGCCCGGTTCGAACCCGGCAAGGGGGATGTTTTTGATGCGGGTCGTATATAGCCTGGTGATCACGCTGATCAGCCCGTTTTTTTTTCTGCGCCTCCTGTACCGCTCGCGCAAGGCGCCGGACTACCGCGACCGCTGGCACGAGCGCCTCGCCATCTATCGAGCGCCGCCCTCGCAACGCGGAGTGATCTGGTTTCATGCGGTCTCGTTCGGAGAAGCCGAAGCGGTGTTTCCACTGATCCTGGCTCTTCAGGATCGCTATCCGGACATCCCGCAACTCGTGACCGCGACCACATTGACCGGTTCCAACCGGATCCGTTCCGTGCTCGGGGATTCGGTTCAGCACGTTTATCTTCCCTATGATTTGCCGGGCGCCGCCGGCCGTTTCCTGCGCCACTTCGAACCGATATTCGGCGTCGTCGTGGAAACCGAGATCTGGCCGAACCTGTATCGGGAATGCGCGATGCTGGGGATCCCATTGGCAATGATTAACGCGCGCCTGTCCGAAAAGTCGGCCCGCGGTTATCGGAAAATTCAAAGTCTCGTGAGCGAGACCCTGAGCACCGTGGCGCTGATCGCGGCCCAGGCTCCCGATGATGCTCGAAGGTTTGCGGGGATCGGCGCGGACCCCGAAAATGTGCTGGTGACGGGGAATATCAAGTTCGATTATTGCCTATCGGATTCCTTGATCGGGCAGGGGATCAGGCTGCGCAAGGATTTATTCGGCGATCGGCCGGTCTGGATCGCCGCGAGCACCCATAGCGGTGAGGAAGAGCAGGTTCTGGATGCTTTCGAACAGGTCCGGACAAAAATTTCCGATCTGATCCTGATCCTGGTTCCAAGGCGTCCGGAACGATTCGGTAGAGTCACACTGCTGTGTAAGAACCGGGGACACGAGGTGGTTCTGCGCAGTTCCGGTCGATCCTGCCGGGATGGCGCACCGATATTCGTACTGGATTCCATGGGCGAGCTCAAACTGTTCTACGCGACCGCCGATATCGCGTTCATCGGTGGCAGCCTGGCCAAAACCGGCGGGCATAACCCACTCGAAGCCGCCGCCCTGGGAGTGCCCGTGCTGTTCGGCCCGCACATGTTCAATTTCGAGAAAATCGCCGAGTCTCTGATCGAAGCGGGTGCCGCGTTTCAGGTAGAGGATCACTCAACCCTGGCCAGGCAGGCCGTCAAACTGCTCGCAGACGGCGATTTTCGAAATACTGCGGGTGCTTCTTCTAAAGCGTATGTCGAAGCCAATCGCGGGGCCCTGGAAAAATTATTGGAGCTGTTCAGGGTCTATCTCGATACCGGCCCGAAAGCCCGCGAAGACCTTGAAAATTAATTCAATGCAAGGAGCGGGGGACTTGGGCTTCCCCTCCGCTGTCAATCCAATGTCTACTAAACCGGTTCTGGAGTAAAATAGCGCCGCCTGTGAAGCCCGTTGGTTTCGAGTAGACCAAGATCGATGATCGCTAGGTAACGCGCTAACAAAATGGAAATATGAAATATGTTCAATAGATTCGCTTATCCCGTATCCGCGGGACTGATTTTCATCGTGTGCCTGACGGCGGCTGGGAATGTTTCGGGCCATGCGGTCGTCACCGAATCGTCGTTGCGCGGGCAAGCGCTTGAAGCGCAGAAGGCAACCCGGGTCGTGCTGAACTTCAACTCGGGCGTGGAGCTGTCGCTGTCCAAATTCGATCTGGTCCGAAAAGGCGATGCGCATGAAACGGTCGCAGCCAATCATGGCTCCAAACCGGGACAGATCATCCTGGCCATTCCTGCGCTGAGCCCCGGTGACTACGCGATTCATTACAAAGTCTTCGCGGCCGACGGCCATCTGACCGAAGACATCATTCGGTTCGGCGTTGCCGGGAATACAGGTCGATAAGCATGGAAGGACTCGCCGATTTTCTCGAAACCATTCTGGGCGGTACCGATCTGGTCTTTTTCGCTCTGTCGGTCGGCGGCCTGTTGTGGGGCTTATTGATTCTACGGCCCTGGCGAACCAGCCGGGCGAGCGGCGAAGCGGCGACCACGGTTTGTGTGAACATGATCTCGAAGAGCGCCTTCATGCTGGTCGCGGTTCAATTCGCCACGCTCGTCGTCAAAGCCTGGCTGATCGCGGAAACATTGGATCGATTCCCGTTTCCGGCTTTCGCCCAAACCGTCCAGTTCCAGGCGGGTGTCTGTCGAACATTGTTTGCCTTGGCCCTCGGAATGGTCGCCAAAACCAGCCTGCGGAGCAAGCCGAACTGCGGGAAAAGCTGGCTCGGCGCAACCCTGGTCGCGTTTCCGTTGGTTCTGAGCGGCGCGTGGCTGGTGCATGGCGCGGGCCGCTTCGACGATAAACTGTTTTTGATGTCCTTCACTGTCTTGCACCAGGTCGGCGCCGCGCTGTGGGTGGGCGGCATCGCTCAATTACTGTCGATCTGGATGCTCAAGCGCCGAAACCCGGAAGAAAACGTCGAATGGGCCCGGCTGCTCTCGCGTTTTTCGACAATCGGCATGGGCTCGATCGCGATCCTGCTCGTGACCGGCATTCCCATGGGATGGATCTATATTCAGACCCTCGATGGTATGATCGGTACCGGATACGGCAACCTGCTCAGCGTTAAAATGGTCTTGCTCGCACTGGTGTTGTGTTTCGCGGGCTACAACTTCAGAGCCGCGCGCTACGCGACGGCAAGCGGCGATTATACTGGCACCGGACAGCGCGTGCCCTATCTGATCGAAGCCGAAACCTTTATTCTGGTCAGCATCCTGTTTACGGCGGCAGCGCTGTCTTCGCAACCGCCGTCCGCGGATATCCCGGATCTGACAGTGTCTTTCCAGGAGATTACCGAAACCTTCAGACCCAGAATCCCGAGAACCGAGTCCCCGAGCCACCATGCGCTGCTCGCGGGAGAGGCCGGAAGAACCGCGATCGTCGGCCAGATCCCGTCGAGTGCCGCGACCGAATGGTCCGACTACAACCACAACATGTCGGGTATTATTCTGTTTTTCATGACGATCATCGGGATGCTGTCCTATACCGGCCGCTCCCGCTGGACCCACTACTGGCCATTGGGTTTCGTCGGACTCTCGATTTTCCTGTTATTACGCAGCGACGCCGAAGCCTGGCCCCTGGGTCCCCTGGGATTCTGGGAGAGCACCTTCGGAAACGGTGAAATATTCCAGCATCGCGTCGCGACCCTGGTGGCTTTTTCGCTCGGTGTGTTTGAATACCAGGCTCGTAAAACGAAAAACCAGGCCACCTGGCTGCCCTATGTCTTCCCGATACTCTGTGCCTTCGGCGGACTGCTGCTGTTGACCCACTCGCACGTCGGCTTCCAGGGTAAGTCCGAATTTCTGATCCAGGTCGGCCACACCACAATGGGCCTTTTATCGATCGTGGTCGCGTGCGGGAGGTGGCTGGAACTCAGACTCGCGGGTTCGACCGGACGGGTCGCGGGTTTTGTATCGGTAACGGGTATTTTCCTGATCAGCCTGGTTCTGATGTTCTACCGGGAGCCGCCAGTTTGACTACGAGATGGGTGCGAAGCCTGTAGTTATTCAGGTCCCGGCTGAAGGAGAAGTCTTTCTTTTTTGCCCTCGTCCTATCGATCATGGAGAGCTTTCGGCAACCAGAAAAGATGTACCGATCACGACGATCAGCGGACCGGTCTTAGTGATCCCCGTGACCCACGCCGTCCTCAATTTCAGCCGCCGCAGCCAGGACGGTAACGGCCCGTTGAAAAAGACGAGAAGCACCAGGCTCGCTCCGCCCAGTGCCGTTGTCACAGGGTTTGAAGCGGCGAGATAATCAACAACGCAGGTCAGTTTATGCGCGCCGGTTCCGCATGCAAACTTCGACAGGCCCAAAAGCGCGGGCACTTGGCTCGACGCGGGACTGGACATCTTACCTGAATTCTCGCCGAAGCAAGTCATTATCCAAACCGAGGCGAAAGGCCCGTCCGCGGAACAGGTCGAAATTCTGGTCAGCCAGGCGGTAGAAAATTCGAGCGCAGGATTGAACGGTTTGAAAAACACTCGATCCAGGGAGCCCAGCAAGGGTTCCCCTCGATTCTGATGACCGCCCTGGTGACCGCGCTTGCGATGCTGCCGATCGCGATCGACAGCGACAATCCGGGCCGCGAGATCATGGGCCCATGGCGTCGATCATGATCGGCGGATTATTTTCTTCGACCCGGTTGAACCTTCTGTTGTTACCGGCCTTTCTTCTGCACTTTGGCCGGATCGATCGGTCCGAAAGCTTCTCACCGAGCGGGAGCCCTTGACTTCCGGCACTAAAGTCGCGCTATTTCATACGGAACCGCTTCATCGAACGTTAACAAAATCCGCAACTTCCTTTAGAATGCCCGAAACCGCACAGGCCGGCCTTTAAGAATTCCAAACCGAATTTTCAGGAATATTGACCCATGACCCCTGCACGCCAAGCTACCGGCGGATTTAGCCCCATGCTAAGGATTGCCACTCTATTGCTATCGATTTCAGCCGGCCAAGTCAGCGCGGCCATTCCGGCCGCACCGGTCATGACCTTGTATCAATTCAATGGTCCGCTGGACATGCCCTATTACTCGATCGAATCGTTTCAACGGTCCGGCGCCGGGATTCCCGCCGGGAGACTCGCACAGGGAACGTCCTTGATTCCCTGTCTCGTGATCCGCAACGGTCTTCCGCTCACCGATTCCAACGGCACGCCTTATGCCGGATTCGAAATGGTCGTCGACTCTCGCAAGGCCACTCCGGCATCGACCGAATTTTTTAAAAATACGTTCGCACGCCAGAAAGACCTTCGGGTACAGAATCACCACTGCGGTCCTTCCGTACAATACGTGATCGACGTCCGAAATCTTTTCATCCTGAGCAAGGCTCCGTTTTTCGATCCGGAGCCCGCGGCTGTCCCGGACACGAGCCCAAACGCTACGGAAACCCAAGGACCGCTGGATCAGATTATCCGCGCATTCCATGCCTCATCCGATTGCCGCGACGCGAATCGCTTCCTGATCGGACGCCGCGATGCGCTGAGCCGGGCCTGGGATGCTTTCATCCGCGCCAATCCAATCAAGTGGCCGAAGTCTCAGCTTGAACGCGCCAAGCACCTCGACTACACCTTGCGGACCGCGATTTACGAGGGCCATCTGGACCGCGGCTGCAACGCGTATGGCGCCTGTGAGCGGAATATCATCGCGCTGTCGATCCGCAACCGCGGACGGGAATCCTGCGCGGGTTATCAGGGATGCCGCTATCCCGGAGATTTCCAGGGGGTCGCTTCCAAAGTATCGCAGTACAACATCTGGGACGAATACCTGACCCAGATCACCGGTTTGACCTCGTGTTTTCTGCGCGCCTTTCCGAACAATCCGTACTACGAAAAGATCGGCCGGATGTACCGGCAAAATGCCGGTGACGTCGAACGCATCCTCTACGGGAATGACGACAGCCTGAGTTCGGTATTCGCGGCCTCGCCGATGAGCCATCTCAAATCCCTGCGTCATTACTATCATGCCCCGGCGATGGGAAAATGTTTCCCGGATCATCCCGGGGTTGAATATATCTCGGGCGCGGTCGCGAAAAACGGAGCCGACTTTGCGTTGATCGCCAACAAACGCATCGAGGTCGACGCACCAGTGGGTCAGGGCTATCTGTTCCGCGAGTTTATCCTGAAAGAGGAGAGGGATTACGACAACATTTCCATTGTAGATAACTATCCCGGATTCATCATCGACGGGCGCAAGGTCGAACTCAAATCACCTTCCGGTTGCACTCCCTACGGCATCCCGAGAGGCTGCCAATTCGATCGAATCAGCCGCTATCGGAAAACCCCGTCCTGGTTGAGCACCGGCCAACCGATGGAACTTCGCTGCACGCTTCAGGAATTCGGCGAAGATTGTCAGGGCGAGGGCAAACCGGCCACCATCAGCGTCGGTGGAAGCTGCGATACGCAAATGCGTCCGGTCAGAAGCGTTCCCTGAAATTCCGGCCGGGTCCTGGAAAAGTAAAAACCGGCCAGATCGATTCGACGATTCGGATCAGTTCAAGAAAACGTGCTTTATTCCCAATAGCTTCTTGTCGTTTCTGAGTTCGGAAAAATTTTCGCCAGCGGGCTGACCACTCCCCTGCCGCCCCGGTTCATGACATGGGTGTAAATCATCGTGGTTGAAACATCCTTATGCCCGAGCAATTCCTGGATGGTGCGGATGTCATATCCAGCCTGCAACAGGTGTGTTGCAAAACTGTGCCGCAGCGTATGACACGAAGCCGGTTTTGCAATCCCCGCCGCCCGAACCGCTTCCTTCACCGCCCGTTGCAGCACTTTTTCATCGATATGATGCCGCCGGGTCTTGCCACTGCGGGGATCGGTAGAACGTTTGTTCGAGGGGAATACATACTGCCACCCCCATTCCTTGTTCGCATTGGGATACTTCTTTTCGAGCGCGAAGGGCAAATAGACTGCGCCAAATCCTTCTTCGAGATCCTTCTGGTGCACCATACGCGCATAGGCGAACTGGCGCTTGAATGGTTCATCGAGAAATTCCGGTAAAACCGTCACCCTGTCTTTACCGCCTTTCCCGCTCCGGATGACGATTTGGTGTTGAGTGAAGTCGATATCTTTGACCCTGAGATGGATGCATTCCATCAGCCGCATACCCGATCCGTACAACAGGCTTGCCATCAGCCATTTTAGGCCGTCCAGGTAAACCAGGACCGATTTGACCTCAGCTTCGGTCAGAACCACAGGCAGTTTTTGTGACTCCCTGGCCCGCCGGAAATCGGACAACCAGGGCAAATCGACGGCCAGCACTTCCCGATACAGAAAAAGGATGGCGCTCAATGCCTGATTCTGTGTCGAAGCCGAAACATTTCCCTGAACCGCAAGGTGAGTCAAAAACGCTTCAATTTCCACAGCCCCCATTTCAACCGGATGCTTTTTGCCATGAAAGCAAATAAAACGCCGGATCCAGTCGAGATAGGATTTTTCGGTGCGGATACTGTAGTGTTTGTAGCGAATGCGATCGCGAACCTGGTCGAGCAAACGGGGTTTCTTTTGCATGAATTTAGGTGTATTGTTTGTCCGGGGATTGTCCCTGATAATAACAGAGAACGAAAGGAGAACAAGTGTTTTTTACAACTTTTCCGATCTGGACCAGAAATAGACACCTGATGTGGGGTAAAACAAAGCACCCGATGTGGTGTAAAACAAAGGCGCCTATTATCGGGTCCATTTTTAGTTGGGCGCGTTAATGAAACGCCGAGCGAAACGCCCCTCGTCATTCGACGAAACGATGGCCGCTGAGCTTCTCGGCAAGTATGTGATCATCGGCCTCAGACTCATGAACATGCGTGGTGACCTGAAATCACAAACTCAGGTCCACGGTACGGTCGTCGGAGTAGATGCCCGTTTTGGCTTTCGAGTCTTGGCCGAGGGGCTAAAGAAAGGAAAGGAATACAAACTTCCCCCCGACACCAAGGCATTTCACCGAATGGCCCTTGGGGTCTATCACCTCGACGAAACGGATGAAGAAGTAACAAACCCAGCCTTCAAGGCCGACTTCACGATTGCGGAACGGGATGCGTAACGCGCCCAACAAGCAGTTCCAGGCGACGGCCTCGCTTCGCTCGGCCGCGCCTGAACTGCGGCGTTGGGCCTCAGAAACAAATGACACAGCACTTTCTTTTTAAAGACACAGCGCTCAGTGCACCAACGGCGGGGCGCCGCAAGGCAGGCACGCTCGGCTGTATCCTTCGCTCAGCTCT
>JBOICY010000442.1:0-3348 GCA_050740335.1 Methylococcales bacterium | reverse complement strand
GTGCAATACGTGGCTAACTTCGAGGAAATAATCCGATTAGCAATAGAATGCGAGGCTAGTCTCGACTTGTCTGATCCAGATCGCAGATACTTTAATCTTATTTCGGCTACAGATATAAAGTTCAATGAATCCCTTTTCCGATCTCCATCTGATATTTACAGCCTTGGACCATCTTATGTGCTAGACCACCATCTTGGGTTATTGAGGTTGCTGGCGGCAGCCTACAATCGTGGCATTGGATTTAAGCGAGAACCACCGAGAGGTTTTTTGGGCAAGATTGCAGCAGCTTTCGCAGACCATACTGAAGTATTGATACCAGACATCAACCCTTCACACCCGAAAATCAGAGATATCTTTCCACGCCTATTGGAAGCGATGCGCACACAAGTAAACTACGCCAACAATTTATCATGGCGATTTGGATGAACATGCCACCTAAGAAGGAAAACGTTATAGCAGCTTGGCAACCCCTAAACCGTAAGGCGGAACCAGATGGGTTCCGCCAAATGCCTTAAACTGAGGTAATTCAAAATGAAATATACCGTTATTTTTCATCGTACCGAAGAGGGTATCAGCGTTTCAGTGCCGGGGCTCCCTGGTTGTTGGTCTGAAGGAGATACCGAAGAAGAAGCACTGGAGAACGTTCAGGATGCTATTCAGGAATATCTGGCTGCGGTGAAAGAAATAAGCCGGGATCAAGAAACTCGCGAAATAGAAGTGGCAACATAGTTGTGTCGAAGCTTCCAGGGATCAACCATCTTGACGCAGTACGTGCTCTTGAAAAAGTTGGTTTTCGGATAATCAGACAAGGTAAACATATCGTCATGAGCAACGGAGAACGTCTCGTAACTATCCCACGCCATAATCCAATCAAGGCGTTTACAATGGGTGGTATTGTGAAAGATGCTGGCCTTTCTATTCAACAATTCAAGGGATTGCTTTGACGTACAGGCCTCTCTCAAGAAGCTCATTATCACCGACGTCATCCTGAACCACGCTAACATTCGGGCGCGAACGCACCATTGGCCAATCGGTATTTAACGGCATAGACTATCCAGTATGATACCGTTAAAACCATAGCTTCTTTACAACACCTTTCGGAGTTATGATCGAATCTGGTGTACAGGTGGGTTGAAGAAGGGTGGCGTACCCTGCTGAAATAGGAGATGGAAAAATCACTATATCAGCACACAAAAACGAGGTACGCCGTGAAAGAAGATAGCGCAAATTGGTTGGATACTCCAGCGTCGATCAGCGATTCGCTGAGTGAATTATTGCGACAGCGCGCGCGGGGCTTGATTGAAAAGGCCGTAGAGTCGGAATTGCAGGTCTTGTTGGATCAATACGACAACGTGACCGATGTGGGAGGGCGAAAACTAGGGGTTCGGAATGGTTATCTACCCGGACGGGAAGTATTGACAGCGCTAGGACCGGTAGCGGTGCCGGTACCCAAGGTCCGTGACCGTTCCGGCAGTGGCGTCAAGTTCAATTCCGCGCTGGTACCGCCGTATGTTCGCAAAGCCAGGAGTGTTGAAGCCGCGTTACCGTGGCTGTATTTACGAGGGATTTCGACGGGCGACATGCAGGAAGCGCTATCGGTTTTGGTGGGAGAAGACGCCAAAGGCCTGTCGCCTGCGGTAGTCAGTCGACTCAAGGCACAATGGTCGGATGCGTACAATGCCTGGAATCGCCGGGATCTCTCGAACGAACAGACCGTTTACGTATGGGCCGATGGGATTTATTCGACCCTGCGCGGTGAGGACAATCGCCTCTGCCTGCTGGTCCTGATCGGGGTCAACGAACAGGGCGACAAGCGGCTCTTGGCGCTTTCGGACGGCTATCGGGAATCCAAGGCGTCTTGGCTGAACGTCATCCAAGACTTGCAAGCGCGGGGTCTAACGACGCCGCCCCGTTTGGCGATTGGCGACGGTGCTCTCGGTTTCTGGGCGGCCTTGGAGGAAACCTGGCCGGAAACCCGCTGCCAGCGCTGCTGGGTCCACAAAACGGCCAATGTGCTCAATGAACTGCCAAAATCCATGCCGGGCAAGGCCAAGGCGGGTCTCCATGAAATCTGGATGGCAGAGACCAAGGTCCAGGCGGAAAAGGCATTTGACCGCTTTGTACGGAGTTTCAGCGGCAAGTACTTCAAGGCGGTGGATGTCCTGGTGAAAGACCGCGCCACCCTGCTGAGCTTTTACGACTTTCCGGCCGAGCACTGGATTTGCCCATTCGGACCACCAACCCGATTGAGTCGAGCTTTGCCACGATCCGCCATCGCACCACCCGGACCAAAAACTGCGTGTCCCGGAATGCCTTGCTCGGCTTGGTATTCCAATTAGCTCTGACCGCTCAGAAAAGCTGGCGCAAGCTAAGGGGCTTCGACCGCTTACCGGAGATTGTGAAAGGAGTCCGGTTTCAGGATGGAATACCGATCATCGATGAACCGGGCAACTCGGATGAAGAACAGCAGACAATCGCCGCCTAACCAAGGCTGGCCATACACCAGATTTGCCTATAACTCGATATTTTACCCGCTTAATGAAGACTTTAATCATTGCTGTGAGCTTAATCCTGTTGTTTTCAGCCGGAACTTCACACGCGCAGCGATTAAGCTCGCAGGAAAAAAATTTTGCTCGTGTTTTAACGATTTCCGATCGTGCCGGCGACGCACGGCTGGTAATCCCAGCCGGATTCCAGCACCGTGAATGCGCGTTAGTAATCGTAAGCCATGCTCGGGAGGCCAAACCCGCCGATGAGTTGCATAATCCGCCTTATCCAGATTTTTTTCACGCGCTCGGCGCCGCGGGCTATGTGTTATTGCTCAGTGAAGATTCGGGCGACGAAGATTGGGGTAACGCGGCAGCCTTGAGGTCTGTCGAGCGCGTTTTCAACAAAGCCAGGGAACGCTTCAAATGGAACCGCACGATTTTCATGCTGGGTCTCTCGATGGGTGGTTTGCCGGCCACGCTTACGGCTTATCGCGGGACGCTCAAAACCCCGGTCAATGCAGTTGCCCTGATTGCTGCAAGGGTCAATCTGGCGGACGCGTATACCGCGCCGGCTGAACGCCGAGCGGCGATCGAAGCGGCTTACGCGACGGATGTTAAACCTAACTTTGACCCTCAAAAATTAATAACCAATTGATTATCATAATAGTTGTTATGAAATCGAGAGAGCGTTACTGGGTACGTTCGGGTTTTACGCCGAGAAGTTGGAAGGCTTTTTGTTGCGAGGGAGTGGGACGGGTCGTGAGAATGATTTTGGCGGCGGGGTCGATTGGGGTCGACGCGACGTTGTAGCAGACTGTGGTCAGATCAGCCAGCAGGGATCGAAAGCTGTGGACGGGCA
>JBOICY010000441.1:0-3862 GCA_050740335.1 Methylococcales bacterium | reverse complement strand
CGGTAAGAGCGTACCGCGCTTCTGGTAACAGAAGTGGCAGGGTAAACCCCACCCGGAGCAAGATCAAATAGGGGGATAAGGCTTTCGAGCCAACGTGTTGCCCGCACGATCCCCGGGTAGATCGCTAGAGGCGCGCGGTGACGCGCGTCCCAGATGAATGGCTGTCCAAGACAGAACCCGGCTTACAGGCCGACTCTTGCCTTTTTCGCACCCGAGAGGGAAGCGGGAAAGGTTTTTAAAAATGCCGCTCGATCTCGTTTTCCGATAAAAACGAAGCGTCTATCGGGGTTGTAGAAATGCTCAAGAAAAATTGCATACGTTTGGTTCTGCTGTTATCGATTCTAACCCAGAGTGCGATGGCCGCGGATGAGCCATCTCCAGTCGGATTCTGGGAGGTGCTGCCCGAAACGATATTGAGACCGATGGGCTTCGTAGGCCTGGTCGGAGGATGCGCTTTGTTCGTCGTAGCCACGCCTTTTACCGCGGTGGCCAGTATCGAAGCGCCGCACGATGCCTGGACTAATTCGTTCAATGGCTTTGTCGGCGCCCCAGTTCGTTACACGTTCAGCCGCCCCATAGGCGACTATACATTCAAGGTCTACCCGGATTGATCATGGTTTAAGTAGCGGTAGGTCGGGTTAGGCCTTAGCCGTAATCAGACGGATCAACTTCAAAATGTCGGGTTTGGCTCTGCCGAGTTCACCCGACCTGCATCTACCTTTCCGTCCAACTCCACGGTTGACAGTTTCAGGTCGCGAGCTTATCCTTCAACCGGAATGGGCGATAAAGCCCATTGAAATCGCTACCCTTTCGGACAGGTAATTGTCCGAAAGCGCCGGCAGGACTGGTCACGGATTCAGGAGGAATGCCATGTTCTTAATTACTCTACTTAACTGCGGCACGTGCTACGACGCCGACAACAAGGGAGAGCTTATTGCAGAACTTTACAAGCAGATAAATGGAGAAGCCTATATTTTTGCGGGAGCCGGCAGTACGATGATGTCAAAATCCGGCTATGACCCTCTTAGCGAAAAACGGCCGAAGGGTTGGAAGAATCCGTTTTCCATTGCAAAGGACGCTGCCGAAGGCGGTGGAACAGCTTACAACGTCGGATGTCTCCTATCTTACCTTGAATCCTTGAAGGAAAAGCTCAGAACCGGGTGTCTCGATGGACCGGAGATCGGCCCCGGAAATCCTTTGAGCACGAACCGATGTCCGTTTTCGTAAACAATCGGAAACGCATATTATAAGGAGGAAGTCGTTATGAATCGCCTCAACAGGCTCACAGAGTTGGTCTTAATCTTTGCTGTCTCTGTCATGCAGACCGCTTGCGTGACCAACCCATACACTCACAGATCTCAGCTTATCATGATGTCTGAAGCCCAGGATACACAGATGGGACTTCAAGCATTTCAAACTGAACTCCAGCAGGCCAGTGACAGGATTTCCAATGACCCGGTGGAAACGGCCCCCGTGATGCGGGTAGCGGAAGGTGTTGTTGCAGCGGCGATGCGGTCAAGGTATGCCGAAACCGCAAAGCGGTTCAAATGGCAGATCGTCGTCATTAGGGACAACCAGGTTGCGAATGCGTCATGCCTCCCGGGAGGGAAGATTATGGTCTATACCGGAATTTTTCCGTTTGCAGCGAACGAGGCAGGCTTGGCGGCCATCCTGGGCCACGAGGTCACCCATGCTTTAGCTCGCCACGCAGCAGAACGGATGAGTCAAACGACGCTGGTGCAAGTCGGTATGGCAACCGCAAATCTCGCAATGGCAGCCAACGGCGTCAACCCGATTGCGCAGCAACAGATCATGCAGGCCGTGGGTCTCGGCACCAAGTATGGCGTGCTACTGCCTTTCAGCCGAGAACATGAGTCAGAGGCGGATTACATCGGTTTGCTTCTAGCCGCACAGGCCGGATACGACCCGGAAGAGGCCGTCAGGGTTTGGCAGCGCATGGAGCAAGCCGGCGGCGAGCAACCGCCGGAATTCCTATCCACCCACCCAAGCCACGGAACGCGCATTCAGCAGTTGCAACAATGGATGCCAGAAGCCCTCGGTTACTACCGTGCAGCAAACCAAGTGCGGCACAAATGTTCCGGGAGGTGTTGAATCCTGCGGAGCCGATATTCTGCGATCTTGGTACGCTCAGGGAATTGGATCCAGTCGAAGTCGAAACCGCCGATCAAAGCGTGCTTCAAGGGGTCATCTGCGGACCTGTGGTGCTTAAGATGGAGCGCTTCCGTCCGGTTCTGGCGGAAGTCTTGTTCATCGACAGGCACCCCGAAGATGGGCCTTACGAAGCTTTAATCCTAACTTTGACCCTCAAAAATTAATAACCAATTGATTATCATAATAGTTGGTAACTACTCAGGTAGCTCAAAATACTCCATGTATTCTGCTTTGTAGAAGGGATTATTCAGGTTATACTGGAGAACATGAAAGCACTGCCCGACCTTGACAGACTCGGCGTTAGCGAAAAAGACGATCTAATCCCTGTGCTTTTCGGCCAAGTGCATGTTCTGACGGCCCGAGTTACGGAACTGGAAGGGCGCTTGGCGGGGCAAACAGCCAGAACGGAAGCCAAGCCGCCATCCTCGGACGGTTTGAGTCGGGCGAAGCCGAAGTCACAGCGGCACAAGGGCTTGAACTCGACAGGCGGTCAAAAGGGACATCGGGGCCAACCCCTGAAGAGGATTGCGCAGCCGGATTGCCCAGCGAGCGGCATGAGCCGCCGAGCCGGTGCGATGCCTGCCATCGGCTACTGCCCGATGCGGGGCAGTGGTCGAGGCACGCCAAGGGTTCGATATTCCGCCCCTGCGTCATGAGGTGACCGAGCTACCTGAGTCCTCGCAGTGCGTGGTGCTTGCGGCAAGCTGCATCGGGGTGAGTTTCCCGCGCAAGTTGCGGCTGCCTTTGCAGTACGGGCCGCGCATCCAGGCAGCCGTGGTGCATCTGACCTGCCCCATCATAGGCTGCCGCTGGCACGTAGCGGGGCTCTGACCGGCGATCTGTTCGGGCTGCCGATAGCGGATGCCACGCTACTGGCGATTCACGCGGAGGCTCGGGTGCTGCTGGAGCCAAGCGTGGCCGCCTTGGGCGAATGCCTGAAAACCGCACCCGTCGTCTGCCTGCGGACGAAACCGGGATGCGGGTGTCCGGCAAGCCCCACTGGTTGCATGTTCTGGCGACCAGCGCGCTGACTCGGATCGGTAGCCATACGAAGCGGGGTAAAAAGGCCTTCGATGCCTTCGGGATTCTGGCCGTGTTTGCCGGAACACCGGTAGCACTGGCTTAAAGCCGGATCGCGATCGGCAGGCGCGGCCGAACCAGGCAGAACCAGGCACTCAACCTCCTCGACCGCTTGCGTACTTAGGCCGACGAGTTCTGGCGCTTTGTGACCGATCCGAATGGGTTGTTCTCCAACAACCTCGCCGAACAGGCCGTGCGCATGCCTGCCAGGTCAAACAGAAAATCTCCGGCGGGTTTCGTACTCCGGCAGGCCTCGAAACCTTCTGTACCCTGCGCTCCACTCTCGTCACCCTCCACCAGCAGGACACCAACCTCTTCCAAGCGCTAACCCTCCCCTTCCAGGGCCACCCTCCCCAGCCCCTTTTCTTCTGACTACAACTTCACAAGCTGACGGCCCGTACCTGAGTAGTTACAAAAGTTGTTATGAAATCGAGAGAGCGTTACTGGGTACGTTCGGGTTTGACGCCGAGGAGTTGGAAAGCCTTTTGTTGCGAGGGAGTGGGACGGGTCGTGAGAATGATTTTGGCGGCGGGGTCGATTGGGGTCGACGCGACGTTGTAGCAGACTGTGGTCAGATCAGCCAGCAGGGATCGAAAGCTGTGGACGGGCA
>JBOICY010000440.1:0-3594 GCA_050740335.1 Methylococcales bacterium | reverse complement strand
GCATTAAGTTCTGTCTTGCTGTCACGGTGTTCGACCGGATAACCCGCGTCGTGCTCACCGACCAACAGCCCGATCTTGCCGTCCGAACTAACCACGGGGCTTGGTTCCGTCAGTGGAAAGGGTTGTTTGGCAAGCAGTGGCGCAAACCGTTTGCGAAACAATTCGCGCCGCTCAGCTTCGAAACCATGCGCGGCACGAAACAGGCGCAGTTTGAGACCTCGACCGCTCGGGTCGATGGCGGTTCCCCAATCGTCAGACGCGCCAACCGGAAGTTGTTCCTCTGCGAAGCGGCGTTCCGCGCCGATTTGCTGCCATGGGTTCGATAATGCGGCGCGCAGTTCCTTGGCTTCCGGGTCAGACGTCGGTAAAGGAGCGTCCTTGCGTAACCCGGACCACAAAGCAGTCAGTACCTTGTAATGGATTTTACCACCATAACTGCGCGCGACTTGAAGTTTGAACCGATATCGATGGTCGTCACCGTTCGATCGGTTCAGCGCAAACTCGCCTTCGAGATCAAACCGATTTGAGCCATAACGAAACAACTCATCCGGCCGTTCCCCGAGAATTTTGATCCAATCCTCCGGCTCCCAGTCGTCGCCATGCCCTTCGAAAAGATCCACGTCGAGATCCACGCGGGGTAGTTCTTCCGGCGTGGATTTGGCCAAACTTTGAATGATCTTCAACCAGACGCCGATAGCCTGAATCAGATTGGACTTACCGGTATCGTTTTCGCCATACAGCAGCACGACCGGCGGCAAATCGTCCAGCTCAACTTCGTGCAGACTGCGGAAATCGTGTGCGTGGAATTTTGTCAGATGTATCGTGTTGTTCATTTTTCGGATGAATAATCCGCTATTAATCTTGTTTCGATTTCTTTCAAGCGATCACGCGTTTTCTTGTTCGAGCCGATGGAACGGTTGATCGTGCTCCAGGCAGCCTCGCGTTGCTCTTTGGTCAAGGCATCGAGTTGCGCGAGCAGCTTCTCATCAATGGCCTCGAGTCGTTGCCGCTGGCTTATCTTGTCGTCTTCCAGCAGAGTTTGCAAGGTTTTGAGAACTGGCGTTGTCTCGATGATGTGCGGCCGTGGCTTCGGTTGCAGCCGAGGCGTAGAGGTTGGCAGCGTTTTTTCGAATTCCAGTTTACCCAGTACAGCGGCCGGCGTCGGCAAAACCTGACGCGAGCGGAAGTCCTTCGGATCCGGGAGATAGGCGGTTTTGTGACGGAGCGGCCGATTTTCCCAATCGAGTAAAAAGCCCAGGGCTCTCAGCCGCGGAATATCCCAAAGCCGAGCATCAGAGGCTACTCGTTGCGCCTCGGGGGTGTATGAGTTATGGTGTGTGACGATTTCTCTGCCAAATTCCTCTCGCGCATCTTCGATCTTGCGCAACTGGATCTCCTGATCTACACTCCCGCGGGCCGCGAGCGACTGGTAACGAGCAACCGGATCGATCAAGGAAATGGTCGTGCGGATATGGACCGAACCCATGCCCAGAGGTTTTCCCATACCGAGGTGATGTCGGAAGCCTTTCGGCAGGTCGATGGCCGCAAGCAAGGCGCCGAGCTCAAGCGAGGTCAGATTCTCGAAGCGCACACGGCATCGGAAAGTGACTTGGGGTTTCACGAGCCGGATGACCGTGTACTGTTTGATATGTTGGCTCTTCGCCCCGAGGTGTAGATCCTCGTTGGCTGATCCGCGGTGCCAGTACCGCTTGAAGCCGCGCAGCACGGTTTGGCCCGCGCTTTTCTTCGGCTCAGAGGAATAGCTCAATAGCTTTTCCTTTCGTCCTTCCGGATCGGTTTGGACCAGATAATTCTGATAAGAGGTCGGCTTAGGCGAAGACAAGACCGAGGGCCAGCGGATCCCATCCTGTCCCTCGAGAAAGGGTGAAGTACCGTCCGGTGTGGAAACGAATACCGCATCGTCGAACTGAACCCGGCCTTTGTGGGCTCCGCTGTGAGATTTTCCATCCTCTCGTTCCCCATTGACCGTGCCGAAGATCAACTCGGCCAAATCCAGCGGGCCATTGGCATCTACCGTATCGGGTGGCACATAGTCGCCCGTGCAATTTTGATAGGGCAGCCTGAAAAATAAGGTCGGGCCGAAAAATACGAGCTTGTTGGCCGAATCCAGCAAATAGAATAGCGGATCGCCTTTTTTCTTGATCTTCCGGCACGCAATGCCGCGTTGCTGATCGCGATCTTCGCAGAATTGTTCCCACAACTTTTCAGAAATCCGGATTGGCTTTGCGCTCATGTCTGGTTCGTAGATCGCGGTGTGCATATGGCGGGAGCCGATCGGTCCGGAGTAAATCAGAACGCCGCGGACCATGCTGTGTTCGGCCGAATTTGCCATGTCATCCGAGCGCGCATAATGAAGCACCAATCCGCCTCTATGTGGATAGGATTTCACGGGTGCCGGTTTTAGCCAAATATCTCTTGTTTCATTATCAAGTAGAGGGAAACCCTTCCTTTGAAGTATATCGACTTTTATTCGAACAAAACTGGTTCCCTGATGCTTTCGTGCCGGCCGTATCCGCCAGCCGCCCGTGGTTGAGTCCGGCTCGAGATAGCCGGCTTGTACTTGCGGGCTCGGATAATAAAATTCCTTGTGTTTGATCGCTTTCAGAAATAGCTTGTTATATGCCTCGCCAGTCGGTGTGAGTTGATCGGCCACGGCCCGATGCACGAGCTGTTCATCGAACATCCGAAGGGACCCTCCTTGCGGCGGTCGGCGGGTGATTCGACTATAGGAAAGGATTTCCACCATAGAACGCATCATCCCGCGCAGGCTGGAACCCGGAATCACTGGGCGTTCTTCCTCGCCGTGATGATAGAAGGCTTGGCGCGCACGCGAGCCTTGTACGGGCTTGCTTTCTTCGGATGGAGGATAGGCACAGCGCGTATAGAGTTCGGTTTCGGTGACGATTTCAAGGTCGATGTGTCCGTGCAGGCGTTTCGGGTCCAGCCAGTCGTGTTCCTTGAAAGGCTCTCCCGGCGGAATGTAGATCGCCTCGGGTAGTGGTACGAAGTTATAGGGCGCCTGTCCTTGACGGCTGGCGATACCGGGGGATATATGTTCAGGCAGTTTCATGATGTGTTCCTAAGGCTCTAAACCCAATAGCCGATGCTGCGCGACACACAGCAAACCGGTCTCTTCGTCTTCCGCGAAATAATGGCGCACGGCGAGCCGTGTTGGCACGGGTTCGCCGGGCGGGGAATGACGTTGCCCGGCCAAGCCTTCGAGAATCACGAAAGGCGCGGGGCGATGTGGATATTTCGGGTTCGGTTGCCGCAGCAGTTCGTAGGACCGATCCTGATAAGCCGCATAAACCTGGCCGGTGCCGGCTTCGGCCAGCCTTAAAGCACGCATTCCAGAATCGGTCCGCCAGACACGCAGTTCCTGACCGGCATTGAAAAGCCGCAAGTCCAACAGGGTCTCCATACGCAATGTGGCTCCGATTTCGTTTGGAGGATCACTGGCCAACTCCAATAGGCCATCCTTCATTCGTCCCCAGATCACCCCATCGAATGCATGCCCAAGCACGATCCCACCCGCGTCGCTCCAAGCCGCGGACAGGACCTCCCGCAAACAGC
>JBOICY010000439.1:0-11391 GCA_050740335.1 Methylococcales bacterium | reverse complement strand
GCTCGGCTCATCGCCCGAGATCACGCTGCCGGAATCCACGGCAGATTGGCGCCTGGTACAAACAGACGAAGCCCGCAACTGGGCGCCAAATTACCACGGAGCAAGCGCAGAAATCCGGGCAAGCTATTCCGGCTCCACCGGGAAGCCGGTTCATCTGTACCTTTTTTATTACAGAAATCAGAAGCAGGGTCGGGAATTGATTAATTCCACTAACAAGGTACTCAATACCGATGATAAGGTCTGGCGTCTCCTGGAGTTGAGCAGAATCGGTTTGAATTTGAGTGATCGGTCGTTTCCGGTCAATCGTTGGCGGCTCGGTTCGTCGCGCAGCCAAATGCTGGTCTGGGAGTGGTACTGGGTCGACGAGGTTTTCGTGGCGAATGACTTTCTGGCCAAGCTGCTTGAAGTCAAGGCAAAATCATTGGGCCGGAACATGGACTCCGCGGCGGTTATTGTGTCTGTCGAATATCAGGATTCGGTTGCGGCGGCCAGCGATGTTCTTCGGGGCTTTGTTAAAGAAATCACACCCTCGCTCGAGGCCAGTCTGCGCTCGGCGGCCCGAGAGTAACCGAAAGTCGTGCCGAAATCACCCCCGTTAATCCTGCACGTTATCTATCGACTGGGCATCGGCGGCCTGGAAAACGGGCTGGTCAATTTGATCAACGCAATTCCACGCGACCGGTTTCGCCATTGCATCGTCTGTCTGAAAGATTCGAGTGATTTTGTATCCAGAATACAGCGCGACGATGTTCCGGTTTATACGCTCAACCGAAAAGAAGGCCGGGACTGGAGCCTGCTGCTCCGGGTTTTGCATCTGTTGCGAGAATTAAAACCGGATATCGTTCACACCCGAAATCTCGCCGCGATCGAATGTCAATTACCCGCCTGCCTCGCGGGAGTCGGAGGACGGGTGCACAGTGAACACGGCTGGGATGTGTATGACCCATTCGGCAACAACCGGAAATACCAGTTGTTAAGGCGCCTTTACGCGCCTATGATCCAGCGATTTATCCCGCTCTCCCAGGAATTGGAAGACTATCTGCGCGACAAGGTTCACGTCCCGGAGCGTAAAATCACGCGCATAGTCAACGGCGTGGATACCAATCGGTTCAACGGTAACCCGGAGCGGCGCGAGCCGCTGCCGGATAGCCTGTTTCCGGAGTCCGGACTGGTGCGGATCGGAACCATCGGTCGCATGCACGGGGTCAAAGACCAGACTACGCTGGTCCAAGCATTTTTGTGCCTGATTCGATCGCGTCCGGAATGGAAAGAGGTCATTCGCCTGGTTCTGGTCGGCGACGGACCCCTGCGCGCGGAGGCGATCCGCCTGCTGGATGCCGAAAACGCACGCGGCCTGGCCTGGTTGCCGGGCGCCCGGAATGACGTCGCGGAAATTTTGCGCGGATTGGATTTGTTCGTGCTGCCATCGATCGCGGAAGGGATCTCGAATACCATCCTGGAAGCCATGGCGAGCGGCTTACCCGTCGTCGCGACCGGTGTCGGCGGAAATCCGGATCTGGTCGTCGACGGAATCTCCGGCCGAATCGTTCCGAAGCAAGATCCCGAAACCATGGCCAAGGCCATCGAATTTTATATCGAGAACCCGGAAATTCGACGGCGCCATGGACGGAACGGGCAAGAACGCATCGAAAAGGCATTCAGTCTGGGCAGGATGGTTGAAAAATACCTCGGTGTGTATAGCGAATTGGAAGCCTCGAAGGCCGTAGTCAAAAAGGGTTTGGCGCGAGAATAACCATCGTTCCCTCAATCTTGGCTTAGGAACTCGATTATTCTCCCTATCAATCAGAACCAATCATATGTGTGGAATTGTAGGCATATTCGATACCAGGGAATCCGGCGCCATTGATCGTGGGCTTCTTTCCAGAATGAACGAGACGCAGTTTCATCGGGGCCCGGACGAGGGAGGTATTCATATCGAAGCGGGTTTGGGACTGGCTCACCGGCGCTTGTCGATCATCGATTTATCGAGCGGCCAGCAACCGCTGTTCAACGAAGATGGCTCCGTGGCCGTGACCTTCAACGGCGAAATTTATAATTTTCGCGAGTTGTCGGAAGAACTGCGCGTGCTCGGGCACCGCTTCGCGACTCATTCGGATACCGAGGTCATCGTTCATGCCTGGGAAGAGTGGGGCGAAAATTGTGTGCTGCGCTTCCGCGGAATGTTTGCGTTCGCGATCTGGGATCGAAATTCCAGGACTCTGTTTTTGGCGCGCGATCGGTTGGGCATCAAACCCCTGTATTACGCGCTGTTGCCGAATGAACAGTTCCTATTCGCCTCGGAACTGAAAGCCTTGCTGGCCCATCCCGGCCTGCCCCGGGAGATTTGCCATCCAGCGATCGAGGATTATTTTACCTTCGGCTACGTACCCGACCCGAAAACCATCCTGAAACAGGTGCTCAAGCTGCCTCCGGGCTACCGGTTGACGGTTCGCTACGGAAAACCGATTCCGAAACCGGAGCAGTACTGGGATATTCCGTTCGCGCCGACTCTGAACGGTTCGGAGGAGGACCTTCAGGAAGAATTAATGACACGCTTCAAGGAGGCGGTCAAGGTCCGGCTGGTCGCGGAGGTTCCGCTGGGGGCTTTTCTATCTGGCGGGGTCGATTCCAGCGGCGTTGTCGCCATGATGGCGGAACTGTCCGATGCGCCGGTCAACACCTGTTCGATTTCCTTCGGAAATCCGGAGTTCAATGAAACCCGGTACGCGCAAATGGTCGTCGATCGATACCATACCAATCATGCGGTCGAACCGGTCGAAGCGGATGATTTCGACCTCATCGATAAACTGGCCGGCCTATACGACGAGCCCTTCGCGGACAGTTCCGCGATGCCGACCTATCGGGTTTGCGAACTCGCGAAGAGAAGGGTCACCGTCGCGTTGTCGGGGGACGGCGGAGACGAGAACCTCGCGGGTTACCGGCGCCACCGGTGGCATGTCAATGAAGAAGCGATCCGTTCGCGTCTACCCCTGGCGTTGCGCCGACCTTTATTCGGTGTGCTGGGCCGCCTTTATCCGAAACTCGATTGGGCGCCGAAAATCTTTCGTGCCAAGACCACTTTCGAGGCCTTGGCCCGAAGCGCCTCGGATGCTTACCTGCACAGCGTAAGCATATCGAGCGAAGCAATGCGCGATGCCTTGTTCAGCGAGCGATTGAAAAGGGATTTGCAGGGCTACGATTCGCGTCAGGTATTCCATGAACACAGTCACAGGGCGCCATCCGATCACCCTTTGTCACTCATCCAATATCTCGATATGAAAACCTACCTGCCCGGCGATATTCTGACCAAGGTCGACCGCGCGAGCATGGCTCATGCGCTGGAGGTTCGCGTACCGCTGCTCGATCACCCGCTGGTGGAATGGATGTCAGGGCTTTCACCCGATCTGAAACTCAAGGGTCGGGAGGGGAAATATCTATTCAAGAAAGCGCTGGAATCGCGTTTGCCCCGAGAAATCCTGTATCGCGACAAGATGGGTTTTGCGGTACCATTGGCGGAGTGGTTCAGAGGGGCTCTCAAGGACCGAGTACGGGAGGCCTTGTTAGAAAAAAGACTGCCGCAAACCGGTTTCTTTAATCCTAAGACCCTGGAACGGATCGTGAAGCAGCACCAGTCTGGACAACGCGATTATTCGGCCCCGTTGTGGTCGCTGTTGATGTTCGAGTCCTTCCTTCGGCGGATTTGAGGTCAAATGATCAAGCGGATTCGATCCATTTACCAATCCTATCCTGAATTGTAATGAGACAGGCCCTGTGAAGATTCTCTATCACCACCGGACCGCTTCCAAGGACGGGCAGGCCGTGCATATTGAGGAAATGATCGCGGCCTTGCGGGATCTCGGACATGAAGTGGTTGTCGCCGCGCCGGATCTCGAGCGGACGAATTCCTTCGGCGATTCCGCCGGTTGGGTGAATCTGATCCGCAGGCACCTGCCTAAAGGGATGTACGAATTGCTGGAGTTGTTTTATTCGATCCGCGCCTATCGTCGTCTGGCACGTTTGGTGAGGGCCCACCACCCCGACATCCTTTACGAGCGCAGCAACCTCTATCTGCTGGCTGGGGTCTGGCTCAAGCTGCGTTTGCGTCTGCCCATGCTGCTGGAAGTGAATTCTCCCCTGGCACTGGAACGCACCCGCAACTGCGGCCTCGCGTTTCCGCGTCTCGCTCGGTGGACCGAGGAATGGACCTGGCGCAGGGCCGATGCGGTATTACCGGTGACCCGCGTGCTGGCCGACTATCTGACCCGGGCAGGTGTGCCGGATGCGCGCATACAGATCATACCCAACGGGATCAACTTAGCGCATTTCGCTGGCGCTCCGGACAGTATTGAAGCTAAGGTCAGGTTGGGACTGGAAGGCCGGATCGTTCTTGGATTCACTGGCTTTGTGAGAGACTGGCATGGCATGGATCGGATGATTGACTGGATAGCCCGGCACCGGCACGATTCGCGCCTCCATCTCCTGATCGTGGGTGACGGACCTGCGCGCGCCGATCTGGAAATGCAAGCACGCGCTATGCAAGTCGCCGAACGCATTACCTTTACCGGCCTGGTCCCGCGCGAAGAAATCCCGGGCATGGTGGCCGCGTTCGACATCGCCCTGCAGCCCGCCGCGACCGAATATGCCTCTCCGCTCAAGCTGTTTGAGTACCTCGCCCTGGGGCGTGCCGTAATCGCTCCGAGGGAATCCAATCTTCTCGAAATACTGGTGGACGGCGATAATGCTCTATTGTTTGATGGCGCAACGCCAGGAGCCTTCGAGTCCACCCTGGAGCGGCTGGTCAACGATGCCGATCTTCGCAGGCGTCTGGGCGAGGGAGCGCGCCGGACCATTCGCGAGCGCCGGTTGACCTGGACCGATAATGCGCGCCGCGTGGTTGCCCTGGGGCAGGCGCTGATCGATTCTCACCGGGAGTGATATCGTAAACAGGTGTAGGTGCGGATTTATCCGCACTGTGCGAATAAATTCGCACCGACAAACGCACGTTCCTTCCCTAAGTCAACAGTATTGGTCTTTCGGTATCCCCAGCGCTTTAATTGGTTTCGTTAAAAGCCGCAATGGTTTCAGCGATCAGATCCGGGCCCTTGTAAACCAGCCCGCTGTACAACTGGATCAGACTGGCGCCCGCCGCTTTTTTTCTCCGGGCATCTTCGGGGGTCAGTATTCCTCCCGATGCGATAATCGGAATCTTTTTTTGCAGCACGCTGGCGAGGCAGGCCACGACCCGGGTGGATCGATCGAAAAGCGGTTTTCCGCTGAGCCCCCCGCTTTCGCCGGCATTGCGAAGGCCCTGGACTCGATCCCGCGCAACGGTCGTATTGGTCGCGATTACCGCATCGACCTGGTTGTCCAAAAGCGATATAGCAAGTTGCCGAATCTGTTCGTCGCTGAGATCCGGTGCGATCTTTACAACGAGTGGAACAGTTTTTCCGTGGCGAACGCGCAAATCGGCCTGTTCCTGCTTCAGGGATTGCAATAGCCGTCCCAATGCGTCCGGCTGTTGAAGATCGCGCAAGTCCTTTGTATTCGGCGAGGAGACGTTCAGCGTGATGTAGCTTGCGTAGGCGTAAACCTTGCGCATACAGGCGAGGTAATCCAGGGCCGCGTTTTCGATCGGTGTGTCGAAATTTTTGCCGATATTGATCCCGAGGATGCCCGGATAACGGCACTCTTTCACGCGTTCGACCAGATAGTCGACCCCGCGGTTGTTGAAGCCCATCCGGTTGATGATCGCTTCTTCTTCCGGGATCCGGAACAGGCGAGGCTTTGGATTCCCGGGTTGCGGGCGCGGAGTCACGGTACCGATCTCAAGAAATCCGAAGCCCAAAGCGGAAAGCGCATCGATATAATCCCCGTTTTTATCGAGCCCTGCCGCAAGTCCCACGGGATTCGGGAATTCCAGACCCAGGATGCGCGCAGGCCCGCAATCCGGATGTTGGCGGACCCGGCGGACTAAACCCCAACGGGCCGCGACCGCCAAAGAATGCAGGCTTAGATGATGAGCCGATTCCGGATCGAGCCGGAAAAGACACGAGCGTATCAAGGGGTACGGGTTCATACAAAGTGGTTTCCGAGGGGCTGGTCAACACAACCGGTCATCACGGCGCCGGGATCGCCATTCAATCGATGGTCCGGATCCTGGTCACTTCACGGGAAGGGCAATTGCCAACTGGTTTATTGTCGTTTCGGCATTTTTTCCGTTGTTAGCGGGATCACCCGCGATACGATCGTTCGGAAATTCTTTATAATGGGATACTGAAAAAGGCTAATGCGAATTTCCCCGGGTGAAAAATGACAAAAAAATGCCTTTGTGAACCGGGCCTGCGCCTAATTTGTATTTCCAAGTATAAACGGTTCCCTCATAGGATCAAAAAGCCTTGATGGTTAATTTTACCGCACCCTCCGGGGTTGATCCGAGCGTTTATCCACCGCCACGGGTTCCTGCTGCGCCGGTCTTGTCCTTCAATTTTTGTCGGGGTGGTAATTCCAGTACGATTTTCTCGGTCCATGATGCCGGTAATTCAGTGCTGTTAACCAGCGGGCGCGACGGAATTGCAACCGCATTGAAGCAAATCGGAGTAAATCGGGATTGCCGTGTGTTATTGCCGGCCTACAATTGCCGAGCGATGGTTGAGGCGGTCGAGTGGAGTGGCGCGGACGCCGTGTTTTATCGGATCAATCCCGACCTGAGTACGGATATCGATGATATCCGGCGCAATCTACAAGGTGTCAAAGTTATTATTGCGGTCCATTATTTCGGTTTCCCTCAGAAGCTTTTGGAACTCCGGAATTTGTGTGACGACGCCGGCCTGCAATTGATAGAAGATTGTGCCCACGCATATTTTGGTGTTTTCGATGGCGCTCCACCTGGATCTATTGGCGACTATGCGATCGCTAGTCTGATGAAATTTTTTCCGATTTTCGATGGCGGATGCCTGGTGTCAAGCCGCCATGCATTGAGCGATAAGGGCCTTATGTCTGGCGGCCCACGCTTCGAGGTCAAGGCCCTGTTCAATATTCTCGAACGTGCGGTTCGTTATTCACGTCTTCGTCCTTTAAATTGGATTCTTCCACCGATCCTTCGGTTTAAGGACTTCATCCGGGATCGGGTCAAGCACGGAACTGACGCTTTGGCGACCGTTCCGGCTAGTCTCGCGGCAGCCGATTACGGTTGTGGTTTCGATCCTCGCTGGCTGAAAGTGCGTATCTCATGGATCTCGAAGTTTATTTTCCGCAGGTCTTCCACGCTTCGTTGCACTCAAGGACGCAGGGCAAATTACCAATATTTCAGGGAATGTTTCGATAATGTACCGGGTTGCCGACCGATCTTCCGAGATCTGGACGAAGGGGTCATCCCCTATGTGTTCCCTCTTTATGTGGAAGATCCGGATCGTGTCTTCCCATTGATAAAAATGCGAGGTGTGCCGGTGTTTCGCTGGGAGGACGTCGAAGCAGGAGTCTGTGAGAATAGTTCACGGTATTCGCTTCATTTATTCCAACTCCCGTGTCACGAGGAATTGCGGGTTGACGAGCGTCGATGGATTTGCGACACCATGATCGATGCCATTATGGCAAAATCGCTATAGCCGAGGGGATATGGCAGAATCAACATGGTTTTGGTCATTCGAGTCACCAGCCGCGTTGCCTGGATTGGCGGCAGAATGGGATGCGCTGAATGTTGCCGGGAAAAACGTACCGATGCTCGATGCGCGTTTTTTCGAATTGCTATTAACTGAATTCTCATCCGGAAAGGAACAGCTTGCGATCTGTAGGGACGCTGATTCAATCGTCGCGGCGGGACTGATTTTTCCGAGTCGAACCGGTGTTTGGCAAACTTTTCAACCGTCCCAGGCACCAATCGGGCCTTGGCTCCAAAGACCCGATGTCTCAACAAAACATCTGTTATCCAACCTGTTGAACGCATTACCGGGGTTTTCATTCGCGGTCGGTCTGACCCAACTTGATCCGTGGCTTATCGCTCGCCCTGCAGACAATGGAGCATTATTAGGTAGCGATTATATCCGCACTGCCAGCATTCCAGTGGTCGGGTCCTTTGCGGATTATTGGTCGAAACGAGGGCGTAACCTGCGACAGAATCTGAAGCGCCAGAGGAGCCGCTTGAACAGGGAATCGGTGAATACGCGCCTGCGCACCGTGACTAGTGCTGACGAAGCGGGCGATGCCGTTGATTCTTTCGGCAAACTGGAATCGTCCGGGTGGAAAGCCGAACAAGGTACCGCGCTGCATCCGGACAATAGCCAAGGGCGCTTCTATCGGAAATTAATGGAAGAATATTGTGGCCGCTCGGAAGTCCTGATTTTCGAGTATTATTACGACGATCGGTTGGTGGCGAGCGACCTTTGCCTGCATCGACAGGGCATAATATATATTCTGAAAACCACCCACGATGAAGCGCAACAAGGAACTTCTCCGGCCAACCTGATGCGGCAAGAAGCGTTCGAACAGGTTTTTGATCAAGGTGGCTTCAGTCAGATCGAGTTTTATGGCAGATTAATGGACTGGCACACAAAATGGACGGACGACATTCGACTCATGTACCACTTGACTCGCTATCGGTGGCCATTGTTAGCGAGGCTACGAAGCCAGGTTGCTCGAACTACGTCTCCAATTCCCGAATAGCGCGCGCGGAGCCTTAATTTCGTAACGAACCGCTCGAGAGGCAGCGAATTTCTACCTCAATCGCTTATGCCCATAACCCAGCCAGACTGAAATGCACCGCATCGAAGGGCGGCGCGCGCACTTCGTCCGCCTTCTTATAAACACACTCCAGCCGCCATTGATTTTCGTAGAGAGCGAACACTTCCAATGTCTGTGCGGAGGGGTCCACGAGCCATGCGTGTACCACCCCGTACGCGGCATAAATCGGTAGTTTGTCAGCCCGATCCATCTGCGCCGTGGATGGTGAGAGAACCTCGCAAACCCAATCCGGTGCCAATTCGAAATACGCTGTCTCCGGCAGCGCCGGCATCCGCTCCCTCCGCCAGCCAGCTAGATCAGGAACCAGGATTTCTTGCCCCAAATGCAATTCCGGCTCGTCCAGAATCCACCAGCCGCCGGGGCCGTTGCTACCCTCGTCATAGGCCGGAACCAGTTTGCCACCCATGATGGAGGTCGCCCGCGCGTGCTTGGGCGAGGGTCTGGGCAGAGTAATCAGTTGACCATGAATGATCTGAGCGATTAGATGATCCGGTACGCGGCAAAGATCTTCGTAGGTGGCAACGCGGTTGGCCGGATCGGTCATGAGAAGAGGTCCAATATTCGCATCTTTTTATCTGTGCTATCTAATTTAGGTACGACTCGTGCCTTACGCATCGTGTTTCCCGACGCTTGGTACGCTGTAATGAATCGAGGCGCCGGATATCGGAATATTTTCCACCGGGCTGTCCATCGCGTTCTGTTGTTCAGTCTAAAGATCGTTCGCAATACACCGATTCTGGCCATTCAACCCAGGCGCGCGGTGATCCATCCGCCGATATCCCTGATTTCCTCCATCGAAACCGAGTGTTCCATCGCATATTGATGCCATTCGACCGGATAGCCCCTCTCGACCAGAGTATCCCTGGCCTGCTGTCCGAGTACAAAAGGCACAATTGGGTCGGACCAACCGTGCCCGAGAAAAATCGGAAGGTCGCCCTTGGGAATCGCATTTTTGTCCGCAAGATAGGTCGATAGCCCGATAGCTCCCGCGATCCGCGGCCGGCAGTGCAGGCCCGCCTCGAGCGCGATGACTCCACCCTGGGAAAAACCGGCCAGAATGACGCGGCCGGCGGGTATTCCGTTTCCGATTTCGTAGTCGATCATCTGGTGGATCTGTTCGACCGAAGCCCGGATTCCGGCGTGATCGATGCTCCGGTTTATGGCAATCTCGGCGATGTCGTACCAAGCGGGCATGACGTAGCCCTGGTTGACCGTAACCGGGCGCTCCGGAGCATGCGGGAATACGAATCTGACCGCGCGTGAAGCGGGCAAGCCCAGATAGGGTACCACCGGCTCAAAATCATGACCGCTCGCGCCCAGGCCATGCAGCCAGATAATGCAGGCGTCGGCCCGCGACGCCGGGTTGATTTCGATCGCGGATAATGTTGAATTGGACATGGTCGAGGATTATCGCATTGCTGCAGCGGCTGGCTGGCGCCACGGGAAATCATTGTACCCGGAAATCATGGAAGTGGAGAGTCACCGATATCGAGAAACTCCTCCCATTCAAAATTCGGTGCATCAATCCCGATCAATCGCGTCGAATCTCCGGTGCGCTGTCAGTGTCCCCAGCAATTCTCATTTTGCCGTCATTCCGGCAGAGCCTGCCCCGTACTGGATACGGGGGATTGCCGGAATCCAGTCACAAGCCCGTCCTGAGCTTGCCGATTGCTGCCACTATAGCCTGGATTAGAATTGGGACGAAGGTCGCTGCACCATCCATTCCGGCCAGGCTCCCGAAAAAGTTACCGCACTGCGACGCTTCGCCACGGGCCTCATCCAGTCGAAATCCCGCGACACCGTCTCCGCCACAATCCAAAGGCTCGCTCGAAACATCCGTATTGTCTTCGATTACCTGCGCATGACCAACAATTCCCTTCCGCGGGCTACCTGCAAAAGGGTCCTAGCTTGTTAGAACAGATTTGCCCTGGACTCGGCAGGCACCAGGCTGCAGAATCGTCGAACGGCCGCTCCAGATCATCGGCATCCTATCCAGCGCATCAAAGCAACGATAATTTTCAATCACCAACACATAACGGTGGCCGATGTTGGAGATAGCGTCCAAAGCCATATCCAGATAGCCGGAATCAGGTACCCGATACTGTTCACGGTTAATTTTCAAAATTCCACCGGGCAGAGTCTTCATCGCCAATCGATCCTTTTTGACAGACCGCCCGGCGAGTTTTTCGTCGCGAATTGAGCGTTCAATCACATTCAGCCATTGTTTGTTCATTGGCGGTCAGCAGGATAACTCAGGACGATGTCCTTCACTTTTCGATTGCCGGAAAATAGCCTGTGTTCCTTGGCTTCCAGAAATTCGGTCCGATACTGCCGATACACTTGCCGCGGACTCTCGTTCATGACACAGTCCAACCAGATGGCCGATTCCAGGTCACGGACAAAGGTTTGTTGAAAAGCCAGTGCGGAAATGGGTCGCCCCGGGTTTTCTCGGACTCTGGCGAAATACGCCTTTAATTGTTTTCGAGTAACAACTCACCCATAAAATCCTAAGAAAACCTAAAAAAACACTTGACAGATTTTTGGGTGTAAAGAATCGGAATTGGGCATGGGAAGACTATGCGCACGCCTATTGCCGAATCTCCAGCTATCTGCAAACCCTGGCGAATCAGGGATACAATCCCCTCATCGCCATTC
>JBOICY010000438.1:0-19508 GCA_050740335.1 Methylococcales bacterium | reverse complement strand
GCACGAAGAGGTCGGCCGTTACGCGAAAAAGAACGGAATCACGCATTTGCTCGCGACCGGAACGGATGCGGTCAAGGCCGTTGAAGCCTTCGGCGAGGGCGGTATTTTTTTCGACAATCAAGAGGACCTGATCGAGGCCTCCAAAACGATGCTGAACGGCAATGTGATTGCATTGGTAAAGGGTTCCCGCAGCCAGAAAATGGAGCGGGTCATCGAAGAATTGCGGGTCGAAAGGCTCCATTAGTCATGCTGTTATACCTCGCCAATCTATTGACCGACTGGGAAAGTGGTTTCCGCGTATTTCAATACCTGACATTCCGCTCGATTCTGAGCACACTGACCGCCTTGATAATCTCGTTCATGGTGGGCCCCGCCATGATACGGCGTTTGAGCGCGAGAAACATCGGGCAGAAGGTGCGCGAACTGGGGCCTGAATCGCATTTCTCGAAGGCCGGTACACCCACGATGGGAGGAACCCTGATTCTGGTGGCCATCGGTGTCAGTACCCTGCTCTGGGCCGACTGGCAGAACCGCTACGTCTGGGCGGTGTTGTTCGTGACCCTGTGTTTCGGCGTAATCGGCTTTATCGACGATTACCGCAAAATCACGGAAGGAAACAGCAAGGGGCTGTCTGCGCGCGCCAAATTGTTCTGGCAATCCCTGGTCGCGATCGTGACCGCGGTGTTTCTGTTCAACACCTCGACCATCGCGGCGGAGACCCAGTTCATCGTCCCCTTTGTCAAATCGGTCATGGTCGATATGGGCTGGGTCTATATGGTGCTCGCCTATTTCGTGATCGTCGGAACCGGCAACGCGGTCAATCTTACCGACGGGCTGGACGGCCTTGCGATCATGCCGACCGTCCTGGTTGGGGGCGCGCTGGGCATTTTCGCGTATGCCTCGGGAAACGCCAATTTCGCGGGATATCTCGCGATTCCCTCGCTGCCCGGGGTCGGTGAACTGGTTGTGTTTTGTGGCGCATTGGTCGGAGCGGGCCTCGGATTCTTATGGTTCAACGCTTATCCGGCGCAGGTGTTCATGGGGGATGTCGGTGCGCTGGCCCTGGGAGGGGCTCTCGGAACGCTGGCGGTCCTGGTCAGACAGGAAATTGTGCTGATGATCATGGGCGGAGTATTCGTCATGGAAACGGTCTCGGTGATGTTGCAGGTCCTGTCCTTCAAGTTGACCAGAAAGCGGATTTTCCGCATGGCGCCGATCCATCATCACTTCGAACTCAGGGGCTGGCCGGAACCTCGGATTATCGTTCGATTCTGGATCATCAGCGTGATCCTGGTATTGATCGGGCTCGCAACCCTGAAACTCAGATGATCCAGGCCTATACCGAACATACCGCCGACGTGTCGCGCAGCGAGGCGATCGCTGCGCTCGGGATCGATCCGGGACAATCGCGCGTGCTGGTCGTGGGTCTCGGGCTGACCGGCTTCTCGGTCGCCCGGTTTTTGTCGCTTCTGGGGATCGCGGTCGGGGTGACCGACAATCGCGAGAGCCCTCCGTGCCTGGCCGAATTACAAAAGTTGAATCCGGATATCCCGGTGTTTGTCGGCCGATACGATCGCGAGGCCTTCAAGGCGGCTACCCATCTGATTGTGAGCCCGGGAGTTTCGTTGGATACCGAGATAGTCTTTCAGGCCCTCGAATCCGGTTTACCACTGTTCAGCGATATCGATTTATTTGCCTCGGTTGTGAACGCGCCGGTGGTCGGGATTACCGGTTCCAACGGAAAAAGCACTGTGACCAGTCTGCTCGGAACGATGGCCGATAAAGCGGGTTGGAAGGTCCGGGTCGGCGGAAATCTGGGCATGCCGGCACTGGATCTACTGGGTGACGAGGAAAGAATCGATCTCTATGTGCTGGAACTTTCCAGTTTTCAGCTGGAACGGACCTCTCTGCTGAAATGTGCGGCGGCGACCGTGTTGAACATCAGCCCGGATCATCTGGACCGGCATGGTAATCTTGAAACCTATGTTCGGGCCAAGCAAAGTATTTTCTCGAATTGTACCGTCATGGTCCTGAATCAGGATGATCCCGTGGTCGCCTCCATGGCGAGGAAGGATCAGCCGGTACTGCGGTTTGGATTGAGCGGAGAAGATTCACTGGACTTCAGCGCGCACCGTCATAGGGATGGGGAGTGGTTGGTTCACAGAGGGAACCGGCTGATCCGGGCGGATTCCGTGAAAATCAAGGGCCGGCAGAATTTGTCCAATGCATTGGCCGCGCTTGCGCTGGGCCGGGCGGTCGGACTGCCGGTCGCGGGGATGCTCGAAGGGCTTAAAGATTTTCCGGGGCTTCCTCACCGCATGCAGTGGCTTGCAAAGATCCAGGGTGTCACCTGGATCAACGATTCGAAGGCCACCAATGTGGGTGCCTGTATCGCGGCGATGCAAGGTCTAAATGGAAAGATCGTACTGATCGCCGGGGGGGACGGTAAGGGAGCCGATTTCAATGCCTTGAAGCATGTGGTCAGGGAAAGGGCCCGGGCGGTTGTGCTGATCGGCAGGGACGCGGATCTTTTAGACGCTTTCTTGGGGTCTCAAGTAACCACCATCAAGGCGCCGGATTTGCGGCGAGCCGTTGAATTGTCGGCCGGTCTGGCCCGGCCCGGCGATACCGTACTGCTTTCGCCAGCCTGCGCGAGCCTCGACCAGTTCAGTAGCTACGAGGAACGTGGCCGGGTGTTTGAATCTGCCGTGAGGAACCTGATCGGTGCAAATTGAAGTTTCAAACGCCGGGGTTTGTGTCGTGCTGGGAAACCATCGCTGGACACTGGAAATTCCCCTGTTGCTGGTGTCGGGCGCCTTGCTGATCATCGGTTTCATCATGGTGATGTCGGCTTCGATGCATCTCGGAGAAGGCGGCGATAGTCTATTCAATTATCCCGTGCGGCAATTAGTTCATATTCTGGCCGGGCTCTTTGGCGCCGTACTCATGCTGTTTGTTCCGCTCGATGTGCTGGAAAAATCGGGTCACTGGTTGTTTCTGATCGGACTGGCTCTGTTGGTCGCGGTGCTGATTCCGGGGCTCGGCGTGAAAGTGAACGGCAGTATTCGGTGGCTGGCCGTTGGCGGGACGAGAATCCAGGTTTCCGAGATCATAAAATTGATCTCGGTGATCTATATGGCCGGATATATGACGCGCCACGTGCAGACCGTCCGAACTTCGGTATATGGCATGATCCGCCCCCTGATTCTGTTGTCGTTTGCGAGTATTCTGCTGCTCATGGAGCCGGATTTCGGCGCGGCCGCGGTCATTCTGATCACCGCGCTCGCGCTGATGTTCCTGGGCGGGGCCAGGCTTTGGCAATTCTCAGTCCTGGTCTGTCTGCTGGGGGTACTCGGCATGATATTGATCGTGACGTCACCCGAGAGAATGGAAAGACTGACTACATTCAGGGATCCCTGGGCGGATCCGCTCGATTCCGGTTTTCAGCTCACCCAATCGCTGATCGCGTTCGGGCGCGGCGAATGGTTCGGAGTCGGTCTCGGTTCCGGCCTCCAGAAATTGTATTACCTGCCGGAGGGCCATACCGATTTTCTGTTCGCGGTGATCGGAGAAGAGTTGGGCCTTTTCGGTGTATGCGTCGTGATTGCCCTGTTCGCTTTCCTGGTCTGGAGAGCCTTCGCGATCGCCAAGCTCGCGGACCAGGTCGGAGTTGAATTTGCGGCCTATCTTGGATACGGCCTGGGTATCTGGTTCGGCGTCCAGTCCGCGATCAACATGGGCGTGAACATGGGCATGCTGCCGACCAAGGGACTGACGCTGCCGCTCATGAGTTACGGAGGAGGCAGCATGATCGTGATGTGCTCGGCGATCGGATTGTTGCTCAGAGTTTACAGCGAGGCCGTGGAGCAAGGCCGTTCCGGTGCGAGAGGCTTCTGGAATGGCTAAGCGCGTGATGATTCTGGCCGGAGGAACCGGCGGTCATGTTTATCCCGCGCTCGCGGTCGCCCGGTATCTGTCGGATACGGGTAATCAGGTCTTCTGGATGGGCACCCGAACCGGCCTGGAAGCCAGGGTGGCGCCGGACCACGGATTCCCGATTGACTGGCTTTCCGTGAGCGGTTTCCGGGGTAAACATGGGCTGAAGCTCATCAAGGCGCCCTTTCTGTTGGTCTGGGCCTGTTGCCAGGCGGGACGGATCCTGCATCGGCGTAACCCCGACGTCGTGCTTGGAATGGGTGGATTCGTCTCCGGCCCCGGTGGTTTGATGGCCTGGATGATGCGGGTCCCGCTGGTCATTCACGAACAAAATGCGATTCCGGGTACGACCAACCGGGTGCTGGCTTCATTGGCGCGCCGTGTGTTGGAGGCATTTCCCGGGACTTTCGATCGATCGCTTCGCGCCGTGTGTACCGGAAATCCGGTGCGCGCGGAAATTGTTCAAATTCGACAGGAAGCCCGTGAATACTCGGAAAAGACGCCGTGTATTCTGATACTCGGAGGCAGTCAGGGAGCCCGCAGGCTCAACCGGGTTGTTCCCGGTGTGATCGGTAGTTTGAGTCATACGATCGAGGTCTTGCATCAGACCGGCTCGGCCATGCGGGAGCAGACCGAGTCGGCCTACCGTTCGCTCGCGATCGAGGCGAGCGTGAAAACCTTCCTCGATCACATGGCGGAAGCCTATAAATGGGCGGACCTGGTCATCTGCCGCGCCGGTGCGATGACCGTCAGCGAGCTTGCGATCGCCGGCCTGCCCTCGATACTGGTACCCTTTCCTTATGCGATCGATGATCACCAGACTCGCAATGCACGCTATCTGGTGGATGCCGGCGCCGCGATTCTGGTGCCGGAAGCCGATAGTCTGGAAGAAGATCTGCGCCAGGCTCTGAATTCGCTGCTCGAAGACACGCCGCGGCTCCATTCGATGGCTCGGGCGGCGGCCTGGCTCGCGAGACCCGAGGCCGCGAAACTCGTTGCCGAAACTTGTATCGGTGAGGCGGCATGATCCGCTCGTCCTTTCATGAGCCGCATCCATTCGGTCCCGGCCGCATGCATAAGATCCATTTTGTCGGAATCGGCGGTTCCGGCATGAGCGGGATCGCGGAGGTTCTGCTGAATCTGGGTTATACGGTTTCGGGTTCGGATTTGAAGGCGAGCAGTATAACCCGAAGATTGAGTGACCTCGGAGCGGCGATCCAGATCGGTCACAAAGCCGGGAATATCGAAAAAGTCGATGTGGTCGTGGTGTCCAGCGCGGTCGATAGCTCGAATATCGAGATTCGGGCCGCGCGGCAAAACCGGATACCGGTGATCCCGCGCGCGGAAATGCTCGCCGAATTGATGCGTTTTCGCTTTGGGATCGCGATTAGCGGCACGCATGGTAAAACCACGACCACGAGTCTGACCGCGAGCCTTCTCGCCGAAGCCGGTCTCGACCCGACTTTTGTGATCGGCGGCCGGCTGAACAGCGCGGGAACCAATGCCCAATTGGGCAGCGGGAAATATCTGGTCGCGGAAGCCGACGAGAGCGATGCCTCGTTTCTTTATCTGCAGCCGATTATCGCGGTCGTGACGAATATCGATTGCGACCACATGGATACCTACCGCGGAGACTTTGGTTCGCTAAAGAAAGTATTCATCGAGTTTCTTCACCATGTGCCTTTTTATGGTCTCGCGGTGGTGTGTCTCGATGATCCCGGTGTCCGGGAAATTCTTGCCGGAATATCCAAGCCCGTGAAGACCTACGGGACCCGGCCCGATGCCGACCTTCGGGCCGAGGAGGTCGTTCAATC
The DNA here is from genome assembly GCA_050740335.1 of Methylococcales bacterium. Taxonomy (GTDB): domain Bacteria; phylum Pseudomonadota; class Gammaproteobacteria; order Methylococcales; family UBA1147; genus UBA1147. The sequence goes on along the minus strand of JBOICY010000438.1, from coordinate 13,758 downwards.
CGGTTTGCAGTCCCGCTTCAGAGTACGGCGCTGGGGGAATTTCGGCGATCTGGATATCACGCTGAACCTTCCCGGTCGCCACAATATCCTGAATGCGCTTGCCGCGATCTGTGTCGCGACGGAAATGGGAATTCCGGATCATGCGATACAGAAAAGCCTCGAAGAATTCAAAGGTATTGCCCGTCGATTCCAGAGCCTCGGTGAACTCAGGCTCGCGGAGGGTACGATTGTGTTGCTCGATGATTACGGGCACCATCCCCGCGAGATTGCCGCGACCCTCGCGGCCGCGCGGGTGGCCTGGCCGGATCGGCGTCTGGTTTTGATCTTTCAGCCGCATCGCTACACGCGAACCCGTGACTTGTTCGAAGATTTTGTTCAGGAACTCTCCTCGGTCGATGTCTTGATACTGCTGGATGTGTACAGCGCGGGAGAAAGCGCGATCGCCGGCGCGGACGGGCGGACTCTTTCCAGCGCGGTCAGACTGCGCGGCCAGGTGAACCCGGTCTTCGTCGGTGATTCGAACGATCTCGCGAATATCTCGTCCTCGATTCTGAAAGCGGGGGATCTCGTGATTACCATGGGCGCCGGGAATGTGGGCCAGATCGCAGCGGAATTGCCCGAGCAACTCGCGACGCTCATGAATGCCGAAGTGGCCGGGGTGAGCCTTTGATTCCGCAAACTCGACAATGCTCCGGCTTTAAGGAGAAAGCGATGGCAGATTTTGATTCCTTATCCTGCCCTCATGGTGATCTGTCAATCGATCAAGCGCTCGCGAACTATAGTTCCTGGCGGGTGGGCGGCAAGGCGGATCGATTGTTCCGCCCGCGGGACCAGGAAGGATTGCTCGCCTTTCTTCGGGATTTGCCGAACACGGAGCCGGTATTCTGGTTGGGCATGGGCAGCAACCTGTTGATTCGCGACAAGGGCATCCGCGGGACGGTGATCAGTACCCGCGGCCGCTTGAATGTTCTGAGAATGGAGAATCACAATCGGGTCTATGCCGAAGCCGGGGTATTGGGTCCGCATTTGGCCCGCTTTTGCAGCGATCGGGGCCTCGCGGGAGCCGAGTTTTTCGCGGGCATCCCAGGCAGCATCGGCGGGGCGCTCGCGATGAATGCCGGCGCTTTCGGCGGCGAAACCTGGGCCTTGGTCGATCGAGTGCTTACCGTGAATCGAAGTGGCGTGTGCCAGATCCGGGACCGGAATCAATTCGAAGTGGGTTATCGGCATATCGAGGGTCCCGCGGATGAATACTTTTTGGCGGCACGATTCCAACTGAAATTCGGCGACGGAACAGAAAGCCGCAACAGAATCAAGGCGCTGCTCGCGAAACGGCTGGAAACCCAGCCGCTGAATCAGCCCAGTTGCGGTTCGGTCTTCCGCAATCCGCCGCATGATTACGCGGCACGGTTGATCGAGGCAAGCGGGCTGAAGGGATACACGATCGGCGGCGCCTGTGTATCCGAAAAACACGCAAATTTCATCGTTAATCAGAACCACGCGCGGGCCGCGGATATCGAAGCCCTGATCGAATTCGTGCGGGCCGAGGTCGAGCGAAAACAGGGCATCCGCTTGGTTCCCGAGGTGAGGATTGTCGGTGAATCCTAGGAAGGAGGCGAACCAGAACCATGACTCAAGCAGTGAAGAACCCAACTGAATTCGGGACGGTCGCGGTGGCCATGGGCGGCAGCGCGGCCGAACGGGAAATTTCATTGTCGAGCGGGCAGGCCGTGCTCGCAGCCTTGCAACGGAAACAAGTCGATGCGGTGGGTGTCGATGTCGGCGACAGTCCATTTCGCGCTTTTTCCGGCCGGTCCTTCGACCGGGTTTTCAATATCGTCCATGGCCGGGGTGGCGAAGACGGCGTATTGCAGGGCTTCCTGGAAGCCATGGGTGTGCCTTACACAGGTTCCGGCGTATTGGCTTCGGCGATTGCGATGGACAAAATCAAAACCAAACTGATTTGGAAAGCGATGGGATTGCCGACCCCGCGCTGGATTGTGTTGCAAAACGATGAAGACCTGTTGCGATGCGAGCAGGAACTGGGTTTTCCTTTCATCGTTAAACCAGCCCAAGAAGGTTCCAGCATCGGCATGACCAAGGTCATTAACCGCGATGATCTGGCCGGCGCGCGCCAAACCGCCGCCGAACATGGCCGGGATATCATCGCCGAAGCCTGGATTGCGGGCCGGGAATACACCGCGGGCTTTTTGCAGGACTTGCGTCTGCCGCTGATACGCTTGGAAACGCCGAACAACTTCTACGACTTCGATGCCAAGTATCGCTCGGATTCGACCCGCTATCACTGTCCCTGCGGACTCGAAGGAAGCCTCGAAAAAGAACTCCAGGAATTGGCCGCGGAAGCATGCGCGGCCGTCGCGGTGACCGGTTGGGGTCGCGTGGACCTGTTTCTGGATGATCAGAAAAATCCCTGGTTAATCGAAGTGAACACGGTCCCAGGCATGACCGATCACAGTCTCATTCCCATGGCCGCCAAAGCGGTTGGGATCGGATTCGACGACTTGGTCTGGAAGATTCTGGAAACCAGCATGACGCGGGACATTTGAGTGCAATACGATGAGGCTTGAGCGCTCCAAAGCATCCTCCGCCGCCCGGGACCCGGCTTATCTGGTGATTGCAATCGGCCTGTTCTTGCTGGCCGCGCTGCTCGGTTTCGGATTCAGGCCGTTGCAGGCCGAATATTTCCCAGTGCGCTTCGTTCGGATACAAGGAGCGTTCAATTATCTCGATAAGAGCGAACTCGAACTCAAAATCCGGCCCTTTCTCGAGCGTGGCTACTGGGAAATGGATCTGGACCGGATTCGGATGGGTGCTCAGAGTATTCCGTGGATTAGAGCCCTTCAAATCCAACGCATCTGGCCGGACACACTGGTTCTAAGGATCGAAGAGCACGTTGCCTTCGCGCGTTTCGGCGAAGATCGCCTGCTCAGCAGCCAGGGTGTCGTGTTCGCGCCGGAAAATATTGAACCGTTTGCGAGCCTGCCATTGATCGACGGACCGGCCGAGCGTTCGGCGGATTTTTTGGCTGCATTCCAAGCAATGCAGGCCAGCGCGCGGGGGCTCGGCATGGCGCTGAAGAAAGTCCGGATCAGCGAGCGCAATTCCTGGTCGATCCAGATTTCAAACGGTTTGACCGTTGAGTTGGGGCGTGAAACTCCGGTCGGGACATTCCAGCGTTTTCTCGCGACCCTGTCCCTGTTGGGCGAGCAACCGATTCGATCGATGGTCCGCGCGGATTTGCGGTATAAGAATGGTTATGCGGTGGAATGGAAAAAGGGCACCGAGCCGGAATGGAGTTCGTTCGTGAAGCGAAACGATCCGCATCAGGGTGCGGCGCCGCGCGGCATTTGACACCGATTCAGAGAATAAAAAATGGCGAAAAAGACAGACCGCAATCTGATAGTCGGGCTCGATATCGGGACTTCCAAGGTCGCGGCGATCGTCGGTGAACTGACCGACGCGGGGAGCATCGAGGTGATCGGGATCGGATCCAATCCTTCGCGGGGGCTCAAGAAGGGTGTGGTCGTCAATCTGGAATCGACCGTTCATTCCATCCAGAGAGCCGTGGACGAAGCGGAGTTGATGGCGGGGTGCAAGATCAATTCGGTCTTCGCGGGGATCGCCGGGAGCCATATCGGAAGTCTGAATTCGCACGGCATCGTCGCGATCAGGGACAAAGAAGTGACCCAGGGGGATGTCGACCGCGTGATCGATTCGGCCCGGGCTGTCGCGATTCCGGCCGATCAGAAGATTCTGCACATCCTGCCTCAGGAATTCATCATCGACCGGCAGGAAGGGATCAAAGAGCCGGTCGGGATGTCCGGTATTCGCTTGGAAGCCCGGGTCCACATGGTCACCGGTGCGGTCAGCGCCGCCCAGAATATCATCAAATGTATCCGCCGCTGCAATCTCGAGGCGGAGGACATCATTCTCGAGCAGCTCGCGTCCTGCGCTTCGGTCTTGACCGAAGATGAAAAGGAACTCGGTGTCTGCCTCGTCGATATCGGTGGTGGCACGACCGATATCGCGATTTTCACGGAAGGCGCGATTCGCCACACCGCGGTTATTCCGATCGCGGGTGATCAGGTCACGAACGATATCGCGGTGGCGCTCAGAACCCCGACCCAGCATGCCGAAGACATCAAGATCAAATACGCCTGCGCGCTGACTCAGTTGGCCTCGCTCGAGGAAACAATCGAAGTGCACAGTATCGGCGATCGTCCCTTGCGCAGGATTTCGAAACAGAATCTCGCGGAAATCGTCGAGCCGCGCTACGAGGAACTCATGATGCTGGTGCAATCCGAATTGCGTCGCAGCGGTTTCGAGGACTTGATCGGCGCGGGGATCGTGTTGAGCGGCGGCAGTGCGAAGGTCGAAGGGGCAATCGAGCTTGCCGAAGAGATTTTCCATATGCCGGTACGGCTCGGATTACCGCAATACGTGAGCGGTTTGACGGATGTCATACGTAATCCGATTTACGCGACCGCGGTGGGATTGTTGATCTTTGGCCAGCAAAACAGGAACTCCGTGCAGAAGACCAGATTTTCGGCGGATTCCGGCTCAAGCGGAGTCTGGGCGAAGATGAAAAGTTGGTTTCAGGGTAATTTCTGAGTGAGTATTCAAAATTAACGATGTAACGAGGAGGATAGTGATATGAAGTTCGAATTAATGGATGCATACGGGCAAAATGCCGTAATCAAAGTGGTCGGAATCGGCGGCGGTGGCGGAAACGCGGTGAACCATATGGTGAACACGAATATCGACGGAGTCGAATTCATTTGCGCCAATACCGATGCGCAGGCATTGAAAAATGTCTCCGCGCGGACCATCATTCAACTGGGAAGCGAATTGACCAAGGGTCTGGGCGCCGGGGCCAACCCCGAAATCGGGCGGCAGGCGGCGCTGGATGATCGCCAGCGAATTCAGGAAGCCATTGCCGGCGCGGACATGATTTTTCTGACCGCGGGCATGGGAGGCGGCACCGGAACCGGCGCCGCGCCGATCTTTGCCGAGATCGCGAAGGAGATGGGGATCTTGACGGTGGCCGTGGTCACGCGGCCCTTCGGGTTCGAGGGTAACAAGCGACGCGCCGTCGCCAATAAAGGGATCGAGTTGTTGAGTCAGTACGTCGATTCTCTGATCACGATCCCGAACGAAAAACTGCTGCCGGTGCTGGGCCGGGAGGTTTCGTTGCTGAACGCTTTCAGCGCGGCCAACGATGTGTTGCATGGCGCGGTTCAGGGCATTGCCGATCTGATTACGCGTCCGGGACTCATCAACGTCGATTTTGCCGATGTGCGCACGGTCATGTCGGAAATGGGAATGGCCATGATGGGCACCGGGGTGGCCACGGGAGAAAATCGTGCGCGTGAAGCCGCCGAGAAAGCGATCGCGAGCCCGTTACTGGAGGACATCAACCTGCAGGGTGCTCGGGGTATCCTCGTGAATATAACGGGAGGCACGGACCTTGCTATTGGAGAATTCGATGAAGTCGGAAATACCGTGAAGGAATTCGCCTCGGATGACGCGGTTGTCGTGGTCGGTACCGTGATCGATCCGGACCTTCATGAAGAGATCCGGGTGACGGTGGTCGCGACCGGACTCGCGAATCACGCGGCGACGCCTGAACCCGCGATCCGGCTGGTACAGAAAACCGGCGCGGAGATCGGCTATGATCATCTGGAAAGACCGGCCATGATCCGTCCGAAAAGGGTCGAAGCCAAGCGGACCGGAACTGATAATAACAAGCCGGTCGATCTCGACTATCTGGACATTCCGGCATTTCTGCGCAGGCAGGCCGATTAACGAATACCGGGCTACGAAATGGATGGCTTGCCGACGGAAAATCGACCCGCCCTTTTGCCGATGGAGTGCTTATGGTATTATTTCCAGGTTTTGCTGCATTGCAATAATCAAAAACGGACAGGCGAGGGTCTATGATCAAACAAAGAACGTTGAAAAACGTGATACGGGCCACGGGGGTCGGGCTGCATACGGGCGAAAAGGTTTATTTGACGCTGCGGCCCGCCGCGGCCGGTTCCGGGATTAAATTCAGACGCTCCGATCTCGATGAACCGGTTGTCATCGATGCAAGGCCCGAGAATGTCGGTGAAACCTTGCTTTCGACCACACTGGTCAAAGGGAATGCGAAGATCTCGACCGTCGAGCATCTGCTTTCCGCGCTGGCAGGGCTTGGGATCGATAATGCTCTGATCGACGTGAGCGCGCCGGAAGTGCCGATCATGGACGGGAGCGCCGGGCCATTCGTGTTTTTGCTGCAATCCGCGGGTGTCAAGGATCAGGACGCCCCGAAGCGCTTCATCCGGATCAAAAAGAAAGTGATGGTCGAGGATGGGGATAAATGGGCGTATTTTGAACCCTTCGACGGATTCAAGGTTACTTTTACGATCGATTTCGTGCATCCCGCATTCAATGACGAAGCCAAGACCGCGACCATCGACTTTTCCTCGACATGCTTCGTGAAGGAAGTCAGCCGGGCGAGGACCTTCGGGTTTATGAAGGATATCGAGGCGCTTCGCTCAATGAACCTCGCGTTGGGCGGGAGTCTCGACAACGCGATCGTGGTCGACGATACCAAGATCCTGAATGAAGACGGCCTGCGTTATGTCGACGAATTCGTAAAGCATAAGATTCTGGATGCGATCGGCGATCTTTACCTGTTGGGCCATAGCCTGATCGGTTCCTTCAGTGGATACAAGTCTGGCCATGCCCTGAACAATCAGCTGCTCAGAAAATTGCTGAACAGCAAGGATGCCTGGGAGTCGGTAACCTTCGATGACCTGAGCGAGGTCCCGATTTCCTATATGCAATCGATCCCGGTTGCAGTCTAAGGGGCGACCGTCAATCGGGGGGTGTGCCTGAAATGGCATGCGCTCGATAAGTTTGCTCAGGAAGTTATCGTTCTTTCCAGTGTATCGGCGAGTCGGTTAAGAGAAATTTGCAAAGCGGTATCGGCAATATATTCGCTGCATCCGCGCAGGGTTGTGATCGTTTCCAGGGACGGAATGTTCCGTGCGGTAGGGCGGCAAGTCTCAGGTTTAATCGGCTGGATGATCCGGATTTTAACGGACTCGATTCGTTGTAGCATGTTTGTATTCAGGGCTTCCTGAATCACCGGGCCGTAAAATCGAAGCTGCGAGGCAAGAGCCGCGGAATCGGTGAGTAGCACCACTTCGGCTCGTTTTCGCACGCAGCCCCGTAAAAGTCCGGCAAAAGATTCGCGAAGAACCCTCCGGACGATCTGCAGCATTTGACATTGCTCGGAAATTTGCTTTAGCACCGGAACGGGAACCGAATCACCGCATTTTATGAACTGATCGATTCGTATCGGTTTTACTGGCATCCAATCAAAGACTCAAATAATAGAAACCGCTGAAGAATACTCGAGCAACGGCAAAATGCAATCTTTTCTAGTATCATGCGCGCTATTTATTTTTTAGGGAACCGGAATCAATCCTGATGTTTGCTAAGCTCGTCAAGTTCTTATTCGGCAGCCGGAATGATCGGCTGATTAAGAAAAAAACGAAAATAGTAAAAACGATCAACGCGATCGAGGTGGAACTACACTCGCTGAGCGACGCGCAATTGCGGGCAAAAACGCAAGAATTCCGCAGCCGGTATGCGCAAGGCGAGCCCTTGGAAGAATTACTCCCGGAGGCATTCGCCACGGTACGGGAAGCCGGCTTGCGCGCAGTCAACATGCGCCATTTCGACGTGCAGTTAATCGGTGGCATGATTTTGGACGACGGGAAGATCGCCGAAATGAAAACCGGCGAGGGAAAAACGCTGGTCGCAACGCTCGCGGTTTATCTGAATGCTCTACCCGGCAAGGGTGTCCACGTGGTCACGGTGAACGATTACCTGGCGCGCCGCGATGCCGCCTGGATGGGTAAGATCTATGAATTTCTGGGCATGACGGTCGGGGTGATCGTGAGCGAACTGAACCCCGATCAGCGCAGGGTGGCCTATGCGGCCGATATTACTTACGGGACCAACAACGAATTCGGTTTCGATTACCTGCGCGACAACATGGCATTCAGCTCCGCGCAGAAGGTCCAGCGCGAACTCTATTATGCGATCGTCGATGAAGTCGACTCGATTCTGATTGACGAGGCGCGCACGCCTCTGATCATTTCAGGTCCCACCGAAGACCACTCGGATCTCTACAGGCATCTGAATGCGATCGTTCCGCTTTTGGCTAGACAGGAGGAAAAAGAAGGGCCTGGCGACTACCATGTCGATGAAAAAGCGCGCCAGGTTTATCTGACCGAAGAGGGGCACGAAAAAATCGAAAATCTCATGGTCGAGCATAACCTGATGGCCGAAGGAGAAAGCTTGTATTCGGCGGCCAATATTCTGTTGATGCACTATACCAATGCCTCGTTGCGGGCGCATGTCCTGTTCCAGAAAGATGTCGACTACATCGTGCTGAACAATGAAGTCGTGATCGTGGATGAATTTACGGGGCGTGTGATGCCGGGACGAAGATGGTCCGAAGGACTGCACCAGGCGGTCGAGGCCAAAGAGGGAGTCAGAATACAAAACGAAAATCAGACGCTCGCCTCGATCACTTTCCAGAATTATTTCCGTCTGTATCACAAGCTCGCCGGAATGACCGGCACCGCAGACACCGAGGCCTTCGAATTTCAACAGATCTACAATCTTGAAGTGATCGTGATCCCGACTCATAAACCCATGATCCGGGATGATATGGGCGATCTGGTCTATCTGAGCACCGCGGAAAAATACAAGGCGATCTGCGAAGATATCAAAGATTGTGTAGAGCGCGGCCAGCCTGTATTGGTCGGTACCACGTCGATCGAAAATTCGGAACACCTGTCCGACTTGCTCAAAAAACAGAAGATCCCGCATCAAATTCTGAATGCAAAACAGCACGAACGGGAAGCGCACATTATCGCGCAGGCGGGCCGTCCGGGCACCGTGACTATCGCGACGAACATGGCCGGACGCGGTACCGATATCGTGCTGGGCGGAAATCTCGACGCGGAACTCGAAGAAATCGATCCGGCCGATAAGGCCGCGATCGAGAAGGCCCGCAAGGACTGGAGCGTGCGGCATCAAGCCGTCATCGAGTCGGGAGGCCTGCATGTAATCGGTTCCGAACGGCACGAATCGCGTCGTATCGACAACCAGTTGCGGGGGCGCTCCGGGCGGCAGGGCGATCCGGGTTCGACCCGTTTTTATCTTTCGCTGCAGGATAATCTGATGCGGATTTTCGCATCCGAGCGGGTCGCCGGTCTGATGCAGAAGTTGGGGCTCGAGGAAGGCGAGGCGATCGAACATCCCTGGGTGACCAAGGCGATCGAGAACGCGCAGCGTAAAGTCGAGGGGCGCAATTTCGATATCCGCAAACAATTGCTCGAGTTCGATAATGTCGCCAATGATCAGCGCAGAGAAGTGTACAAGCAACGCAACGAACTCATGGAGGCGGACGATATTTCGGAAACCATCGCCGCGATTCGACAGGACGTTGTGAATCTGGCGATCGATCAGCATATTCCCAAACGGACCATGGAAGAGCAGTGGAATCTCCGCGGACTCGAAGAGGCCTTGGAGTCCGAGATGGGAATCTCCATTCCGATTCGGAAGATCCTGGATGAAGACGACTCCATGCATGAAGAGACGCTCAGGGAAACTATCCTGGAAAAGCTGGACCGGAGTTATGCCGAAAAGGAGGCCTTTGTCGGATCGGAGGTCATGCATCATTTCGAAAAGTCGGTTATGCTTCAGGTACTCGATAATTCCTGGAAAGAACATCTCGCGGCCATGGACCATTTGCGTCAGGGAATCCATCTGCGAGGTTACGCTCAGAAAGATCCCAAACAGGAATACAAGCGCGAAGCCTTTCAAATGTTTGTGAGCCTGCTCGAAGGGATCAAGCAGGAGGTTAGCGGAATTCTTTGTCGCGTTCAGGTACGGACCGAAGAAGATCTTAAACCTGTGGAGTCTCCGCAGGTTTCGGTAGACCAGCTCAGTTACGAACATGCCGAGGCGCAAAGCAGCCTGGCTGATCCGGAAAATCCCGACAAGTCCTCGGATACGCACAAGCCATTTAAACGGGAAGGGCGAAAAGTCGGCCGGAATGAACCCTGTCCCTGCGGTTCGGGCAAGAAATACAAGCAATGCCACGGTAAATTGAACTGATCGGGCTACGATAATCTCATGGCGGTTGGTAAGGTCGGCGATATTGAATTCATTCCGGTTAAGGGTGTCCGGCTCGGAACTGCCTCGGCCGGCATCCGGCAGACGGTCCGCGATGACCTTCTGCTGATTGAACTCGCGAAGGGCTCGGTCTGTGCGGCAACGTTCACCACCAACGCGTTCTGCGCGGCGCCGGTTCTGGTTGCGCGGCGGAATATCCAGAGCGCCGTGCACTTTCTGTTGATCAATTCGGGCAACGCCAACGCGGGTACCGGGCAAGCCGGTTTCGAAGACGCGCGAAGAAGCTGTAGATTCCTGGCGCAATGTGCCGGACTGCGGGAGGATCAGGTTCTGCCCTTTTCGACAGGTGTCATCGGCGAACGCCTTCCGATCGAAAAAATGGAGTCGGCGATTCCCGCGGCGCTCGATGCTCTCTCCGCGCTCGGATGGGACGCCGCCGCGCGCGCGATCATGACCACCGATACGCGCCCCAAGGGGCTTTCCCGGCGCTTCTCGATCGGCGGGCGGGATGTCGTGATCACCGGGATCGCCAAGGGTGCCGGAATGATTCACCCGCAAATGGCGACCATGCTGGCCTTCATCGCGACCGATCTTTTAATCGATCGCAGCCTTTTGCATTCCTGTTTAGCGAAAGCGGTCGAGCGTTCCTTCAACTGCATCTCGGTCGATGGTGATACGTCGACCAACGACGCCTGTGTTTTGATCGCGACCGGACAAGCCGGGAATTCGCGGGTTGAGCCGGAAAGCCCTGAATACGATTTATTTTCAGGGTTCGTGGATGAGGTCTGTGAAGAACTGGCCGAGGCGATCGTCCGCGACGGGGAAGGCGCGACCAAGTTGCTGAGAATCGAAGTCGGAAGTGCCGCCTCCGAATCGGAGGCGAGAAAGGTCGCCAAGACCATCGCGACCTCACCCCTGGTCAAGACCGCCTGTTTCGCCTCGGATCCGAACTGGGGCCGGATTCTTGCCGCGGTTGGCCGCGCCGGAGTCGACAAATTGGACATCGACCGGGTCGGAATCTGGCTCGGTGATTTACCGGTCGTCGAAAACGGAGGGCTTTCTCCGTGCTATCGAGAATCGCTTGCCCGGGAGATCATGCGTCATGACGAGATTCTGATTCGCGTGGAACTGGGTCGCGGTGAGCGGCGGCACCGGGAGTTGAGTTGCGATTTATCTTATGACTATGTCCGCATCAATGCGGATTACAGGACGTGACTTCATCTTTCTGCGCGTAGATAAGCACCTTTATTCGTTGCTCGCTTTATTCTGTTGAAGCAAACCTGGCCCGAATCCGGATGGAAGCTCGGTAGATTGGGTTGGCTTCGCGTAACCCAACAAAATCCAAGCCTTCTACTTCGAAGCAGGCCGCCGGTATTACCGGCAATGCCGTTAAGTTAGGTCGTCATAGCGGCAGGCAGATTGCCGGTATCCAGAACACATGGAAGTTTGAGGAGCCTGCCATCCTTGGCTTCTGGGTTCGGGCAATCTGCCTGCCGGAACGACGATTCCTCTTTAACCCGAAGTTCCTTCCAAAAACAGGTCAAAATCTAGGCTGATATTTTGATTTAATGGTAGTTTTGTCCTTGAAGTTGCCTCGAAAAGTTCCCATGTAATTGTGCTTATTTTGCTTTATATGATGGGATCACTATGCTATGGTAGTTCCCCTGTATATCGAAACGGTCCCGAATCGCAATTCCCGACCCGCCATCCTGCTGCGGGAAGGCTGGCGCGAAGGCAAGAAGGTTTGCAAGCGGACCTTAGCCAATCTCACCCATTGGCCGATTCACAAAGTCGACGCCCTGCGTCGAGTACTCAAGGATGAACCTCTGGTATCCCCCGGCGAAGCCTTTCGCATTGAACGGTCTTTAGCGCATGGCTGCCTGTCGAAGCCATTTTGGAAATGATCCGGAAGATCGTGCTGGATCGACTCTTCAGCAGTCAAAGGACGCGGTATCGGGACTTGGTGTTGGCGATGGTTATCGAGCGTTTGATCCGGCCCTGCTCGAAACTGGCCACCACGCGCTGGTGGCATACCACAACGTTGGCGGAGGTCCTGTCGGTCGGGGATGCCGAAGAAGAGGCAAACTGTATGCGGCGAGGCAGACTGGCTGCTGGGTCAACAATCCCGGATTGAGAAGAAGTTGGCGGCTCGCTATTTGGGGGAAGGCGGGCAAGTGCTTTATGATGTGAGTAGCAGTTACTACGAAGGCCATTGTTGTCCTTTGGTCAGGTTTGGCCACAGTCGGGATGGCAAGCGGGGTAAACCGATTGGGCAGTGTACGGGGTACTCACCGACTCGCGGGGACGGCCGGTGGCGGGGCAGATGTGAATCCGGGCAACACCGCCGATCCGAGTACGCTGCCGGATCAGGTCAACAAGCTGAAGCAGCGTTTCGGCTTGGAGCGGGTGATCTTGGTGGGCGATCGCGGGATACTTACCCAGACCCAAATCGAGGCGCTCAAGCAATACCCGGGGAGGCAGGTTGGATCTCCGCCTTGCGGAGCGAGAAGCTGCGTCAGTTGGTGGAGCAACAGTCTCTGCAAGTGTCGTTGTTCGACCGGCAAAAACCTGGCCGAGATTCATTCCCCGGAGTTTCCCGGCGAGCGTTTGATTGTCTGCTTCAATCCGATGCTGGCGGAGGAACGGCAGCGCAAGCGACAGGCGCTCCTGGAAGCCAACGAGTTGGCTTTGGAGAAGCTGGTCAAGCAGGTCCGGCGCCGCACCAAAACACCCTTGAGTGCCGCCGAGATCGGTCGGAAAGTCGGTAACATCATCCCTCGCTTCAAAGTCGCAAAGCACTTCGAATCGAAACTGCCCCATCGCGGATGGGCGATTCAGTTACCAGCGGCGAACCGCGGCGATCCAACGCGAGACCGAGCTGGACGGAATCTATGTCATTCGCACCAGCGAGCCCGAACCGAGCCTGTCCGCCGAAGACACGGTGCGCAGTTATAAAAATCTGGCCCAGGTGGAACGCGCTTTTCGAACCCTCAAAGGAGTCGATCTACAAATCCGGCCGATCTATCATCGCACAGAAGCACGCGTCCGCGCCCATATCTTCACCTGCTTGTTAGCTTATATTGTCGAATGGCATTTGCATCAGGCCTGGGCGCCGCTGTTGTTTGATGACGAGGAAATCACGAGCGAACGCAAAAACCGGGACCCGGTTGCCCCCGCAAAACCGTCCGCAACTGCCCGACAAAAGAAAGTCGCGCGAATCACCGAAGACCACCTACCTATTCAAAGCTTTACGACCCTCCTTGCAGAATTGGGGACCCGCTGACGACATCGTTGTCGACTCCACTCCGACCCGGAAAGTCCATCTATTTTTCAGGACCCCGAACCGACTCCAATTGAAGTACGGACCTTGGCCCTGATCCGCCTGTTCCCAGTTCCGGGAAATTAAATATACCGCATTTATTCTAATTATCATTTGGTTAGCGCATTTCTACAGCAGGACCTTCGGCTTAGACGGGCATCGCCCAAGGGGGCTCCGCCGACTTCGTGGTGCGCCCACTGATCGCCTTCCAGACC
>JBOICY010000437.1:0-3993 GCA_050740335.1 Methylococcales bacterium | reverse complement strand
GTGCAGCCCCATTCCGGCTCCCAGGCCAACGCCGCGGTCTACATGGCATTGATTCAGCCCGGCGACACGATCCTCGGACTGAGTCTCTCGGACGGCGGGCATTTGACTCACGGCGCAAAACCGAATTTCTCGGGCACACTTTACAACTCCGTCCAATACGGTCTGAACCCGGACACCGGACTGATCGACTATGACCAGGTCGAAACCCTCGCGCGCGCGCACAAACCGAAAATGATCGTGGCCGGCTTCTCGGCTTATTCCCGGATCATGGACTGGCAGCGCTTCCGCGACATCGCGGACCAGGTGGGCGCGTTCCTGTTCGTCGATATGGCCCATGTCGCGGGACTGGTCGCGGCCGGCCTGTACCCGAACCCGGTTCCGATCGCGGATATCGTGACCAGCACCACGCATAAGAGCCTTCGCGGTCCGCGCGGCGGCGTGATCCTGTGCAGGAGCAACCCGGATATCGAGAAAAAACTGAGCGCCACGATCTTCCCGGGCATCCAGGGCGGCCCGCTCATGCACGTGATCGCGGCCAAGGCCGTCGCGTTCAAGGAAGCCATGGCTCCGGAGTTCAAGGAATATCAAAAGCAAGTGATCAAGAATGCGCAGGAAATGGCCAAGGTATTCGTATCCCGGGGTTACGACGTGGTTTCGGGCGGAACCGACAACCATCTGATGCTGGTCTCGCTGATCGCGAAAGGAATCACCGGGAAAGCCGCTGACGCCGCGCTCGGCAAGGCCTACATCACGATCAACAAAAACGCGGTGCCCAAGGATCCTCAGTCACCTTTCGTGACCAGCGGCATCCGGGTCGGAACCCCCGCCGCGACTACTCGCGGATTCAAGGAAACCGAAGTGCGCGAGGTCGCATCCATGATGTGTGACATTATGGACGATCTGGATAACGAACGGCTGATCCTGGACACCCGCGAAAAAGTCAAGGCGCTGTGTGCCCGATTCCCGGTTTACGGCAACTAAAAGTCTTTATGGGAGGACGAAGATAATGTCTGACATCGAAATCGCCCAGAAGGCGAAAATGAAGCCGATCATCGATCTGGCGAAACAACAATACGACATCCCACCGGAGCATCTCGATCCCTACGGACACTACAAGGCAAAACTGTCACTCGAATACGTCAAGAGCCTGGCCGGCAAGCCGGACGGAAAGCTGATTCTGGTCACGGCCATCAGTCCGACTCCGGCCGGAGAAGGGAAAACCACGACCACGGTCGGGCTCGGCGATGCGATGAACCGCCTGGGCAAGAAAACCATCATCTGTCTCCGGGAACCCTCGCTCGGCCCGTGCTTCGGCGTCAAGGGCGGCGCGGCCGGAGGCGGCTATGCCCAAGTCGTCCCGATGGAAGACATCAACCTTCACTTCACCGGAGACTTCCACGCGATCGGCGTCGCGCACAATCTGTTGTCCGCCCTGATCGACAACCACATCAACCACGGTAACGCGCTGGATATCGACCCGCGCCTGATCCAGTGGAAACGCGTGGTCGATATGAACGACCGTGCGCTGCGCAAGATCGTGGTCGGGCTCGGAGGCACCGCGAACGGATATCTGCGTGAAGACGGCTATGACATCGTCGTCGCATCGGAAGTGATGGCGATTCTGTGTCTCGCGACCGACCGCGCCGACCTCAAGGAACGGCTCGGCCGGATCGTGATCGGCTACACCAGCGGCAAAAAGCCGGTTTATGCGCGAGACCTGAACGCGCAGGGTTCGATGGCCGCGCTGCTCAAGGACGCGATCAAGCCGAATCTGGTGCAAACCCTGGAAAACAATGTCGCGATCATCCATGGCGGCCCCTTCGCGAATATCGCGCATGGCTGTAATACCGTCACCGCGACCCAAACCGGCCTGAAAATCGCCGACTACTGCATCACCGAAGCCGGTTTCGGCGCCGACCTCGGCGCCGAGAAATTTATCGACATCAAGTGCCGCATGGCCGGACTCAAGCCTTCGGCCGTGGTGCTCGTCGCGACGATCCGCGCCTTGAAGTACCACGGCGGGGTCGCGAAAGACGCATTGAACACCGAAAATCTCGCGGCTCTCGAAAGAGGCTTTGTCAATCTCGAACGGCACCTGAGCAACATCAACCAGCACTATGGCCTGCCTTGCGTGGTCTGTATCAATCATTTCACCTTCGATTCTGATGCGGAATTGAAACTCCTGAAAGATAAATGCGAGTCACTGAGCACAAAATGCGTGGTTTCAAAACACTGGGCCGACGGCGGAGCCGGTGCCGAAGGCCTCGCGCGTGAGGTGCTCAATGTGGTGGACAACCGAGCGCCGGGCTGCACTTTTGTCTATGATGAAAATGTTTCGTTGAAGGAAAAAATCGAGGCGATCGCCACCAAGTTGTACGGCGCTTCCTCGGTCACCTTCGACGACAAGGTGCGCGGCCAACTCGAAGAATGGAGCAAGGACTATGGCAGGTTTCCGGTCTGCATCGCGAAAACCCAGATGTCCCTGACCACCGATTCGAACCGCCGAGGGGCTCCGACCGATCACACGGTTCAGATCAGCGAGGTCCGACTCGCGAACGGCGCGGGCTTCGTCGTCGCGATTGCCGGGAACATGATGACCATGCCGGGACTTCCGAAAATCCCGGCGGCCGAACGCATCGATATCGACGACGACGGTAAAATCACGGGGCTGTTCTGAAATTCGCCGGACAATCGCCAAAATAAAACGCCGGGTGTCGGTTGGCGGCTCGGCGTTTTTTTAGGACCGAACGATCATGAATCCGAGCATCGGCCTGGAAAATGATCGATACCGCTCGGGGGGCGGGTGGACGAGGTCGATCATTTTTTTGCGAGTACTAACTTTATATCGACAGGAAGGCCGCCTGATAATCCTCGTTCATCATACAAGGCTTTTGTTTTTACTATTTGCCCCTTTTCCTTATTCGGAAAAAATCAAAAGCCTGACCCTTCCCGCAGCAGCGAATCACAATCCGATCCACAAACCATCGTATAGACTTTTAGCAAAACATCTGGAATTGTGGAGCATTTCCCATCCGGCGGAACCCATCCATGGTTCCGCCTTACACGGGTTACACGGGTTGAGCGAAGCGATACCCATCATGGCACCAGGCAATATCGGTCGATTAAATTGGTACCCATCCTGTCAGGATTCACCAAACAAACCCCCACCGTCTTCCCAGCGGTCTCCCCAGTCAGGCGGATAATGCCCGAGCCGCACAAAGAGGTGGAACGACGAATAGGGCAAGTCTTTTACCCTTTCCACATGCCCCTGTTTGACCGGATTATAGTGGATGTAATCGACATGCCGGGCGTAGTCCCGCAGCGAATGCTCCCAGTAACGCCGTTGCCAAATGCCGCGTTCGCCCTTGGCGGTGCGGCTCGCCGAGCGGTGTTCATTTGGGTAGTTGGCGTGAAAAGACGGTCTTGATTAACCGCAGCCACAGCGCATAGTCTGCTTCCCGTTCCGGCAGCGAGAAGGTCGCGTGAACGTGGTCGGGCAACACCACGACCGCATCGACCGAAAACGGATGCCTCGATCGCGTATACAGAAAAGCGGCGCGTAACAGATTGACCTGCTCGGTCACCAGCCGCGAGCACCGATCGGCGAGATTGAGCGTGAAGAAATAGCTTCCGCCAGGGAGCCGGTTGCGGCGATAATTAACCATAGGTAAATCATAGCAAACTCGATTTGATGGGTATCGCTTCGCTCAACCCATCCTACGGGCTGGCACCGAACGCCAAACACCGGTCGGAAATCATCCCGGAAGAACTGGTCAACGTCCATCCGGCGACCGATCAACCCGATGAGACACCTTGCCGACCGTCTGCTTCACGTATCTGGTGGGCTCGATTGTTGTAACGGGTGTTCTAGTTCGACCTCGAGCACTGTCCTTGCCCTGTGGGCGTAACCTGAAAATCATTGCTGCCATCCAACAACCCGCCGTGATCGCCAAAATCCTTGACCATCTCGGCTTGCCCACCCGAGCGCCGCCC
>JBOICY010000436.1:0-14116 GCA_050740335.1 Methylococcales bacterium | reverse complement strand
CAGTCAGTTTCGGTACCCTCTTGATTATATTTATAGCAAGACCGGTAACGGGTTCGAATACGAATATAATAAGGCTATTGGATTTCAGTATATTTTCGATACTGACAATTTGCGCGATAGTATTCGTTGTCTATAGAAGGCGAATAAAAAACTACGAAATCTATTATGCGCTTTGTACCGGTATTTCATTCGGCAACGTAGAAACGTATATCAAGGCAAATACCAATTTGGTAATCGCCGAAATCGGGCAGTTTTCCGTATTCTCCATGGATAGCCTGTTTTATTTTGTCAGTCTCTGGCCGTTTGCTATTATGATGCTTTTTGGCGCGATAGGCTGGTTGTGTATGCAGATTACCTATTCCCACGGTAATGTATCGGTCAGCGTTCCACTTTTCGCGGTTCTGCAGAGCTGTATTACTTTGTGCTGCGGGTATTTTATCTTCGGTGAATATTTCAATTTTCAGAAGATACTCGGAGTCACTACGATCATTTACGGTGTGGTGATGCTCGTGTTTTCCTCCGGGGTAGATGAGATGGAAGTCCATACGGTCTGAACACAGCGAGTACGTTTCGGGGTCCCGACTCGCGGCAGCGGGCAAATTTCGACACTCGGTTTAGGGTTTATCGATGAAAGTGCTGTTCCTTTGTCCGTCGTTGGTCGGAGCTGGTGTGGAACGCAGAGTCTGTACTTTGGTAAATGAACTAGAACGGCTTAATGTCGATGTCCGGCTGGGTTTGTTACGGGAGGAAGGAGAATTTCTGAACGAGGTGCCTGCAAACCGGCTGGTTCTCGTTCCACCCGATGCCCGGCTGAAAAAGCTACTGCTTGCATTGTCGCGGTCACGAGATTTTGTCAACTGTATTTTGGCAATCCACCAGATCCGCGGGATGCTCCGACAAATCGAACCCGACTTCGTTGTGAGCTTCACCCTGGAAACAACGATCCCGATGTATTTCGTTGCGCTTGCTAAACATGTGAACCGGGTCGCCTGGATTATCTCCGAAGACAGTAATACCGCGGCCGCAACTGTTGAAGCCTGCGGTTCGGGGCGATCGACCAGGATTGTACAGGCTCTGTTAGGCAAAATTTACCGCAAGGCCCGTCATATCAGTTGTGTATCAAAATCCGTGGAGAATACGGTTCGGGAGATCTATCGGGTCGATCGATCACGGATCGGTAGCCTGTCCAATCCGGTTGATATCGCCAGAGTGAAGGAAGCGATCCACAAGCCATTAAAGCCGGTTAGCGATGCGGACTATATTCTAGCTGTCGGCCGACTTGTCCCGATCAAGCAGTTCGATTTATTGATCCGGGCTTTTGCCGAGGTCAGAAAGTGCCAGGAGATCAAATTAGTGATTCTTGGCGACGGGCCGGAGCGGGAAAATTTGTCGCGTTTGGTCGCCGCACACGGTTTGAAAGAAGACGTCCTGTTCCCGGGATTTGTCGACAACCCCTGGAGCTTCATGGCACAGGCGAAATTACTGGTACTGACCTCGAAACTGGAAGGTTTCGGTAACGTCATCGTGGAATCGATGGCGGCCGGTTGCCCGGTAATTGCGACGCGCTGCGGAGGGCCCGAAGATATTATCCAGAATCGGCGCAGCGGCATACTGGTGGAACAGGATGCCACCGACATCGCGAACGCGATCCAGTTGCTTCTGAGCGACCTGCAACTCTCCGCTAGCCTGGTGCGTAACGCATTGCTGGACGTCGAGGACTACGCTCCAGACAAGATATCCACCGAATTGCAGGCTTTGTTGCAACAGGTTGCAATCGAGGAAGGCCTAGAGGACCCTCAGATTCAAGGCTCTACCTTCGGAACTTCGAAGGGTGGCGCTCGAGGTCGGATTTAGGGACGACCCGATCCCCGAACCGGGTCTGGTATTCGAGGTCTAAGGTTTCGGACCTTGTAAATTGAACGAATGTATGAAGCTGATCGATATCACCGATTTACGAACGATCATCGGAACACTCGGAGTGCCGGAGTTTAACCGAAGGGTGCTCGATACCCTCGAAAGCCATTTTATGCGATGGAATGAATTTCAGAAAACTCCGCGGCATGCTAGCCATTTTGTCAACGGGGTCATCGAGTTGATGCCCTGCAGCGATGAGCGTTATTACTCTTTCAAGTATGTCAATGGGCATCCCTCGAATCCACTCAGGGGTAAATTGTCGATCGTGGCTTTCGGCGTGTTGGCGGACGCGGACAGCGGTTATCCGCTGTTGATGAGCGAAATGACTTTGTTGACCGCGTTTCGAACCGCGGGAACCGCGGCGCTTGCCGCGAAATATCTGGCAAGGCCGGATTCCGAAGTGCTCGCGATGGTCGGGACCGGAGCACAGGCCGAATTTCAATTCAACGCACTGAGCGACATTTTCCCGCTTCAGAGCGTCCGGTTTTATGATATCGACCGGAGGGCCATGAACCGGTTTGGAGACTATCTGCGGTCGAATGCAACGATTCGGCAGAAAAAGTGCCTCAGCGCCGCAGAGGCCGTTGCCGATGCCGATATCATCGTGACCGCGACCGGGGATCGGCGCCGGGCGCGCTTGTTCAACCACGAATGCGTTCGCCATGGCGTTCACATCAACGCCTTGGGCGGGGATTGTCCCGGAAAAACCGAAATCGATCCGGAACTGGTCCGAAAATCCAAACTGGTGGTCGAATTCCTGGATCAGACCAGCCACGAAGGTGAAATTCAAAATCTGGAAAACCCGCTCGTACACGCGGAGCTTTGGGAGTTGGTCAGCGGGCGCAAATGCGGGCGGGAAACCGAGCTTGAAATAACGCTGTTCGATTCCGTGGGCTTTGCGCTCGAGGATTTTGCGATTCTGAAATTAGTCTACGATCTAGCGGGTCAATTGCGTCTCGGCAGCGAGATCGATCTGATTCCGGAACCGGAAGACCCCAAAAACCTGTTCGGTGTTTTGGACCTGCCGAACAGGGCGGACAGCAAATCCGCGATCAATTTCAACGTGCGCTGATCGCGGTCGAAGCGCGGATAGTATTCGGCGATTTCAATTCCGATCAGATTGGCGTCCGAGCGGATCGCGCCGAAGGCTCGGCAAATTTCCTCTCCGCTGAATCCGCCGTTTGCGGGCGTCCCGACCGCGGGAGCCGATTCCGGATCGATCGCATCGAGGTCCAGACTGATGCCGTAGGCGTCGGTGTCCCGGCTCACAATCGAAACTGACTCCTGAAGAATTTCCGTGAGGGATGCGCCTTGTGCGATCGACTGATAGGAAAAGCAATGCAGACCCAGGGTCTTAACCAACTCTTCCTCCTCGGATTCATAGGATCTTGAACCGAGCAGGACAAGGTTTTCGGGTTCGAGAAAAGGCCCCGATCCATAAATCTCCGCCAATCGATGGTCGCCTTGGCCGAGCAGTGCGGCAAGCGGCATCCCGTGGATGTTTCCGGACGGCGAAGTCTCGAAGTTATGCAGGTCCAGATGAGCGTCGATCCAGATCAGACCGAGTGTTCGATCCGGTCCGAGCGCGTTCATGACACCGCGCCAGATTCCCATGGCTGCGGAATGATCACCACCGAAGGTCACAAAGGTTTTCCGCCTGGCGACCCTGTTGCGGGTCCATTCCGATACGTCCCGTCCCAGATCTCGTACGATCCGCCCGGTTGTCTTGCGGTAATCAGGATAGAATATACGGTCCCAGGTCAGTTGGATCCCCTGGTCAGTCAATAACCGATGAAATCGCCGTGAATGTTTCAGGCTTAGCGGGCCGAGGCTGCATAAATCGGAGTTTCCACCGGCGCAGGAAGCGATTCCGGCGACTTTGAGGTTGATCACGCTTGGTCTCTCAGATATGGCGACGCCTATTTAGAAAACCGAATAGGCCAAAAGTTTTTAAAAAGCCGGCTGCGAACGGCAGCACCGGAAGCATCGAACCGAGCCGACATTAAGCCTTACTTTCCGATAAAGAATAGCTTTAGCCTGGATTTCTGACCAGAACAACAACTTTTAACCCAATGTTTGGCTATGCCTGGGCATGCCAACCCGTGCCCTTGGACTGCCACAAAATTCGTAATGCGCCCCGGTTTCGGGCGGTGCCACGCCGACCACATCCGTCGGCCTGATTCCTTCTTCGCGGCTGCCGGGTTGTTCGCCTTTTTTCCAGCCTGGCAGGCCGAGAAATACCCTCGATGAGGTAAGCACCAACTGGCGAGCCGCGTGCGGGAGAACCGCACCGCACAGGTTCGAAGGGCAGGCGAGGTCCTGCTCTCTACTCTACCTTGAGCTCCCTATTGATGCCTGCTTCGCCAGATGTTAGCTTCGCCAGATGTTAGCTTCGCCAGATTGACAACCCAACCGATTTTTGTCTACAATCAAGCGCTCTTAAACCTTTATCGTCACGTAGATACGGAATTCATGGTCTTCCTGAAGAAACTGCTGCGTTTCTGGCTTTCACCTCCGAAGATGTCGTTTCTTGCACGGGAATTTAAAAACCGGCCGTTCACCCTGCTCGATATCGGAACCGGGAATCATTCCGCCCAATATCTCAAACGCTTTTCCCCCAATTGCGAGTATTATGGCGTAGACCTTTCGCGCGACAACAACGACGCGGCGGATTTTGCGCTCATGAAGGGTTTTTATGAGATGGACCTCACTTCATCTCCAATTTGAAAAAATTCCGGACGGTCATTTCGACGCCATCCTCATGGCACACGTCATCGAACACCTCCATAACGGAGATCGGGTCATCGAAGGACTCATTCCAAAACTCAAACAGGGGGGAGTCCTCTATATAGAATACCCCGGTGTGCTGAGTACGCGATTGCCGAGCATGGGGAATTCCTTGAATTTTTTCGACGACGGCTCACACGTTCGCCTCTATACAATTCCGGAAATCATCAATGTCCTCTTGAAGCATGGAGTCCGTTCGATTACTAATGGCACGAGACGAAACTGGGGAACAATCGTGCTTATGCCGCTCCTTATCCCTTATCGGTTGCTCACACGCGGGTATCTCATAAGTTGCGAGTTTTGGGATCTCCTCGGGTTCGCGGAATATGTTGCGGCGAGAAAAGAATAGGCAGTGAGGAGAGAGTCGCTCCCGGAACTCGGCTTGCACCATCGCTATGGATTGAGCGTTTATGTTAGCTTCGTAAAGCGTACGGATTCACCTTCCGAGCTATACAGATTATCGATGACGCAGCAGTGACAAATCCGAACGAATTTGGACCGTAAAGCGGCCCGAAAGGGGAAACCAGGGATAGTTTTCATCCATGTGGATCTTTCCATTCAGCGCCGAATCGATGAGCCAGGGTGATCGCTCCCGACCGGGCTTCGTCCGGTGCATCCGGACAGCCGGATTGAAGGGCCTTCTCCACGCTGTTCAAAAAGATCCGCAATACGCGTAACGCCGCCGGACTCTGATATAGTAAGTTTGTGGTCGTCCTCGGACACCGCCGAGCGATGCAGTCTCCCGAACCCCCGGGAACGATTTTTTAGAGAAAATGAAGCGAAACTTCCAGGCAAACCTGATTAACCGGATAGGCCTGTCCCTGGGACTCGTGCTCATCGTACTCATCGTGCTTTGCGGTAAAGCGGCTGCCCACGGCGGGGTGATGATCGAGGAAGACCAGTGCGTCATCAAATTCGGTTTCTACAAGGCGCACTTCACGGTTTATCAGCCACTGACGAGTCGGGACAGGGAATTCTGCGAAGATCTACCCGATTCGGGGCCTACCGTTTTCGTCTTGAGTTATCTGCATGATAGTCTAAGGCAGGTACCGGTGGACTTCCGTATTATCCGTGACATCACGGATCTAGGGCGCTTCGCCAAATGGAGCGATCTGGAAAAGGTCGAAAATCTGGAAAATGATAGTGTGTTCTACCAATCTCCGGTATTGCGTCCCGAAGGTGTGCTGATGGTCGAGCATGCATTCGACGAAACGGGCGACTATATCGGTATTGTCACGGCCCGACACCCTTCCAACGATAAGGTCTACCGTGCCGTGTTTCCGTTTCAGGTAGGAAGCCGTAGATTGTCCTATGGACTCATCGCCCTGATGATGATCGGCCTGGCATTGGCGCAGCACCGTTTCCGGGTTTTCAATATTCTGATCCACGGAATCAAAGACAGAGGAAAAAAATCGTGAGCCATGAATTTTGGCTGCAATTTTTAATAACGATCAAAATCGGGAATCAAATATTGTGTAGAAGTCGTTGTCAAAACCCGCAGGCCAATTTAGCGCCTAGCGCGGTGCGCGATTGAAAAGTTCGTGGCCGACCGCACGAGCAGAAAATAGAATGAACCAGAAATTGTCTGTCCGCGGTGTAACTCTTTTGCTTTTCGCCTGGATACTGCTTTTCACGGGCACTCTACACTCGGATGACCCGAGCCGGAACCGGAGAGATCAAATGATTCGCGAGATCGAACAGGATGTCCGTGAGACCAGTCAATACCTGGATCAGGAGGTCCTGAGCGATCCGGTTTTAGAGGCTCTGCGCAAGGTTCCCCGGCATCGTTTCGTGCCCGAGGATCAGGTTGATTGGGCCTATGAAAACCGTCCGCTTCCGATCGGTTACGGCCAGACCATCTCCCAGCCGTATATTGTTGCAATCATGACCGACTTACTGAAACTTCAGCCCGATCACCGGGTGCTGGAAATCGGAACCGGTTCGGGCTATCAGGCGGCGATACTCTCCGAAATTGTCGATCAGGTTTATACGATCGAGATCGTCGAGGAATTGGCCGGCAGCGCACAGGAGCGAATCAAAAATCTCGGCTACGAGCGGATCCATACCCGCAAGGGGGACGGTTACTTTGGCTGGGAATCGGAGGCTCCATTCGACGCGATCGTGGTGACCGCGGCGGCCAGTCATATCCCTCCGCCATTGGTGAAGCAGCTTAAACCGGGAGGGCGTATGATTATCCCGCTCGGAAGCCGATTCATGGTTCAGCAGTTGTTGCTGGTTCATAAAGACACGGAAGGGCTCGTAACAACCCAACAATTACTTCCGGTCCGTTTCGTTCCATTGACCGGAAATCATTGATCCAGCGATCCTCACAGCCGGTCAGGCCACAAGCGTGCCCTTTCCCGCTGCGCGTTTCCATCGCGCTGGTTTCGACGGCCGCGCTGGCCTACGAGCTATTGCTGATGCGCTGGTTTTCCATGATCCAGTGGCATCATTTCGCGTTCATGGTCATCAGCCTGGCGTTGCTCGGTTTTGGTGTCAGCGGTACCTTTTTAAGTTTATTCGCGCACAGGTTGGAGCGGCATTTTTCAGTTGTCATGATCGCGAGTCCGCTGCTGTTCGCCGCGTCCTCGGTTGGCGCGATCGCGCTCGCTCAGCATGTTCCGTTCAATGCGGAAGAGTTACTCTGGGACTGGCGACAATCCATTTATCTGCTGCTGGTCTATCTGCTTCTGATGGTCCCTTTTTTCCTTGCCGCGAACAGCATCGGCCTGTGTTTTCTCAGGTATAAACAGGGCATATCTAGCATTTACGCGGCCGACCTGGTCGGTTCAGGATTCGGGAGTTTCGGGATCGTCATTTTATTGTTCTATATCTTCCCTGAAACCGCCGTCCTAGTCGTATCGCTAACCGGAGTGCTCGCGGCGGCAGCGGGTTGGTGGGCTCTGAAGCGCGAATCGAGCGGCTGGTTGATCGCAATGATCGTGTGTGGATGCTTGTTGTACTTTTTCCCGCAAGCCTGGATCAGTCCTGTTTACTCACCGTACAAGGGCCTGAGCCAGGCCCTTCGGATACCGGGCAATCGGATCGTGCAGGAAAGTTCAAGCCCGCTCGGCAGGATCAGCGTCGTTGCGAGTGGAATCACTCCACTTCGGCACGCGCCGGGATTGAGCTTGAACGCGAGCGGCGAAATTCCGGAACAGGTCGGTGTTTATATCGACGCGGACAGCCTGACCGTGATCAACCGGATCGACGACCCGCGGAAACACGACTGGCTGGATCAGACCACATCGGCCCTGCCATTCCATTTTAAACGATTTGACCGGGTGCTGGTTCCCGGCGCGGGAACCGGGGGCGATGTGTTGCGAGCGCTTCATCATCAGGTCGGGCATGTCGATGCGGTGGAATTGAATCCCGTGATAATCGGCCTTCTGCGAGATCGATACGCCACATTTTCCTGGAATCTTTATGATCGGGAAAATGTTGCCATCCATGTGGCCGACGCACGCGGTTTTGTCGAGGGTCAAGCAGCAGAATACGATCTGATTCAGCTCGGTCTGCAGGATTCCATGGGTTCCTCCGCGGGCCTTCACGCATTGGGGGAAAACTACCTTTACACGGTGGAAGCACTGAAAACCTTTCTGAATCGACTGACTCCGGACGGGGTTCTCGCGCTTAGCGAGTGGACCAAAATCCCGCCGCGCGACACCCTGAAAATGTTTGCCATGGCCGTTCAGGCGCTGAAGGACCTCGGCGTTCAGTTCCCGGGGCGGCAACTGATTCTGGTCCGGAGCTGGCAAACCAGCACACTGATCGTCAAAAACGGGATGATTACAGATCCGGAAATCACCCGCACCCTGGAGTTTTGCAGACAGAGAAGCTTCGATCCGGTCTATTTTCCCGGTATTCATGCCGAGCAAACCAACCGCTACAACAAGGTCCGGGAGGACTATTTTTTTCTCGGAAGCCAAGCCCTGCTCAGCGAGCATTCCAGCGCCTTTCAACGCGAATACAAATTCAATATCGAACCTGCGACGGACGACAGGCCTTACTTTTTCGACTTCTTTAAATGGCGTTCCCTGCCGGAAATCATTTCCGCGCTCGGAAGCGGTGGAATTTCGCTTCTGGAGAGCGGCTACCTGATCCTTGTCCTGACCCTGATACAGGCCATCATCGTCAGCATGGTCCTGATCCTTCTACCGCTCCGCCTCGCGCGGAACCGGTCCGGGGATCTTCCGATGAAATCACTGCAATCCAAGGTATTCGCGTATTTTTTTTCCTTGGGAGTCGCGTTCATGTTCCTTGAAATTGCATTGATCCAAAAATTCGTCCTGTTTCTGCATCACCCCTTGTATGCGGTGACCGCAATCCTGACTACGCTATTGATTTTCGCTGGGATAGGCAGTCGCTGGGCACAACGCTTCGATTCCCCGAAGAGCCGTTTCGTCGCGGTTCGCTATTCTACCGTGGCGATCATTTCGCTTGGAGCAGCCTTCATGGTCGCTCTGAATTCCTTGGTTGTAGAACTGATGACTCTTTCGCAACCGGCAAAATTTCTGATTGCAGCCTTATTGGTCGCTCCCCTGGGATTTTTCATGGGAATTCCATTCCCGCTCGGCTTGAGCGCGGTCGCCGCCAGAACCCCTGCACTGGTCCCCTGGGCCTGGGGCATCAACGGCTGCGCCTCGGTCATCAGCGCGATACTGGCTACCTTAGTAGCGATTCAGTTCGGATTCACCTTGCTGATGTTCTTCTCCCTGCTGCTGTATGCGATCGCGGCACGATGCTTTCCAAGACATTAGCACTCAAACCACGGTAACTTGGTTTGATAGCGACCAGTCGGTTCCGATGAATTTGGAGCCGGCGTTCGTCCAAGCGATTATTCGGCCACAGGAGTGCGCCACGTATCCGGGTGACTGGTTCAAGACCAGACCAGACAGGGTGGGCCGGGTCCCGATTTGGCAGTACGCGTCTCCATAGCGATGCCGCACGCTGAAGGCAATCTGCGCCGCCATCGCGGAACGCACGATTAACGAACTGAGCCCGAGGCCTGCACAAAGGACCAGATTTTGCGTGGAAGCGGCGACCCGGCAATCGACGGCAAGATGGGTCAGAAACTGTTCGATCTCGGCTTTGCCCATCGTTGACGGATGACGTTTATGGTGAAATAAAATAAACCGCTTGATCCAGTAGTTTAGGCTTGCTTTCCATGTGGTTTCCATGTATTAAGGAGAAAAGCATTTTCGGTTTTCGTTATTGACGTATTTGTAGACTGTAAATCTGAAAAATCAAGAGGGATTGGCGATGGGTATGGTTTTATACGTCAAAATTGACGTAAAGAAATTTGTCGATTCTGATGTCGAATTGTAGTTAGCCCGCAGAGGGGCATTACAGGGCTAGTCGAGCATCATGAGCCAGTACAGAGTTGGTAAATACGGAATATACGAAGGCGAATGGTGGTTCTCTTGTACTACCAAGAATTGCAAAGGTTTTCTAGTTGACTACTCCTTAAATGAGTACGCGAACTATGCAGAGCATTTCTTGTACAGCACTCCAATTCATACGAATGCGTCATGCCAGTTGTGTGATGGTGCTCTAGAATGGGGAGGTTATTCAGGCGGTTTACCAATATCCAATAGTCTTGGTTCTTTACTTCTGACCAAACATTATATGGCATCTACTGTAATTCTGTCGGCGATTATAGAGAAATCGCTGCAGAATTTACTCTGGGCACCTTTGGTTAATGGTATAGAACAAGGACGCGCGAACAGTGATATGGTATATTGGTTGACGACGCAATACCTAGCGGCCCAGCATCCAAATCGAGAACACTCGGTGCCATTCTTTGCCGGGGATGGCGGAGGCGGTCACTAGGGCAGCCGCCTCTTTGCGTGAATTGACCACGGCGTAACTCAGAAAGAGAAAAGGTGGTTTCATGGAACACGGCTCAACCATTTCAACGATCAATCGCATTGCCTTCATCGGCAACTACTTGCCGCGCCAGTGCGGCATCGCCACGTTCACCACCGATTTGTGTGAGGCCATCGCCGCCGAATACAGTGGAACCACGTGCATCGCCCTGCCCGTCAACGACATCGAAGCCGGCTATGCCTATCCGGCCCAAGTTCGATTTGAACTGACGGAGAAGGACATTGACTCGTATCGCCGCGCCGCCGACTTCCTGAATATCAACAGCGTCGACCTCGTGTGCCTGCAACACGAATATGGCATCTTCGGTGGGCGAGCGGGCAGTCACATCCTGGCCCTTTTACGTGAATTGCGCATGCCGGTTGTCACGACCTTGCACACCATTCTGCACGACCCCGACCCCGATCAGCGCCGGGTGTTGGAAGAAGTCGCTGCTCTGTCCGACCGGTTGGTCGTCATGAGCAAGCGCGGCGCGGAATTCTTGCAAGAGGTCTATCGTGTGTTGCCGGCGAAGATTGATCTGATCCCACACGGCATCCCCGATGTGCCATTTGTCGACCCGAGTTTTCACAAAGACCTGTTTGGGGTCGAGGGTAAAATCGTCTTGCTCAGCTTTGGCTTGCTCTCGGCCAACAAAGGGATCGAAAACGTCATCGCCGCCCTGCCCGCCATTTTAGTCAAGCATCCAAACGTGGTGTACATCATCCTCGGCGAGACCCATCCCCACGTCCAGCGGCTCGACGGCGAAACGTATCGGCTCTCCCTGCAATGGCTGGCCCAAGAGAAAGGCGTGGCAGGTCACGTGATCTTCTATAACCGCTTTGTCAGTTTGGAGGAACTCGTTGAGTTCATCGGCGCGGCGGACATTTACATCACACCCTATCTCAACCCGGCGCAGATCGTCTCCGGCACACTGGCCTACACCCTGGGGGCGGGCAAGGCCGTGATTTCGACACCGTATTGGTATGCGGAAGAGATGCTGGCCGAAGAACGGGGAGCGCTGGTGCCGTTCCGTGATCCGGCGGCGTTGGCCGAGCAAGTGATTCACCTGTTGGGCAACGAGGCCAAGCGCCACGCCATGCGCAAGCGCGCCTATCTGTTTGGGCGGGCCATGATCTGGCCGCAAGTGGCGCACCGCTACATGGACAGTTTTGAACGCGCCCGCGCCGAACGCCGGCATTTTACCCCGTCCGGCTTCGCGGTCAAACCGCTAGATCAACGTCCGGGCGAACTGCCGCCCCTCAAACTTGATCACCTGCGCCACATGACCGACGACACCGGCATGTTGCAGCACGCCAGTTTCACGGTGCCCAACTATCGTGAGGGCTACGCCACCGACGACAATGCCCGCGCCCTGATGGTGAGCGCTTTGCTGGGGGAACTGGGCAGTGGCGAGGCCTTAGAACTGGCTTCCCGTTATCTGGCCTTCATCTGGTATGCCTTCAATACTGAGACCGGACGCTTTCGCAACTTCATGGATTACCAGCGCCGCTGGTTGGAAGACGGCGGTTCCGACGACAGCCACGGCCGCGCGTTGTGGGCGTTGGGAACCGTGCTGGGCCGCTCTAACACACCGGCCCTCCATAGTATGGCTGGCCGGGTATTCGAGCAGGCCTTGCCCGCCATTCTCGACACGACCAGCCCACGGGCCTGGGCCTTCGCGCTGATCGGCATCCACGAGTACCTGGCGCGGTTTGCCGGAGACCGCATGGCCAGCCAGGTCCGGGAGGAATTGGCCGGGCGCCTGCTGACGTTGTATCAAAGCCACCGCTCAGACGAATGGAGCTGGTACGAAGACGGGCTGACCTACTGCAACGCCGCGCTACCTCATGCGCTACTCATGTGCGGCCAATCGATCCCGAATAACACCATGACCGAGGCCGGACTGGAGTCGCTCGGTTGGCTGGCCGACTTACAGCGCGCTGACGCAGCTGGGGGTCATTTTGTCCCCATCGGCTCCAACGGCTTTTATCAGCGGGATGGCGAACATGCCCGCTTCGATCAACAGCCGATAGAGGCGCAAGCCATGGTCTCCGCCTGCCTCGAAGCCTACCGGAGCACGGGAGACAAACGCTGGCATAAAGAAGCCCGGCGTGCCTTTGAGTGGTTCCTGGGGCGCAACGACTTGAACCTGCCTGTTTACGACCCGACCACGGGAGGTTGCCGGGACGGCCTCCATCCCGACCGTCCGAATGAGAATCAGGGCGCGGAGTCTACGCTAGCCTTTCTCCAGGCCTTGTTGGAGTTGCGCCTGGCTGAGAATACCCTTCTATCTGTGGAGGCACGATCTCAACGAGCCATCAACATCCCAGCCACGGAGCCGTATATGACCGTCTCCCGAGAGGGCATCACGACCACAGCACCCGGGCAGGTGACACAGGCCGCGGATGCTTGCAGGCACACCGGCAACCGAGAGCAGACAACAGGGCAAGGCACCACACCACGACTGGCACGCACCCCAACGCAGCGAGGCAGCACGCCAGGACCGCAGCCCACGCGAGCAGCCCGAGCGAGGGGCCTCACCAGCAGACCAGATCAGAACCACTCCCAGAGGCACAGGAAGCAGGGCGTGTCACGCGGCCGCTACAGCAGGGGGCTTCCAGGCTCGGAGGCCGGTGCCCATGCCAGGGAGGGGGTCTAACAACGGCATGGAGCCGACGCGCAGGAGCGCGCGGCTCATGCCGGGCGTTAGGCCTGGATCGGTCATCACTCGCCGGGTCGATGAAAAAAGGTGCGCTACGCGCGTTTTGTTTTAAAAGGTAGGTTGGTTGAAGTAAGTAGCGCGCTTCAGTATGTTAGGGCTCGTTGCCCCGGTGAAGCATCGCAACGCCGAGGCTTGTTTCCAGTACAGCGCGTTCGCGGTTCAAAGCCCTGATCGCTTCACTCGGCCGCGGAGAGTTGCTGCATCGGCACTCGGTGGTTGCGGTTCGTCGCACGAGGGTTCCTGCGGAGTAAGGAGCCATTGGGTTTCCCGAGCCGAAAAAGCTGCACTTCGCGTATTTCGTTTGCACAGGCAGCGCCGGGCTTGCGTAGGCGACGAGTCCCGCCGGCATGGTGGCCTCGCGGTTCGACCAACACGCGCAGTGTGGTTCTAAGGTACGCAGGCGCGCGCTTCGCTTCGATGTCAACGGGCGAGTCGGTCGCGTGGTTCGGCAGACATCCCGCAGTGGCCTATCTGCGCTGTAGCCGGGTTCGGGCTTTTCGGCCGGTTGGTGGGTCCCAACCCGAATCGCTCTTCGACCGACATCGGCCTAACAAATCGCTCCAGCGGAGCTTCGCCCGCTGAGCTAATGACCTGGACTCCCCCTTCTCCTACGGCATCGGATGTGCCACATTGGAGAGTAATTATCACCAATCACAGAGAGGAGGAGCATTATGAAGATTACAACAATCGGGCTGGATATTGCAAAGAACGTGTTTCAAATCCACGGGGTGGACGAGCCGGGCAAGGTGGTGCTGCGCAAGACGCTGAAACGAGACAAGGTGACGCAGTTTTTCGCCCAGTTGCCACCTTGTCTGATTGGCATCG
>JBOICY010000435.1:0-2060 GCA_050740335.1 Methylococcales bacterium | reverse complement strand
GGACAGCCTCCGAGTTACAGTTTTGTGTTTGTGGGGCGTCGCCAAGCGGTAAGGCACAGGGTTTTGATCCCTGCATTCCCAGGTTCGAATCCTGGCGCCCCAGCCAACGCTTTTCTCGTCTGCGTTTCGATAGAGGGCTTCGGAAGTGACCGATGAGGCATCGATGATGGTGTTTTCCGGCAATGCTAATTTGCCGCTCGCGCAAGGGATTGTCGCGAAGCTGAATCTGCGGCTCGGAATGGCCAGTGTCGGGCGTTTCAGTGACGGCGAAGTGGCCGTCGAGATCGAAGAAAACGTGCGCGGTAAAGAAGTTTACGTGGTGCAGCCGACTAATGCGCCGACCAATGAAAACCTGATGGAATTGCTGGTCATGGTCGACGCACTGCGCCGCTCGTCCGTAGCCACGATCACGGCCGTGATTCCGTATTTCGGGTATGCCCGCCAGGATCGGCGGCCGCGCTCGGCGCGGGTGCCGATCACGGCGAAGCTGGTTGCCAGAATGATCGAATCCGCGGGTGTGGATCGGGTATTGACCGTGGATTTGCACGCGGATCAGATCCAGGGGTTTTTCGATATACCGGTGGACAACGTCTATGCTTCGCCGCTGCTGCTGGGCGATGCGTGGCGGCAGAACTACGACAATGTACTGGTCGTGTCTCCCGATGTCGGCGGTGTCGTGCGCGCCAGGGCCTTGGCCAAGCGTTTGGGCGATATGGATCTGGCCATTATCGACAAACGAAGGCCGAGGGCAAACGAGGCCCGGGTGATGAACATCATCGGGGATGTGGAAGAACGGAGTTGTATTCTCGTGGATGATCTCGTGGATACCGCGGGGACTTTATGTCAGGCGGCCAAGGCGCTCAAAGACCACGGTGCGTTGAAAGTGGTTGCCTATTGTACACACCCGGTATTGTCCGGGCCGGCGGTCCGTAACATCACGAATTCGGTACTGGACGAGTTGGTGGTTACCGATACGATACTGTTGCGGGAGGATGCGATGGAATGTGAAAAGATTCGTCAGCTCAGCGTGGCGGACATGCTCGCCGAGACGATTCGGCGCATTGCCTATCGAGAGTCGGTGAGTTCGCTGTATGTCGATTGATCCCGCCGGAGTCAACGTTCCGGCGGACCTGATTTGGAGGAAAAAATGGCTGGTAGTTTTGTTTTTAATGCGGAAAGCCGGTCCCGGACCGGGAGCAGCGCGGCCCGAGCGTTACGGCGTGCCGACAGAATTCCTGGAGTAGTATACGGCGGCCACGGGGAGCCGGTATGTTTTTCGCTGATCCGGAACGAGGTCGCAAAAAATCTCGAAAATGAGGGAGTGTATTCCCATATATTGACTCTGAATATCGACGGGAAGCCGGAAAGCACCGTGCTCAAGGATTTGCAAAGGCACCCGAGTAAATCGACTATTCTGCACATGGATTTTCAGCGGATCAGCAAGGCCGAAAAAGTCCGCGTCCATATCCCGCTTCACTTTATCGGGGAATCCGTGTCGGTCGGGGTTAAAAAGGGCGGGGTGGTTACCCACAACTTCGTTGAGGCGGAAGTCAGTTGCCTGCCCGACGATTTACCGGAATTTATCGAAGTCGATCTTTCCCAGGTTGACCTCGGGCAATCCGTTCATCTATCGGATCTTAAAGTCGCACCCGGTGTTGAATTGTACGCCCTGGCTCACGGCGGAGAGCAGGATTTGGTGGTTGCATCGGTGCAGTCCGGAAGAATATCCGATTCCGTGGAATCCGCGGGCGAGGGCGCGGAATCGACCCTGGGTGGAAATCCGTAATTCGATGCGTTATGGCACTGGCACGAGCAGAACGGGTATTTGGCTGAATATTTTTTGGTCGCGGGTCTAGGCAATCCGTCCGCGCAGTATGAAAAGACCCGGCATAATGCCGGCTTTTGGTTTGTTGAAAAGCTTGCATCGGTTGAACGCGTCGAGTTTCTCCCGGAATCTCGTTTTTCCGGGCTCATC
Source organism: Methylococcales bacterium (assembly GCA_050740335.1). Classification (GTDB taxonomy): domain Bacteria; phylum Pseudomonadota; class Gammaproteobacteria; order Methylococcales; family UBA1147; genus UBA1147. The sequence goes on along the minus strand of JBOICY010000435.1, from coordinate 85 downwards.
GCGAAATTCGCGTGCGGCGGACGTACCGTGTTGCTATTGAAACCCCTCACCTATATGAATCGCAGCGGCCAAGCTGTCGGCGTGG
>JBOICY010000434.1:0-2451 GCA_050740335.1 Methylococcales bacterium | reverse complement strand
CATTCTGCACCACCTGCTGAAGTTGTATGGCCTGCTGATCCTTCAACACCTGCTGCGGCACCACCTGAATCGACACCGGCGTCTCCATGATCGGCGTGTCGGTCCTGGTCGCGGTAGAGGCATTCGGCCGGTTGTAGTCCGGGTTATACGGGTCGTTGGCGTCGTATTTCGCCGTGGCGCTCACGGTCACTTTTCCGAGCGTGGCGGATTGCGGGTCGGAAGCGGTCGCTTTCGGCGCGGGTTCGACGGTGACGGTGTTGGCCGCGGTGTAACGCCAGGTCAAACCGGTATCGGCCAATAGCTTGCCGAGCGCTTCGTCCGGGGCATAGTCGCCGGACAGTGACTTCGACCGTATTCCTTTCGATAATGCACCCGGGTAGCTCAACTGCAATCCGGCCGCGTCGCCGAGCGCATGGAGGGCTCCCTTGGAAAGGTTGTTGGTTTTACCCGCGGAGATGCTTGCGGACCGGGTGGTACAACCATAAAACGATTCAGAAGGGTAATTCCCCCCCTTTACGATTTTGCCAGACCGGGAATTGCCGGCCGACGACAATGTTGTTTGACAGCCTCGACAGCTTCACGATATGCTTGCACTGCATTCATTGAATCCAAGGAGCCTGTCATGGCTACACTGACCATTCGCAAACTAGACGACGAAATCAAGGCCGGCTTGCGCCTGCGCGCCGCGGCGCATGATCGATCGATGGAAGAGGAGGCGCGGCAAATTCTTAAACAAGCCGTGCAATCGCCTGGCGGCGATCAAGGTTTGGGTACTCGCATTCACGGCCGCTTTGCAGCCGTGGGCGGTGTTGAATTGTCGTTGCCGAAAAGAAAACCGTCCCGCCTGTCGCCCGATTTTTCCGATGCCGAAGACCGGTGATTTTGCTCGACACCAATATCCTGTCGGAACTGATGAAGGTTCACCCCGATACTCGGATGCTCCAGTGGATGGACAGCAAAACTCAGGAAGAACTGTTCGTGAGTGCAATCACTCAGGCCGAAATCATGCTTGGCATTGCCCTTTTGCCAGCCGGTCGACGCAAGGATGCCTTGGCATCCGCCGCAAACGCCATGTTCAGCGAGGATTTCAAGGGGGCGATCCTGTCCTTCGATCAGGGCGCAGCCGGTTACTATGCTGGGCTGGTCGCGCATCGTACCCGCATCGGCCGTCCGATCAGTACCGAAGACGCCCAAATCGCTGCGATTGCTCTCCAACACGAGTTGCTACTTGCGACAAGAAACTTGAAGGATTTCCAGGAAATCGAGGGAATTGAACTGATCGATCCATGGCGCGATTCTTAACTTTGATCGATCTCCCGGAACAAAATCCCTAAATTCCCATTGCTAACGATGAAAGTGTGGAGGTGATAGGACAGATAGCAAACCCCCGACATTGGCGTCGTAGCCTAATCTACTTCCGGGAAACAATGACCAGCCAGGGTGTGACGCGAGAAACGCGGATCTGGAGGGTTTCCGCGAGAATATCGAGTAGACGATTGGAATCGTTGAGGTCAAAGCGGCCGCTTACCGGAAATCGCGTAGACTTTCGTCGCGCAACCATAGTAAACCCCTATGGTAGGGCCGGATCCGTTCAATGGCTTCGGCCAGTGGAGTTTGCTCCAGCACCAGGGTGCCTCTGGTCCAGGCCAGGACCTGCCGGGCGGCTATAACCGTAGCCGCGCTCAACCGATTGCCGTCTGTGCTGGCTTGTTCGTCGGCGTGTACAATCCGGCTCTCATTGGTATAGCCGGCGCGGGAAAACTCCACCCGGCCTTCGATCACGGTCAGAATATCGGCCGCATCGCCGGTGTCAACGCTGAACCGGGTGCCCAGCACTTGAGTTTGGCTGTGCCGCCCCTTCACTACGAAAGGACGATTTGGATCGGGTTGAACTTCGCAGTAGACCTCGCCCTTAAGCAGCCGGACCTGACGTGTCTCCGTCAAACTTACCGCAACCGCGCTGTCCGGCGCGAGAATCAGCCGCGAACCATCGGCGAGCGTAACGGTTTGGCGTTCGCCAGTCCCGGTCCGATAATCCGCCTGCCAGAAAAGAGCCGGATCGAACAGGATTGAAGCCAGAAAAACCAATAGCAACGCAAAAACCGCTCGCGGATTCAAGATCCGGATACCCGGTCTCCGGACCGCTGAACGCTCCGGCCGGGTTTTCCGCAAAGCCTGGACGACCCGCGGATCCTGCCAGATCCGTTGGGCTTGTGCGTATGCACTCCGATGGCGTTCGTCGCGATCGATCCACCGCTCGAATTCCGCGCGTTCCGAGTCCGGAATTTCCGTGGACCCCATCTTGACGAACCAGGCAAAAGCCTGTTCCGTTATAGCGAAATCATCGCGCGCGGACTGGTCTGAGTGGAATTCTTTCATGTCGCAATTCTATAAAAGCGATCGGCGAAACGCCAGGGAAAGCGACGCGGATGAGCCTGTTGTAGGTTGGGT
>JBOICY010000433.1:0-1715 GCA_050740335.1 Methylococcales bacterium | reverse complement strand
ATGCATAAGTGCTTGATTCAGCGGAAGCGCCAGCACGCAGTTTCAAATATCCATTGAAAAGCTCGGGACAGGCTTGTGACTGGATTCCGGAAATACCCCGAATCCAGTACGGGGCAGGCTCTGCCGGAATGACGGCCAAATGAGCATTGCTGGTCGAGCCCCATCATGGATGCATAACCCGGCAGTTTGGATTACAATTTAATTTTTTCCGGGCTTATCCGTGCAATTTCCCAATTCATTCGATGTCATTGTGGTCGGTGGTGGCCATGCCGGGACCGAAGCCGCGCTGGCCGCAGCGAGAACCGGCGCCGGTACCCTGCTGTTGACCCAGAATATCGAGACGATCGGGCAGATGAGCTGCAATCCCGCGATTGGCGGCATCGGTAAAGGTCACCTGGTCAAGGAAATCGATGCTCTGGGCGGGGCCATGGCGCAGGCGGCCGATCTGGCCGGGATTCAATTCCGTATCTTGAATGCGAGCAAGGGTTTCGCGGTTCGGGCCACACGCGCGCAGGCGGATCGCGTGCTGTATCGGAATGCGATCCGGAAAATACTCGAAAATCAGCCTCGATTGAGTCTTTTTCAGCAATCGGTCGCGGATCTGATCGTCGAAAACGGAGCGGTTCGCGGAGTTGTAACCGAAATGGGGCTGCGCTTTTCAGCGCGCGCGGTGGTGCTGACGGTCGGAACCTTTCTGGCCGGCAGGATCCATATCGGCGAGAGCAATTACTCGGGCGGGCGCGCCGGCGATCCTCCGTCATCCCTATTGGCGGCGCGGCTCAGAGAGTTACCGTTCCGGGTCGATCGTTTGAAAACCGGTACCCCACCGCGCCTGGACGGGCGCACGCTGGATTTTAATGGGATGGAACAGCAGCCAGGTGACGAACCGGTGCCGGTCTTCTCGTTTCTCGGCAGACCGGATCAGCACCCGCGGCAGGTGCCGTGTTTTATTACCCGGACCTGCGCGGCCACGCACGATATCATACGTTCTGGAATCCACCGTTCGCCGATGTTCAGCGGTGCGATCGAAGCCAAGGGACCGCGATACTGCCCCTCCATCGAAGACAAGATCGTGCGCTTCAGCGAAAGGGATTCGCACCAGATTTTTGTCGAACCGGAAGGCTTGAACACCCATGAGGTCTATCCGAACGGCATATCGACGAGCCTGCCCTTCGATATCCAGTACGATTTGGTGCGCTCGATTCCGGGATTCAAGAATGCCCATATCACGCGTCCGGGTTACGCGATCGAGTACGACTTTTTCGACCCGAGAGACCTTCACTCCTCGCTCGAAACCCGGCATATGGAAGGTCTCTATTTTGCCGGACAGATCAACGGCACGACCGGTTACGAGGAAGCCGCCGCGCAGGGACTGATCGCCGGATTGAATGCCGCGCGGCACGCGCGGGATCGGGAGCCCTGGTGTCCACGCCGGAACGAGGCTTATATCGGGGTCATGATCGACGATCTGATTACGCTGGGTACGCAAGAGCCTTACCGTATGTTTACGAGCCGGGCGGAGTACCGGCTGTTGTTGCGGGAGGATAACGCGGATTTGCGCCTGACCGCCGAAGCACACGCGCTGGGTCTGGTGGACGATGAGCGCCTGAGGCTTTTGAATAGAAAGCAGAAAGCGATTATGAACTTGCAGGAAGACCTCGCGGGGATCCGGTTGCGGGCCGGCGGTCCGGAAGCCGATTTCCTCGAGGGAATCC
>JBOICY010000432.1:0-32027 GCA_050740335.1 Methylococcales bacterium | reverse complement strand
TCCATGGACACGGCCAATGCGATTCCGTTTGCGAGCCGGAGTGCGGTTTCGAACGATTCCGAAAGTCGCAGACCGATGTCTTCGCGGATTTTGAAGCGGTCGGCGATCGCTTCGATGGTGTGTTTTTTCCGTAAGTCCAGATTCGGAGGTTCATCCAGTTCGTAGATTTCGCGGTTGATGCGGGCTCGTACAAAACCCTGATTCAGGAGTTCATTGAGAACCTGGGCGTGTTCGCCCTTGCGCTCGCTGATCACCGGGGCCAGCAGCATCCAGCGGCTGCCAGCTTCCTGAGTCATCATCTGATCGACCATCTGGCTGACGGTTTGCGCCTCCAACGAAGTATGGTGTACCGGGCAGCGCGGTGTGCCGGCCCGGGCAAAGAGCAAACGCATATAATCGTAGATTTCGGTAATGGTACCGACGGTCGATCGGGGGTTGTGCGAGGTCGATTTTTGTTCGATCGATATGGCCGGAGACAGTCCCTCGATATGATCCACGTCGGGTTTTTCCATGATCGACAGAAACTGACGGGCGTAGGCCGACAAGGACTCGACATATCGGCGCTGCCCTTCGGCGTAGATGGTATCGAATGCCAATGAAGATTTTCCCGACCCCGATAGCCCGGTGATCACAATCAATTGATTGCGCGGGATATCCAGATCGATGTTTTTCAGATTATGGGTTCGGGCACCTCTGATGTGGATTGTATCCATGCTCGTTCCGAGTCAGAAAAGAACCTGTTACTATAAGACGTATTTCCTTATTTAAGCAAAGGAGACGACCAAGTTGGTTCAGGACCTTGATATTACCAGTCCGATGAGTCCTACCGAAAGGCGCGGAGTTTTCGCGTTGGCCGGGATCTTTGGTTTGCGCATGCTTGGCCTGTTTATGATCTTGCCGGTGTTGTCCATTCTTGCCGAAGAACTTCAAGGGGCGACGCCGTTCCTGATCGGTCTCGCGATCAGCGCATACGGACTAACCCAGGCCCTGTTTCAGATTCCTTACGGGTTTTTATCGGACCGCTTCGGGCGCAAATCGATGATTACGATCGGACTGATCATTTTTGCCGGCGGCAGCGTGGTCGCGGCATTGTCCGATTCGATCGGCGGGGTGATTATTGGTCGCGCCTTGCAGGGTAGTGGAGCGATCGCCGGACCGGTCATGGCGATGGCCGCCGATTTGACCAGTGAGGTTCACCGCACCAAGGCAATGGCGTTAATCGGAATCACGATTGGAATGTCCTTTGCGATATCCATCGTCGTCGGGCCGATCCTGGCCGGTTCGATGGGCTTGCACGGATTATTCTGGGTGATTGCGGGCTTAGCGCTGAGTGGCATCGCGGTGCTGAACTTTTTTGTGCCCGATCCGGTGACTATCCGGGTTCATCGGGATACGGAAGCGATCGCCGAAAACTTCGGGACTGTCCTCGGGAATGCGGAACTGCTGCGCCTGGATATCGGGATACTGTTGTTACATGCCATCCTGACCGGAAGTTTTGTCGTTTTTCCGGTGTTGTTGCGCGACGCGGGCTTGGTGGTGAGTCAGCTCTGGGCGGTTTATTTGCCGGTCTTACTGCTTTCGATCGCGGGAGCCGTGCCCTTTATCGTGTTCGGTGAGAAAAAGCACAAGATCAAACCGGTTTTTATTGGCGCGATCGCGGTGATCGCGCTGGCGCATACGGGTCTCCTGTTGTTTCATCAAAACCTGTCTTCGATCGCGACTTTTCTGCTGGTGTTTTTTTGTGGTTTCAATCTGCTCGAAGCCACATTACCTTCGCTGATTTCGAAAATTGCCCCATTGGAAATCAAGGGCACCGCGTTGGGTGTTTACTCCACCGCACAATTTTTGGGAGCCTTTCTGGGGGGGGCCGGCGGCGGGTGGTTGTACGGAAAATTCGGCGTCGAGTCGGTGTTCCTCGCGTGCGCCGGTATTACGATGGTGTGGTTAGTGATCGCCATGACCATGCAGCCTCCTCGTTACTTGAGCAGCTTAATGCTGAATGTGGGTGAATTGGACGAAAGCCAGGCCGCACGGATGTCCGAGCAGATCGCGGAAATCGCAGGCGTCGCGGAAGCGATTGTGCTGGCGCGGGATGGTGTTGCCTATCTGAAAGTGGACAAGGAATCGTTGGATTACGGTCGCTTGCGTCAATTGATTCCCGAACAGAATGGCTGAATGGTTCGCGCGAGGGCGTAATATTGCGGTTCGTGCTTTGATATTTGAAATTTGACTTCCAATCGTAAACCGGAGCGAGCAATGGCAGGCAGAGGTATAAACAAAGTGATTCTGATCGGAAACCTGGGCGCCGACCCTGAAGTTCGGTATATGCCGAGTGGCGACGCGATTACCAGTGTGCGTCTCGCGACTTCCGAGACCTGGAAGGATAAACAAACCGGCGATCCGCGCGAGATCACCGAGTGGCATCGCGTGGTCTTTTTCAAGAAACTCGCGGAAATCGCCGGTGAATACTTGAGAAAGGGCAGCAAGGTCTATATCGAAGGCAGCTTGAGAACCCGCAAATGGCAAGGTCAGGATGGCCAGGATCGCTATACCACCGAAATCGTCGCAAACGAAATGCAGATGCTGGACAGTAAAAGCGGGGGAACGGCCAGCATGGGAGGAACCGCAAGAGAGGGTGTTGGCGAGTTTTCCCGACAACCTTCAGCAGTGGACCCGTCCCAATCGGCGTCGGGTGGATCATCCTCGGGTGCGGGTGGTTTGGATGATGATTTTGATGACGATATTCCGTTTTGACCCGGAACCTGGATAAGGCGCGGAGGAGACCCGCGAGGGTACGGGAGATCTCGATTGTCGGTCGGCTCCCCTGAAACAATCGGACAGGGAATTCGTTCTGGTTAATCGGGATAGTTGTTTCGGAAAAAGAACTGACGCCCGGCGAAGGATCGCTCCCTGGTGAAGATTCTCGTAAACGGGCGCAACGTAGTTTTAGACAAAACCGGGCAGGATTGCACGTTATTCCGAGTTGGTCTTCACTTGAATCCGGGCGTCAGTGAACAAGTCGAAGAGGTTGTAGCAAAACTAAAGCATGTTATATGCTAATATTAGATATTCAATGAATATCCGTGTGTTGTATTTTTTTGCGGCGATCCCGATGGGAATTAGTTTGGTGATATCACGCAGTAGTTTGGGGCAAATGCCCCGTAATTTACCATTTTATCGACGGGTTATTTCCGAGTGGTCTGAGAAGATCTGGCCGGTGTTTCCTTGTTTCGGTTAAATCCGAATATTTCCGGTGGAATTCGGTTCGGTTGAAACAGCGGATCAACCAGATCCGACGGAGCTTTCCACCGGCGTGTCGCTTCGGGCGCCCCATTCGCTCCAGGACCCGTCGTACACGGCTGCGTCTTTCTTGCCGATGCAGTACAATGCCAAAACCAGGACTGACGCGGTGACACCGGATCCGCAACTTGCGATCAGCTGTTTTTCGAGGGATATTCCAAGATTCTTGAGCAGGCCGGTGATTTCATTGGCGGGTTTCAGGCGGCCGTTTTCAGGGTCGATCACTTCGGTAAAGGGCAGATTAAGACTGCCCGGGATGTGTCCGGACCGCAAACCCGGTCGGGGCTCCTTTTCGGTGCCCGCAAAACGGCCCGAGGAGCGCGCGTCGACGATTTGCGCGTCCGAGGCTTTCAGGTGTTCAAGCATCTCGTCGATGTCACGGACCAGGCTTTGCCGGTAATCCGGTTTGAACAAACCGGGCCTAACCAGGATCGGTTGTTGTTCCACGGGCAGGTTCATGGATTTCCAGAGCTTGAATCCGCCGTCGAGAACCGAAACCCGTTCGTGGCCGAAGACGCGGAATGTCCACCAGACCCGTGCCGAAGCCATGAAAGAATTGTTATCGTATATAATCACATGGCTATCGTTATCGATGCCCAGTTTGGCAACCGAATCGGCGAATTGCTCGGCGGACGGCAGCATGTGCGGCAGCGTGCTGTGCCGGTCGGCGATCTCATCGATATCGAAAAACCGGGAGCCCGGGATATGTTGCCACCGAAACTCCTGCTCGCTGTTTCGACCCTGGTGCGGGAGAAAAAATGTTGCATCCAGTATTCGAATACCCGGCGTATTCAGCCTCGGTACAAGCCACTCGACCGCGACGAGCGGGAAAGTCGAATCGTTCATCGTATACGAATAGGCTCTTGAAGCGGATAATTTTGTCTGGCAGACTTGAAATCCGGAAATTACCGCACATCATTTTGTGGATTTGATCAACCGAATTCAAGCGTTTTTTCCACTCCGGTCGAAGGCGACGCCGATCAGGGCATATGGAATCGAAAATACCAATGGTCAGCAACGGGATCCAGAAAAATAAGGTACTGTGTCGGGTCGCGATATTGATCCTGATGCTGTTGAGCTTCGGCCTGGGATTGAACAAGTCCCGGACTTATGCGCCTCTCTCCGTTTTTCCGCCCGTCCAACCCGTTCAGCCCGGTGCCAGCGAGCCGTGGTTTAGCAGCTCTTTTGTTTCGACTGGAATCACGACAATGGTGCATGCAGCCAGTGTCGTGGAGTTGGATAAAGGAAAATTGCGCGCGTTCTGGTTTGCCGGAAGCCGGGAAGGCGGTAGCGATGTCGCGATTCACAGCGCGGTATTCAGCCCGGAACTGCACAGCTGGTCGGCCGAAAATACTGTGCAAACCCGCCTGTCCGTGCAGTCGGACCTGAACCGTTATATCCGGAAATTGGGCAATCCGGTGGTCGTGCGTGACCCCGCCGGGAAACTCTGGTTATTCATCGTGAGTACCTCGATCGGCGGTTGGTCAACCAGTTCCGTGAATGTGACGACCTCCGTGAATGGCGGAGAATCCTGGAGGCCGGTTCGGAGATTGATCACTTCCCCCTTTTTCAATCTAAGTACTCTGGTGAAAACCGTGCCGTTTTATTACCGGGACGGAACATTGGGCTTGCCGATTTATCATGAATTGTTCGACAAGTACGGTGAGATCCTGCGCTTGGATGCCAGCGGCAATGTGATCGGAAAGCAGCGGTTGAACGACAATTGGCGGACGTTGCAGCCGCTGGTCCTTTTCGGAGGATCCGATCATGCGGTTGTGCTGATGCGCTACAGCGACCGGCAATGGCCACGCACGGCCATCCAGGTTGTGACCCGGGATTCCGGGCGGCACTGGAGTGAGTCGTTTCGTTCGATGTTACCGAATCCCGACTCGGCGATGGCCGGCACCGCATTGGGGAAAGGCCGGATGATCGTAGTTGTCAATAACAATCCGAACCAAAGGGATGACCTGACGCTCCTGATTTCGGAGGACTCCGGACAATTCTGGAAAGAAGTGTTCCGATTTGAAGATCAGCGTTCTTTACGGGATTACAAATTGCGATTCGCGGAATTTGCCGGCGGTATTCGGCGTCAGTTCGTAGCAACCGATCCTGATTTCGAGATCAGCGGTCCGCGTGTCGAGGCCGTAGGAGCGATGATTTGCAGACCGCAAACCTGCCGGTATCGATTCGACTACCCCTACCTGATCCGCTCCAGCGATGGGCATTTTCATCTTTTGTACACCTGGAACCGGACCTATATCAAACATATTGAATTCAACCAGGCATGGCTCGAGGCACGAATCAAGGATTCCGAGGCATGATTGAACTCACCGATCTAACCGGGCTATTTTCGACAACACTTTTCTTGACGACTTTTGGCTCAACGATTTTTCCCTGGAAGCGGTTTTCAGGCCCCGCCCGGTGTCTGATTCTGGTTGCACTGACTTGTTTGATTCTGGTCCCTTTCGCGGGGATGTCGGCGGCGGGCTATGTGCGAAGCTATATCGGCGATTTGAGTATTACCAGTCTTGTCATTCTGTTTCTGACTTTGATCGGCCGCGCCTTTGCATTGATTCCGGTGAACCCAAAAAAAATCGAGTTGTTTTGCGTGCCGTTCTTGCCGCTCGCCTTGGTTTTTTATCCGCTCGCGATGGGGCTGGGTAAGTACGACCCCTATTCCCTCGGTTATGGTTCGCTGTCCTTATTGGGCTTTGTGTTTCTGGTGACTCTGCTGGCCTCGGCTACCGATCAGTGGTTTATCGCTCTCAGCCTGTCTCTGTCCGTGATGTGTTATGCGCTCGGATGGTATGAATCGAATAATCTGTGGGATTATCTGCTCGACCCCTTGCTGGCGACCTATGCTCTGGGCATCTGTGTACGGCAGAATCTGTTCCGACCACCGCCATAACAAGTACAGATGTTGTACACCGGTTGTGGCTGGAAGCCTGATCGGCAGCGTGTTCGCCCTGATGATCAGTACCGGGATGAGGTAACCCTGAATGAACTGGCTGGATCCAAGAGGTCAACACGAATCGTACCCGACCGGAACTGCAGCGGAACCGATTCGATCGTCCGAAAATCACTTATACTACAGTTTTAATTGCAGAAACGGAGATAGACCAATGCCTACCTATGATTATCGCTGCAACACAACCGGTGAAGTATTCGAGGTTAAACACCGCATGAGCGAGGTATTAAGCACCTGGGGAGAGTCGTGCGAGCACGCCGGAATCGATCCGGGTGAACTCGCGCCGGATTCGCCGGTGACCCGGCTCGCCACGGGCGGTCAAGTGGTTAAAAGTTCCAGTCTCGGAGAGCGCGAAAACCCCTGCCGAGCCGGTGCTTGTGGCGGCGGAATGTGCGGGATGAACTGAGGCGTAAACGCAAATTTTATAACCGGCGGGACGATGAAACAGCCTTTCGTAATCTTGCTTTTATGGGGATTGTTGTGGTCGGTGAGCGAGGTTTCGGCGCTGACCGTGGTCGCCAAGGAAGAAGCGCCCTTTATCAGCCGCAAGTTACCGGGTCAGGGGCTTTCGGCAACCATTGTTAAAACCGCCCTGGAGCGGGCAGGTTATTCGGTTTCCTTCGCATTCGAAACCTGGCCGCGAGCCTACGAAGGGGCTGAAATCGGAGTTTACGACGTCGTCGGTTCAATCTGGTATACGGATGAACGGGCGCGGGATTTCAATTTCAGCGTTCCGTACCTGGAACACGAAGTCAAGTTTATTAAGCGCAAGGCTGACCCGGACATCCAATTCGATTCGCTGGCCGACCTCGACGGATTGGTGATCGGAACGCTCGAAGGCTATGCCTACGACGATGAATTTCTGAAGTCCCGGAAATTTATAAGAGTGCCGCAGAATTATCTGCTGCAGAACCTTCTTAAACTCTCGCTCGGGGAAATCGATCTGACGCTGGATGAAGAGCGCAAGATCCGCTACCAGCTGAACGAGTTTATGAAGGGCAGTATCGAGGATCTCGAAATCCTGCCCAAACCTTTAATCCGCCGCGGAACCCATATCGCGGTCAGCCGCTCCCATCCCGAGCACGAAAAAATCATCGATGCTTTCAACAAAGCGATCCAAGTCATGAAGGCTGACGGGATTTACGACAAGATTCTTCTGGAATACAGGTTTTAGTGGCCTGACTCGGCCCGTTGGTAGTGGGATTCCTGCGAAACAAAGCAATCGATCGGTAACCGATCAGACCCCCTCCTCATTCTTGAATGATCTGAAGACCGCTCAACGGGGAAACAATCGCTTACAGGTAGCATGATGGTGTTTTCCCAGAAAAACATAGGGGGTTCTGAATAGTTACGTCCATTCTGCGTTTTGGAGCCGGTCGTCTGCCTGGACGAGAAAAGCACGCAATTGCTACGTGACGCGCGAGCCCCGCTGCGGCTCAAACCGGGTGCGGTCGCACCCCATCGGCTAATCGGTCTTAGCGGGTTCGCTATAGGGTACCACAGAGTTTCTCAGGGTTGTTTTTGGGGTTCACCCCAATACTGGGTTCTCAAGTAACACATTTCAACTAATTGATTTTTCATGGTCCTTTTCATTATGATTCTTCCCAACGCCTGCCGGCAGGGCCGGTTATTGCGTTAATATTTAGGTCTATGTGCCGGGTTTCATTTAATGGCCAGAAAACCCTCGAAACAGATGTTTTTCATGACGGTCATGATATCGGCAAATCCCGCGCGACGCAGTAATCCCAAATTGCCTTCTGTCGAAAACGGATCCAGTACGCCCTTCAAGCTCAAGGATTTGATCAGGACTTCCTCGGCGCTGAAGCCATTTCGCAATTTAAACTCGTTGTACAGGGCTACCTGGATATCCTGAAACCGCGCATCCGGTGCGCGGACTTTCTCGAATAACACAAATGCCGCGCTCCAGTTAAGCGCTGCATAAATTTTATTGAATAGTTCCTGCCGGTAGCGTGCGGGGATAAACTGGATACAATAATACGATACGATTAGATCCGATTTTTCGAGATCGAACAGCCGGATGTCCTCACAGAGCAGTTCAATGTTCTCCACCTCCTGGCAGTGGTACTCCGCCCTTTTGATCATTGCAGGCTCGATATCGACTCCGATCCACCGTATATCCGGCTTATACCGGTTATGCAGCGCTAATTTTTTGATGAGTTCACCGGTCGAAACCCCGATTTCGTAACAAATGCTGTCGTGCAGGCAAAAGAAATCACTAAGCTGGCAAATCAGATCGTGACCCTCTACATACCAAGGCACAGAGCGCCGTACGTGCTCGGCAAAACTATCCGCTACCCTGGCGCCGAAACTCCAATTGGCTCCTTCAGTTTTGATATCCTGCCCGGCATCCATAGGATTCGCCCCGCAAATGATGGATTGAGAATTGGTATTCCGGAAATCTCTCTACCCTTGACTGGTACCCCCGATCGATCGCGCACTGCCGAACGATCCGCCAATATTCGGTACAGAGTTCCAAGCGGTAGCGAAACGGCCGATGATCGACACACGACGGAGCATCGCCGCGATCTGAATCACTCAAGTTAGTCCTGACCTTCGGAAAGCGGTTGATCATTGATCATATCGCCGATGCACGCAAAATTGGACATGGTGATGGAGGCGGCGGCTTCGTGAGCTTCGGCTTCCGAGCCGAAAACTTCTTTCGTCTCCTCGAGCGCCGGACGGAAATCTTCCGTCGGATTTACGCGAACCAGTTTGGTGTACGCCTGGATAATACTTTTACGATTCGGCGAGCCCGGGAAGCCTGGTATTTCCTTAAGAATTTTGTCGGCTACACACTCCGCCATTTCGTCGGGGGTTATTTTGTAATCCGCGAGATCGTTGTCCTGTTTGAATTTCAACCGCAATTGTTCGACCAATTCGTCTTTTTCTTTTCCCTCGCATCCGGAAAGCAAAGCCGCCACGGCAAGCGCTGTAATAATTTTTTTCATTGTTTACCTTGATTCAGAAGCAATTTAGTCACCGTTCGATAGCTTCCGTCTACTGTTGATGGAATGACCTTGTGTTTGAATACCCCGATTTTCCGGCGGCCCTTATTATACAATGAGTGGGGAACCTTGTCGGGCATTGGCATAGGCATCGTTCTGTTGCCGCTGAGGTCATCGCATCGATCGGGTTGGTTTTCAGCCAGCGCGCGCGGAATTTTTTTCGGAATAAAGATCGCTGAGGCGCGTAAAGTCGGCGACGCCGACCGTTTCGGCGCGCACGCTCGGACTCACCCCGGTCGAGGCGATTTCATCGGCTGATAAATAACCGTTCAATGCGTTTCTCAGTGTTTTTCGCCGCCGGGAGAATGCCTGGCCAACCAGCGTCTTCAATGCAGCGATATCGGTTACCGAATATTTTGGGGATGGCCTCGGCATCAGGCGGACTACCGCCGAATTTACTTTCGGCGCCGGCCTGAAACTGCAGGAGGATACCTCGAACAGCTTTTCGGCATCGCAATGAAATTGCAGCATGACACTCAATCTGCCGAAAACCTTGCTGCCGGGTTCCGCGCAAATCCGGTCAACGACTTCTTTCTGCAGCATGAAATGCATGTCCCGAATACAGGATTGTTGTTCGAGCAGATGGAAAAGCAGAGGAGTGGAAATGTTGTAGGGCAGGTTACCGATGATTCGGAGTTGTTCTGTGGATTTTCGTAAATCCGTGAAATTCACATCCAGGGCATCCGCGCACAACACTTTCAGCTTGGCCGAGCCGGAATACTGGATTTTCAGCCGTGCCGCGAGGTCTCTGTCAATCTCAATGGCATCCAGAAAGTCGCATCGAGACAGCAAGGGGTCGGTCAGCGCGCCGGTACCCGGACCGATTTCGACCAGATGCTCGTGTCGTTGTGGATGGATCACCGCCAGAATTTCAGCGACGACCGAAGGGTCGTGAAGGAAATTCTGGCCGAATCTCTTACGCGGCCGGTGAATCAAAGAGCGCCTTCTCTGAATCGGTCTATTGTCCGGCGAATCGTGATAAATAACTCCCTCCCCAGGCGCTGATCTTGCGCAGCGATTCCAATAGTTCGGATGCGGCCAGGGGCCGGCTCAGGTAGTAGCCTTGCGCCAAATCACAATCGCGGTTTTGCAGAAATTCCAGTTGCTCCCGGGTCTCCACTCCCTCCGCCACAATTTCCAGACCCAGCTTATGTGCCAAAGAAATGCTGGCTTCCACGATTGCCGCGTCGCCGTGATCCCTGCCGATATCTGCTACAAAGGTCTTGTCTATTTTCAATATATTCAACGGAAAGCGTTTGAGATAAGCCAGCGAGGAATAGCCGGTGCCAAAATCGTCGACCGCGGTACGCACTCCCAGCACACGAAGTGCCTGGAGGACCTCGGCGGCATTAACCGGATCCTGCATGACGACATTTTCCGTGATTTCGAGTTCCAGGCTTTGCGGAGGCATCTGTTCATCTTTTAGGGCTCTTCGGACTTTGTCGAGCAAATCCTCATCGTTGAACTGGGCCGCGGAGACGTTGACGGAAATCCGGTGCTCGTGGAATCCGGATTCACGCAAATCGCGGTGTTGTGCGCAAGCCTGTCGCAGCACCCATTCGCCAACCGAAGTGATTAAACCGGAATTTTCCAGCAAGGAAACGAAGTCGGCCGGGCACACCAGGCCGCGGGTCGGATGCCGCCAACGGATCAATCCCTCGACACCGGCGAGGTGACCGCTGCGCATATCCAGCTGAGGCTGATAATGCAGAATTAATTCGTTTCGCTCCAGGGCGCGCCGCAGGTCGGCCTCCAAGGCCAGGAATTCGTGGCCACGCGCATTCATGTCCGGCGCATAAAAACGGTACTGGCTGGATCCCGACGATTTCGCCTGGTACATCGCGGTATCGGCATGGCGTAACAAATCGTCCACTCGGTCGCCATCATGCGGAAACAGGGCAATCCCGGTGCTAAACGTTACATAGACTTCCTGTGCTCCGACAATGACCGGTCGCTCGAAGGCCGCGCCGAGATTGCGTAACACGGAAGTCACGTTTTCGGCGCTGGCCAGGTCTTCCACCAGAATGGTGAACTCGTCGCCACCATGACGGGCGACCGTATCATTCGGCCGCAGGCAGCTCCTGAGGCGCCGCGCAACTTGTTGCAACAAGTTATCTCCGGCTGCATGTCCCAGGGTATCGTTGACCCGTTTGAAGTTATTCAGATCCAGGAACAGCACGGCCACGCAACTGGCGCGCCGCCGCGCGCGCTCCAGAGCCGACTGGAAGCGGTCGATCAACAAGTACCGGTTCGGCAATTCGGTCAAGGCATCGTGAGTCGCTTTGTATTGGATGCTGGCTTCGAAAAGCTTTCGTTCCGAGATGTCCCGCGCAATGGTCGACAGATATTCGATTTCACCATTTGCGCCGGAGTGCGCCAACAACACGAGAGATACGGGCACATCGCTGGCATCGGTGGTCAGCAGGACGGTTTCACCGGTCCACACCTCATCCGGCTGTTCCGCGGCAAGGATATCGGCAACCAAATGTCGGACCACGGGTTCCGGAAAGAGATCCGTCAAGCAGCGCCGCTCGATGTTTTCTTCCGGTTTCAGACCCAGCATGCGGCGTCCCGCTCGATTCAGGTAGCGCAAACAGCCACCCGGTTCGACAATCGCAACCATATCCGGAGTCGCTTCGAGCACCGCAGCCAATCGGTTACGCGCCTCTTCGGCCCGCACGCGGGCGGTGATATCCCGGCCGGTCGAGACGTAATGAGTAATCCGGCCCTGTTCATCCTTCAACGGAGTGATCAACTTCTCCTCATAAAACAACTCTCCGTTCTTGCGCCGGTTGATCAGGGTTCCCCGGAAGACATCACCACGAGTGATGGTTTTCCATAAGCGGTCATAGTATTCGTTGTCGTAAAGACCGGAACGAAGCATGGCGGGGGTCGCCCCTTTCACCTCCTCAGCAGAATAACCGGTAAGCCTTTCAAAGGCGGGATTGACATATTCGATGCGACCCGCAGGATCTGTGATGAAGACACTGTCGGCCGCTTGTTTCACAACCAGCGACAACTTACGCAACATCTGATCGGCCTGACGGCGTTCGCGGCGCAGGCGCACCTCCCGCAACTCGCGATTCAGGATCGGTGCGAGGCGACTCAACTGCCCTTTCGGGATATAGTCCCGGGCGCCGGATCTCATGGCTTGCACCGCGAGATCGTCGCCGATTGTACCGGATACGAAGATGAACGGAACGTCGGGATCGCAGCGCCGCACAATTTCCAATACACGAGTACCTCGGAAGCTCGGTATCCAATAATCCGCGAAAATAATGTCGCGGGGATGCTTAAGTGCCGCGATCAGGTCCCCTTCCGTGTCGACCTGTTGCCAATCCAAGGCATAGCCTTCGGAGCATAAATAATCGACCAGCAATCGGGTATCGTCTGCATCGTCCTCGACGATCAGTACCTGCAGCGGCGATGGTTCGTTGCGTGTCATTGAACAGGAATCAACGGGCCCGCCAAGCGCCGAACAATTCGCCAAGCCGGCAGTGCCGGCACTTTAGTTCAAGATTACAAATTCGCATTAACCTGACCCCCACTTCGATTTTCTCGTCTGCAGGGAATTCGCTTTTGCGCAAGCAGATCATAGACTTTTCGTTCCCTGATCCGCAAGTATTCGGCAACTTCCTGTACCGTCATTAAATCCTGCAAGAGTCTTCCCCTTCGGTGAATTTAACCGGCCCATTATCAGACAATTCACGAGGGAATGGAAGAAATCAGATAGAAGCCTTGGACACGGCCCGACGTCGTCCCGTCGTCGCTGGAAACCCATTCAATGACTATCGGAACGTGTTTAACAGCGGTATATTTCCGAGCCGATCCGGCACGGCGTGCACTTACCGCAGGATTCCTCGACACAAAATTCCATCGCGTAACGGGCCATTTCGGCTTTGGCTTGAAATATATATTTCTGATCTCTTACAAGAGGAAAGCCCCTGTCCCAACACTGCCAGTTCGTGACACAATATCCGGCCAGGGATGCCATGATGTATTCTCTTTTCGGCCCGATCGAGCAGCCCCTGAGTTAAACACCTCCGGCAGGCGATCTTCGTGTTTTCGACCGGGTGATCCGGTGTGTGAACCGCGCGGGAAGCTCATTTACAAGAAGACCAATGGCGCAATACTTTCAGATTCACCCGGAAAATCCTCAGCCTCGGTTGATCCGTCGCGCCGTGGATATCATCCGGAATGGCGGTGTGATCATTTATCCGACCGATTCTTCGTATGCCTTCGGCTGCCAGTTGGCGAACAAGCAGGGGCTGGATCGCATCCGGTGTATCCGGCGACTGGATGACCGGCACAATTTCACTTTGGTTAGCAAAGATGTTGCCCAGATTTCGACTTTTGCAAATATCAGCAACGATGCTTTTCGACTCGTGAAAAGTGTCACACCGGGCGCCTTTACCTTTATCTTCAAAGCGACGCGGGAAGTACCCAGACGTTTGCAGCACCCGAAACGCAAATCGGTGGGGGTCAGGATTCCGAATCATCCGGTCGCGCAATGTCTGCTCGATGAATTGGGTGAGCCGATGTTCAGTTCCACACTGATTTTGCCCGGAGATCAGGAAGCATTCTCCGATCCTGTCGATATCCGCGAACGCATGGAACACGAGGTGGAATTGATCATCGATTCCGGAATCGTAGCCTTCACACCGACCACCATGGTGGATCTGACCGGGAAGAACCCTGAGGTGATTCGTGAAGGAAAGGGTGATCTATCAACGATCCTCCAATTCTAATTTAGCGCAACGCAGGACATCGAATTTGGATATAATCGGCCGATGGACAAACTCAGTCTGGTACAACAGAGTTCGTTAGCCCTGCTGCCGCTGCTATTCGCAATTACGCTTCACGAAGTCGCTCATGGCTGGGTCGCAAAACAACTGGGAGATCATACCGCCCAACTGCTGGGCCGGCTCTCCTTGAATCCCTTGCGACATATCGATCCGGTCGGAACCTTGCTGGTACCGGCTTTGCTGTTGGTCTCGGGCTATCTGAGCGGCGGACCGACGTTCATATTCGGCTGGGCCAAGCCGGTTCCAGTGGACTGGACCAAGCTCGGAAATCCTAAGCGAAACATGGCTCTGGTTGCGGTCGCGGGGCCGATGGCCAATCTGTTGATGGCGATTTTGTGGGCGATGGTCGCGAAAATGGGTATCCTGTTGCAATCCCCCTTTGCGAGCGAACCACTGTTGTTGATGGGCGGAATCGGAATCAGCTTCAATCTGGTCTTGGTGATTCTGAATCTGCTCCCGGTACTGCCATTGGACGGCGGCAGAATTGTAACGAGTTTCTTACCGGGACCACTGGCCTGGCGGTTCAGTAAACTCGAGCCTTACGGGATCGTTATTCTGATCGCATTGATCGCCACCGGCTTGCTCGGCCCGATTTTGCGTTATCCGCTGCCCGCTTTGCAACAGTTGGTCGCAGGGATTGCCGGGTTGTAATCCCTTGGACGAAGTCGCGGATCACGGTATTCTCGAATCCGACCCGGAAGTTGACTTTGTCGCGATCGTTCGGGGTAGCCCTTTTACCGAACTGCCCTCGGATCTTTACATTCCACCCGATGCCCTGGAAGTCTTCCTGGAAACCTACGAGGGACCGCTGGATTTACTGCTTTATCTGATTAAACGTCAGAATCTTGACATTCTCGATATCCCGGTCGCCTCGATCACGCACCAATACGTGAGTTATATCGAAATGATGACCGAAATGCGGATCGAATTGGCGGCCGATTATCTGGTGATGGCGGCCATGCTGGCCGAAATCAAATCCCGGATGCTGCTCCCCAAGCCCATCGAACCCGGCGCCGAAGACCAAGACCCGCGCGCGGAACTGATCCGCCGCCTGCAGGAATACGAGCACTTCCGGATCGCGGCGAATGATCTGGACACCTTGCCCAGGGAGGGCCGGGATATTTTTCCAATCCAGGCGGGATTGGATGGCATAGCACTCGAAACGCCGAAACCAACGGTCGAATTGAAGGAACTGCTGCTCGCGTTCCAGGAGGTCTTGAAGCGCGCGCAACAAGTCGCCCACCATCATATCAGCCGGGAGCCTCTGTCGGTGCGGGAAAGAATGTCGATGATTCTGGATCGCCTGAGTCATGGCCGCCTGCTGCGATTCAGTGATTTGTTCTCAGGCCGCGAAGGGCGGCAGGGAGCCGTGGTTTCCTTCCTGGCCATTCTGGAATTATGCAAGGAAGGACTCATCGAGATCATTCAACCCGAAGCTCTGACCGAATTGCAGGTTAAAACCTTATAGTCAGGTTTCGGGAAGAGATGGGATTGGAACTCAAAGGAATCATCGAAGCCGTCCTGTTTTCCGCGGATCGCCCGTTGAACCTGGTCGAATTGCAGAATTGTTTTCCGAATACAACCTGCCCGGACAAGTCGCAGATCCGCGCGGTGCTGGCCGAAATTCGCGACGACTACCGATACCGTGCGATCGAATTGACCGAAGTTTCGAGTGGTTTCCGATTTCAGGTTCGCTGCGAATATTCGACATGGATCGCCCGGTTGTTGGAAGAAAAGCCCCCGCGTTATTCGCGTGCAGTCCTCGAGACGCTCGCGATTATTGCCTACCGGCAGCCCGCGACACGCGGGAAAATCGAGGAAATTCGCGGTGTCAGTGTCAGCACCACGATTATTCGCACACTGCTGGACCGCGGTTGGATCCGGATCGTCGGTTACAAGGAAATCCCCGGCAGACCCGCTCTTTATGTAACCACCCGCGAGTTTCTCGACTATTTCAATCTGAAAAGTTTGGGCGATCTTCCACCACTCAATGTCATTCAGACTTTGGATTCCGGCCAGGAGAACGCGGAAACCGAGGAAAGCATGCGGGAAAGCGGCCCGCCAACCCGGGACATTGAAGAAACCGATGAAATCAACTGACAAACTAATGAAAAAACGTTCCGGCGGCTTGTCCGAACAGGATTTGGAGGACCCCGGCGAAAGAATCCAGAAAATTCTTGCCCAACTCGGATTGGGTTCCCGCCGTCAGATCGAAAAATGGATTGCCGAAGACCGGATCAAGGTGAATGGCAGGGTAGCCAAGCTGGGCGAGCGGCTGACCGAAACCGACGAACTGGTATTCAATGGGCGTCCGATCGATCTTCTGAAGCGCGCCGCCCAGCCAACCCGGGTTCTGATTTATTACAAACCGGCCGGTGAAGTAGTCACCCGGCGGGATCCGGAAGCCAGACCGGTTGTTTTTACCCAGCTGCCGAAACTGAAGACGAGCCGGTGGATCGCGGTGGGACGCCTGGATATCAATACCCAGGGCTTGTTGCTCATGACCAATAACGGTGAACTGGCCAATCGATTGATGCATCCATCCCGCCGAATCGATCGGGAATATGCGGTTCGGGTCTTGGGACTGGTTTCCGGCCAGGTACTCGAGCGTCTGCGCAAAGGCGTACTGCTGGATGACGGGAAGGCCCGATTCGACGACATTCAGTCAGCCGGCGGTGACGGTGCGAATCACTGGTACAAAGTGGTTGTGACCGAAGGGCGCAACCGAATTGTCCGGAGGTTGTGGGAATCTCAGGGGGTCAAGGTCAGCCGTCTGATCCGGGTCCGTTACGGGCTGGTGACGCTGCCGCTCAAACTGAAACCCCGGACTGTTTATGAACTGAACGACAAAGAAAGGGCTGCACTGATGGAATCGGTCGAAATGAAAGACGACCATTCCAGCAGGCAGCCACGCCAGCACAACGCAAGTTACCGCACTTCATCTCGTCGAAAAAATCATTGAATTCAGAGGGCCTTGATCACCCGATTGCGGCCGTTTTGTTCGATCTGATACATCGCCCGGTCCGCGTTGACAAGCAGGTCACGGGCCGAGGTTCCCCGATTCAGAGCCGTCACACCGAGACCGGCCGTTACGCGGATTTCTTCAGGATCATGGCTAGAGCAATAGCCATTATGGCCGACTGTTTGCTGAACAGCCTGGCTGAATAATTCAATCAGTCGATCCATGTCCAATGTAGTCTGAAGGCTATTGGATAACTGCCACTGCTGCTCACGCACGACATCCTTCCCTCGAAATGCCGGGTGGGATGCTATGTTTGTGGCATGGGCTGCTTTCTGGATCATGTGGATTCTTTAGATTGTTATTTTTAAATTTCAGAGGCGAATAATATGCCACTTTTATTTATATACGAATAAACAAATTGTTACGAATCACTAATCGGTACAATCCGACAAGTGACGATTTATTGGCGTTTTCCGGTAATCAAAAAGCCGAGCGACGCAGAGACCGTTCGAGTGCTTACGATATTACGGGGACGACAGCCAGCCCCGAGACGATCGCTCGGGGAGAACAATGATCCGCCGAGTGAATTGAAGTTTCCGGGAAAAATCCGGACGATGAGATGAGCCGGCAAATTCAGGAGAACCCGCCCGGGATTGATCGGATGGCGGATTTTCCTAAAAGAGTCGATTAGTGGTTACAGCATCCCGAGTTCCAGCTTGGCGACCTCGGACATCATATCCTGGGACCACGGAGGATCGAAGACGACTTCGACATGGACTGTTTCCACCCCGGGCAATTCGGCGATCAAACGTTCCACATCGTGCTGGATGACAGGTCCCATGCCGCAGCCGGGCGCGGTCAGGGTCATCGCGACATCGACCCGGTTTCTGCCGGCATCGCTCGGGGTCACGCGGCAATAATAAACGAGACCGAGTTCGACAATATTCACCGGGATTTCCGGATCGAATACAGTTCGCATGACTTCCCAGGCGTTATTTTCCACGGACTCGGGGTCGGTGTCGCACGAAATCCGGGTATTCCGACCGGCTTCCTTGCCCAGCGCATCCGCGTCGGCTCCTGCGATCCGGACCATCCGTCCGGTATCGGAAAAAACCGTATAATTGTCTCCAAGTGATTGATAAATAGTGACGATCTGATCCTTGTTCAGAGTGATATGGGTTCCGTCCGGAATGGTCACGCCATTCACGTCACGTTTCAGTACGACGCTTTCTTCTGTGTGCCGGTTATTCATTCGATCGTATTGGTGGCCTCGAAAACCTGCCCGTTCTGCCCGCGGCTTCCCGAGCCTAAAAGATAAATATACAACTTTTCCAGGGATTCCGCATTAATCCGCCGCTCTGGACTTTCCGCCGGGAATGCCATTTTTCGGAGAGGCGAGTCAACCGGACTGGGTATCAAGGTATTGACTCTGACCTTCGCGGAGGATTCGAGTTCATCCGCCAAAATTCCGGCAAATCCTTCCACGGCTATTTTCGCAAGCCCGTAAACTCCCCAGTAGGCGGCCCCCTTGCGCGCCGATGAATCCGAGGTGAATACGATGGACCCATCTGCGGACTTTCGCAGCAAGTCCAACAACACCCGGGTCAAAATGAAAGGCGCGCTCAAGTTGACTTTCAAAACCGAGTACCAGTCTCGCGCGTCGATATCCGAAACCGGCCCGAGCGGCGCGAATGCGGCGGCACTGTGCAAAAGGCCGTGAAGCACGCCGAATTCACGCTCAATCGTTCGGGCGAGTTCTTGATAATCCCGTTCGGTGGCCCCGGCAAAGTCGATCGCAAAAATCGCGGGCTCGAGGTAACCATGTGTTAATATTTCGTCATATACCCTTTCGAGTGCCGCAAGTTTTTTGTTGGACAGTATTACGGTTGCTCCGTGACGCGCACAGGCGATTGACGCGACGCGCCCGAGTCTCCCGCCGGCTCCGGTCACGAAAACGACTCTGCCTTCCAGATCATTGCGCGAGGGTCTTGGGATTTCAGATGACGGTATCCGGGTGGGGGTCAATTCAGACTCAACCATCGAAGTAAATCCATGGGATGATGGAGCAGACCCGCGGCGTCCCAGGTCGCTACATCGTCCGCTTCGCCGATATACCCGTAGGTTGCCGCGAGAGTCGTCATGCCGGCCGCATTACCGGCCTGAATATCTTTAGCGGCATCGCCGACATAAATGCACTCGGCGGGTTTTAGGTTGATCCGGCGGCAGGCTTCCAACAAGGGTTCGGGATGCGGCTTTTTGTTTGCCGTACTGTCGCCGCTGATGATGCACGCCGCGCGATCATACAACCGAAACGATTTCAACAGTGCTTCGCTGAAGCGGCTGCGCTTGTTGGTTACGACACCCCATGCCAGACCGTGCGCCTCGATTTCATTGAGAACGTTGTCCATGCCCTCGAACAATGAGGTATGGACGGCCAGATCCCGGCCATAGTGTTGGATCATCCGATCCAGAACGCAATCGTATCCGGGATGCCGATCCGAGCCACCGAGTGCGAAGCGCACCATTCCGGGAGCGCCGTGCGAGACCCAGGGTTTGGCTGCAATCAGTGAAACCTGTTCCAATCCTTGCTCCGTGAGCGCGCGGTTCAGCGCCGCGTGCAGATCCGGAGCCGTATCGAGCAGAGTCCCGTCGAGATCGAGTAGAATACAACGAGGGTAGAATCGGCGCGTCATTCCGCTGACGCTTCAGGCTTTTTCGAATACCGCGAGGTAATTGACATCGATATCCCGGCCCAGCGAGAAGCTTTGGCTCAGAGGCTTGTATTCGATTCCCGTGATTGCCTCGATTTCCAGTCCGAACCGGCGGCACCACGCGGAAAGTTCGGAAGGTTTGATGAAGGTTTCGTAGTCGTGGGTGCCCTTGGGAATCATCCTGAGAATAGTTTCCGCGCCGACCACCGCCAACAAATAGGATTTGAGCTTGCGGTTCAGCGTGGAAAAAAATAGCTTGCCACCCGGTTTGAGGAGGACCGAGCAGGCCTGGACAATCGATTCCGGTTCGGGAACATGTTCCAGCATCTCCAGGCAGGTGATGCAGTCGAAGGATTCGGGTTGCCCGGCCGCCAGCGCCTCGGCGCTGATTTTTTTGTATTCGACCGTGAGTCCGGATTCCAGTGCATGCAGCTCGGCGATTTCGATCAGATCGTCGCTGAGATCGATTCCGGTCACCTCGGCTCCGAGTTTCGCCAAAGCCTCGCTCAGAATTCCGCCGCCACAACCGACATCCAGAATTTTCCGATCCTCGATTGCGCAATGTTCCAAAATGAAGCGGATGCGAAGCGGATTGACCGCGTGCAGAGTTTTGAATTCTCCGTCAAGATCCCACCAGCGTTCGGCGAGCGATCCGAATTTATGGATTTCATGGGGATGGACATTTTCTGATGGCGCCATCGCGTGAATTCTCCTGTCAGGAATGATGAAGTTTGACCGACCAGTGAGCGATCGATTCTCGGATCTTGTCCGGGTCCAGAGTCGTCAGGGTTCGGGACCTGAGCAATTGCCGGCCGGCCACCCAGACATCGGTCACCTGATCCCGATTCGCCGAATACACGATCTGCGAAACCGGGTCGTAGACTGGCAAGGTTTCCAAGGTATCGAGGGTAATCGCGGTGATATCGGCCGATTTTCCGACCTCGAGCGATCCGCACCGGGAATCGATGCCGAGCGCCCTCGCTCCGTCCAGCGTGGCCATGCGCAAGGCGGTCGAGGCAGGCACCGCGCTCGCGTCTCCGGCAACCCCTTTGGCCAGCAGCGCGGCAGTACGCATTTCACCGAGCACGTCGAGATTGTTGTTGCTGGCCGCGCTGTCGGTTCCCAGGGCCACATTGATGCCATTATTCAACAAGCGGCTGACCGGGCAGAAACCGCTCGCGAGTTTGAGGTTCGATTCGGGGCAATGTACCACATGGCAACCGGTTTCGGCGATCCAATCGATCTCTTCGTCGATTAACTGGGTCATGTGGACCGCGATGAACGAGGGCCCGAGCAGATCCAATTGCTTTAATCGTTGAAGCGGTCGAACCCCGGTTTTAGCGAGCCCCTGCTCGATTTCATCACGGGTTTCATGAACATGCATGTGGATCGGTAACTGTAATTCTTCGGAGTACATCCGGATCTTTTTCAACGCATCGTCGGACACCGAATAAGGCGCGTGCGGAGCAAACACCGGGTTCAGCAGCGCTTCGTTGCGCAGTTCATCGTAGAGGACCAGCCCCTTGCTCAGGTATTCATCGGCGTCGCGAGCCCAAGCGCTCGGGAAATCCAGCACGATCAAGCCGATACAGGCGCGTATTCCGCTTTGCAAGGCCAGCCGGGCGCTGATTTCCGGAAAGAAATACATATCGTTGAAGCAGGTGACCCCTCCGCGCAGCATTTCCGCGATCGCGAGTTCGGTACCGTCGCGCACGAAGGCTTCACTGATCCATTTCTGTTCGAGCGGCCAGATCGTCCCCTGAAGCCATTCCATGAGCGGCAAATCGTCGGCGATCCCGCGCAGGAAGGACATCGGTGAATGCGTGTGGCTGTTGATCAAGCCCGGAATCAGCGCATGATGTTCCAGCTTCTCCGTACGCGTAGCCTGATATTTTTCCAGTGCCTGATCGGTCGGCAGCAAGCCGACGATTTTTCCGTCGCGAATCGCGAGCGCATGATTTTCCAGTATCAGCCCGGCAGGCGCGACGGGTATAATCCAGCGGGAACTGATCAGCGTATCGACTTGCATGACGAAAGAACCAATCAATAAACGCGTAAATGTACCATGCTGCGCGGGTTCGTGCACATGAATAATAGCCTTGACGAACCCAATGATACGGTCCGCGCGCTTTTCTGGAGTCCCGAGGGACTATCCATCCTGGACCAGCGGCTTCTTCCGGGTGACGTACGGTTTGAACTTTTTGATCACGCCGAGGGAGTCGCGGAAGCGATTCGATCGATGCGCGTACGAGGCGCGCCCGCGATCGGTATCGCCGCAGCCTTCGGCGTCGTGCTCGCTGCGCGTCACCGCTTTGCCTTGAATCCCGATGGCTGGCGCCGGGATATCCTGCAGGATATCCAAGACCTGGCCGGATCCAGACCGACCGCGGGCAATCTGTTCTGGGCGCTCGATCAGATGCAGCAGGCCTTTGGCGGGATTCAAGGAGACCCGGAGCCCGTGTTGCTCGCTCACGCCCGCGCAATTCATGAAGCGGATATCGAGGCCAACAAAAAAATGGGGGAACTTGGCAGCGAAATTCTGGCCGATGCGCGCGGTGTCTTGACTCACTGCAATACCGGCTCGCTGGCCACCGGAGGCTACGGAACCGCTTTGGGAGTGATCCGGAGCGGGGTTCGGAAAGGCTTGGAACGGGTTTATGCCACGGAAACCCGGCCCTGGAATCAAGGGGCCCGGCTGACGCTGTGGGAACTCCAGCAGGACCGTATCCCCACGACTCTGATCGCGGATTCGTCCGCGGCGACAGTCCTGAAAAGCGGTCGGGTCCAGTGGGTTATCGTGGGAGCCGACCGGATCGCCGCGAACGGCGATGTCGCCAATAAAATCGGGACCTATTCACTCGCGGTTCTGGCGCGCCATCACCAGGTCCGTTTCATGGTCGTGGCGCCCGTTTCGACAATCGACGCCGCCTTACCGGACGGCCGGGGTATCCGGATCGAGGAACGCGAGCAGAGCGAACTTCTACCGCAATACTACCAGGACGATCCCGGCTCGGTGGATGCCTGGAATCCGGTTTTCGATGTGACGCCCGCGGACTTGATCGATGTGCTCGTGACCGAACGGGGTGTCGTACATAAGCCGGACCGCGCGGGAATCGAAAGGCTTTTGAATTCGTAGCGTCGTAAAATTCGATCGGATCTTTTCTGCAAGATCGTTGATCAAACCCATACTCGAAAACCATCATGCTTGACCCACGTTTGTTTAGAACCCGCATCGACGAAGTTGCCCGGCAGCTTGAACGACGTTCCTTTGTATTGGATACGGCCGCGTTTCAGGAGTTGGACAGTCGCCGGAAGGAAATCCAGACCCTGACGCAGTCGCTTCAGAACGAGCGCAATACGCGTTCCAGGGCGATCGGAAAGGCCAAGCTTGCAGGCGAGGATATTCGACCGCAGCTCGATCAGATCGAAAATCTCGGAGATCGACTCAATGACGCGGAGTCGGAATTGTCCGGCCTGCAAGTCGCCATCGACGATTGGATTCTCGGCATTCCGAACATCCTGGACGATTCCGTTCCAGACGGGAAAAACGAGCACGACAATGTCGAAATCAGCCGTTTCGGCGGTCCGCCCGTGTTCGACTTCGAAACCAGGGATCATGTCGATCTGGGTGCCCGACTCGGGCAGATGGACTTCGAAGCCGGTGCCAAACTCGCCTCGGCCCGCTTCGTAACTCTTCAGGGAGGACTCGCCGGCTTGCAGCGCGCGCTGATTCAATTCATGCTGGATATCCATATCCGGGAACACGGATATACCGAGGTTTACGCACCGCTTCTGGTCAACAGCCAGAGTATGCGCGGTACCGGGCAATTGCCGAAGTTCGAGGCAGACCTGTTCGCGGTCAAAAACGACCCGCCTCTTTATCTGATTCCAACCGCCGAGGTCCCGGTGACCAACCTGGTCCGGGATGAAATCATAGCGGATGATCGGATGCCCTTGCGTTTCGTCGCGCATACGCCTTGTTTCAGGAGCGAGGCGGGTTCCTATGGCAAGGATGTACGCGGGATGATCCGCCAGCACCAATTCGAAAAAGTGGAACTGGTCCAGATCGTGCCTCCCGAGGATTCGAAGGCCGCCCATGAAGAATTGACCGGCCATGCCGAGGCGATATTGCAGAAGCTGGAACTGCCCTATCGCAAAGTGTTATTGTGCGCCGCAGACACCGGGTTTTCATCGGCCAAGACTTATGATCTCGAAGTCTGGCTTCCGGGTCAGCAGAAATATCGGGAGATTTCCTCCTGCAGTAATTTTCGGGATTTCCAGGCCAGACGGATGTCGGCGCGCTGGCGGAATCCCGAAACCGGAAAACCGGAACTGGTGCATACCCTGAATGGTTCGGGTCTGGCGGCCGGGCGAACGCTGATCGCGGTCATGGAGAATTTTCAGGATCGGGACGGGCGGATTCATATCCCGAAAATATTACGGCCCTATCTGAACGGTCGAGAGCTTATCGGATAGAAGCGATAAGGGGGCCGGCATGACGAGTCAACAAAAAAGCCCGGCATATCTGCCGGGCTTTTTCAGGATCGGAGAACCTTAGGGCTGTTTCATTCAATCAGTCGTCCCCGCTGAATGCGCCCGAAAGATGCAGCAGACTCAGGAACAGGTTGTAAATCGATACATACAACGTAATCGTCGCGAGTATATAGTTGGTTTCACCACCGTGGATGATATCGCTGGTCTGGTAAAGAATCATTCCGGACATCAGCAGGATGAACATCGCCGAAACCGCGAGGGATAATCCCGGCATGCTCGGAACGAACATCGCGACAATCCCGGCCAGAAACGCGACCAGGATACCGACCATCAAAAATCCGCCGAGAAAGCTGAAATCCTTGCGGCTGGTCAGGGCATAGCCGGAAAGGCCCAGGAAAATAATACCGGTACCGCCGAGCGCGGTCATCACCAGCTGCGATCCATTGCTGAATGCGGTCAGATAAAGGTTCAGAATCGGACCCAGCGTGAGCCCCATGAAACCGGTGAGCGCAAAAATAAAGATGATCCCGGTGCCGCTGTTGCTGAATTTCGATGTCAGAAATAACAAGCCGAAATAACCGATCAGCGTCAGAAAGGGGTTGAATGGCGGCAGGTTCATGGCCATGGCCAAAGCCGCGGTTCCGGCGCTGAACAGTAGCGTCATGGAAAGCAACATATAGGTGTTTTTCAATACCTTATTGGTTTCCAAAATCCGCGCTTCAGAGCGTTGCATTACCTGATTTAGTCTCATATTCACCTCGAAATTTTGAATATCAATCACCGGCACATTCGACATTGAAACGAATTTTAAGTTTCACTTCAATTTGGACCTAAAGCATAATGCCGGAATCCGTTACATGCAAGTCCGGAGTTTCGAAAGCGCGGAGACTTCCTAGGTCACATTGGTCTTCGCTTGCCGGCGCG
This sequence comes from Methylococcales bacterium, assembly GCA_050740335.1. Lineage (GTDB taxonomy): Bacteria > Pseudomonadota > Gammaproteobacteria > Methylococcales > UBA1147 > UBA1147. Next base: position 6,837 of record JBOICY010000432.1, on the reverse strand, counting down.
CACATAATACAATGATTCCATGAAACCCACGAGAATACCCGCCTATGGCAGCCTTTTGACCAGGACACGGGAATTTTTGGTTGTGTTGTATCATTTTTTCGGCAAATCAAACTCTTCGTGGTTAATTGGCGGGCTCGACGGCTCAATTATTTGACTGGAAGCACGGTTTCCAGGGAGACAAGTACGATGGGAATCGCGAAATTTTCTATCGGTCAGATCGTTCATCACCGTCGTTTCGACTATCGCGGTGTGATCTTCGACATCGATTTTCAATACCAGGGTAGCCAAGAATGGTACAACGCGGTGGCTCGAAGCCGGCCGCCGAAAGATCAACCCTGGTATCGTGTGCTGGTCGATAGTGCCGAACAGGAAACCCATGTCGCGGAACACAATCTCGAATCAAGTGGAATCGAGGAACCGATCTGCCATCCATGCGCCGCCTTATATTTCTCGCGTATGGAAAACAGTGTTTATGTACCGCTGATCAGGAAGAACTGATTGATGGATCGGGAGCGGCTCTACCGGGTGATCGAGGAACTGGTGCTTTGCCATTCTCCAAGCGGATGGGAAGCCGAAATCGATGAATACCTGTCCGCGGTGATTGGCAGGCTCGGAGTGGACTGGCGCAAGGACGCCGCGGGCAACCTGATCGCCAGAATACCGGGCAAAGATCCTTCGAAGACCCTCGCGATTACGGCGCACAAAGATGAAATCGGAGGCATCGTCAAGTCATTCAACGAGGACGGAACACTGAGCATCCGCAGGCTCGGCGGCGCTTTCCCCTGGGTATATGGAGAAGGGGTTGTCGATCTGCTCGGCGATCACCAAGTAATCTCCGGAATTCTCAGTTTCGGATCCCGTCATGTTTCCCATGAATCCCCTCAGAAAGTTCAGCAGGACGAGAAGGCTCTGCTATGGACCGACGTCCGGGTCGATACCAAGCTAAGCCGTGACACGCTGGAGGCCGCCGGAATTCGGCCGGGATCCCGAATGGTCGTGGGTAAACACCGCAAAAAGCCGTTTTTGATGGGTGACTATATCGCGAGCTATACACTCGACAACAAAGCCTCACTGGCGATCCTTCTGGCGCTCGCGGAAGAAATCAATTCGCCCTCGGTCAATATCGATCTGGTGGCTTCTTCGAAGGAAGAAGTGGGCGCAATCGGAGCCATGTATTATTCAGGGCGGGCAAGGCCCGATGCTCTGATCGCGCTGGAAGTCTGTCCTAAATCGAAGGAATACCCGATCACATCGGATCACGCACCGGTCCTTTTGTCGCAGGACGGTTACGGGCTCTACGATGAAGGGTTAAACCGAGCCATCGAAGAAACCGGTCGACAGATCGATATTCCGCTTCAACACGCCGTACTGAGCGGCTTCGGTAGCGATGCGTCCATTGCAATGAAATCCGGGCATACCGGCAAAGCCGCGTGTCTGGCTTTCCCGACCGACAACACCCATGGCTTCGAGATTGCACATCTCGAAGCGATCGAGGGTTGTTTTCGCATTCTTGAACGGTATTGCCAGGATTGTACCGGCCTGTAAGTTTACCGGTTTAACCTGGCCAGGACGAAACAGCGAAACGGATTTTTTAACCGGGAAATCGGTTGGATGAGGGGTTAAAAAGCAACATTCATTTCTTATGTTTGGTAATCGAAAATAAAGAGGGGGAAGCATCCTTGCTTCCAGCCAATCCTCCGTGCGTGGGCTGTCCATTTCCAATCCTGCGGCCTTCCTACGATTCTTAATTTACAGCCCGGAGTGAGCGATGACTGTCGGCTATTCCCGGAAAAAATGTGAAATATTCACGTTTTTTAGAAAGTGTCTTATAGTAAATTATTTTGTTTAATTTCCGACTTTATTCAGGGTGCGGTGAGTGCCGGCCGACGGCCGAATCTGGAAGATATTCGCTCATTTCCGGTTCTATGTGAATCGTAGTGGGTGATTCGACATCATCACCATGAAAACAGAAGCTGTATTCAGCCAAGCGTTCCGGGGCAATCGCTTTGCCAGATTAAAGGCTTGACCGTCGCTCCCTGCGCAAATCATTGTAAATAATTGCAAATTTTTATAGGTTTGCCTCCCGGATTCGCAATTTCTCGACGCTTCAGGCGCATTGCGTCCAGTGTACTTGTGGAAAACTCCTGTTTCCGGGCAGAAGACTATGCTCATCCCTATTGCCGGATATGAATCTATCCGCAAATGATGGCAAACCAAGGCTACATTACTCTCATTGCTATTCAAATTGCCCTTGCTGGTGACGCTGGTGCGGTAAGTGGGTAAGTAGTTACCGAAAAAGACAGATCATTGCAATCGATTAAATACTATATATAATAGATATATAGTTTTTGGAGGGGATGCAATATGTCAACAGGATCAGTCTTTGTGAACAACCGGACTCAGGCGGCAAGACTTCTTAGGCTGACAGCTGGCACAGGCGGTGCCCTGCTTGCGATGTGGTGCGCCTTATTCCCTGCTCGGTCGCACGGGCTCGCAGAGAACTCTCTATACGCCGCAAGTGAAGCACTACTGTGGAAAGGTGGCTACTGGTTGACCTTTGCAGCGGCCGTTTTCGCCTGTCTGAGAATCGTGGTTCAGCGAAAATTGACGATTGTCATTTTCTGGAACGTGGTCGTAGTTAGTGCGGTGTATGAATTACTGATCATATGGATGCTTGCCCATCCGACTGCTCTCGCTAACGTTCCTTCCAACTTGCTCGCACATCTGAGGCGGATTGACATTAATCAGCGCGATATTCCCCTTTACCTGCACGAACGATTCGATCCGTGGGTCTCCTATCTTTACAACGCTGGAGAAATCCGCCATCGGGAACGCGAGTTTGATGTCACCTATTTTATTAACAGCCTGGGTGTACGTGATGACGAGCAATCGCTCAACGCCCCCGAAGTTGTCGTGCTCGGCGATTCTCATGCCTTTGGATGGGGTGTACCGCAGCACGGTACATTTGCACAGCTGCTCGAATCCGGGCTTGGGACACCAGTATTCAACGCTGGGGTGGGATCGTATGGTACCGTTCGAGAGATGCGTCTGCTCGAGCGGATTGATACAAGCCGTCTCAAGTACCTGATCGTTCAATATTGCTCAAATGATGACCCGGAAAACCGGCAGTTCCTGCTCAAAGACACAATTGAGATTAGTGCACCCGAGGTTCGTGCGAAAGTACGTTCAGACTACATCCGTATTCAGACGTATTACCCAGGCAAGTACTCTTGGCTGCTCATCAGAAAGCTGCTCGTTGAAGTGTACCGGGCAGAGGCACAATTTCATTCCGTGCTGCGACCCGCTTCGGCGATACGCAATGAGAATGAACAGCTTCTTACCGACGCGGTCAGGGCATTTATTCACGCGATCTACAAGGCGGGAAGCACTCCACTAGAAGGTATCCAGATTGTCGTCCTCGACTTGCACCCGTTCGGCAACGTGCGACCGGAGTTCGCCAGGCTGGTTGACGAAATCAAGACTGATTCGCTATATCCGGAGCAAATTCAGCGCATCATTGCGTTACGTTTTGCCGACAAGTTGACGACCGATGACTACTTTATACTGGACGATCACATCAATGCGCGCGGTCACGAATTAATCGCGGAGGAACTCGCCAAGGTTGTGCGACTACCAGCCGCCGATTGATTCACCTGACCGATTTATTGTGCCATAGTGCCTTTGATCCACTTGGCATCGTGCATCTGATTATCATACACCACCCAGAAAAACTGGCCGCCTTCAGGCCATAATAGCGCCCCCAGTGGCTTAGGTCGCCGGTACACACCACATGGCGTCCACGTGGTCTCGATGAGGGGTCCTAATAAATCTCTCCCTCATCGGCTATTTAAATCACTTCTCGGAAATTCACCCCCCATACGCTTTGACGATACTTATCTCAGTTGATCCTTTTCCCGCCCCTCAATCCACTCGTGTCCGGTTAAGATACAGGGTCAGGCTGCCAACGGTGTGGCCGGTGTCGTAACAATCCCGGACGAATTCGGCGAACTCAGGAAAATCGGCAAGTGTGAACGTGCTCCCTAGTAAGAGTTGAGACTGAGTGCCGACCACGATTGCAACCGGCCTGCGACTGTGTAATGCCTGCATGAATTCGTGCCGGTATCGAGTAAACCACGGTGAATCCGGTGTACCCTGCAACAGCGGCATGCTGAAGCCAAAACGTGTCGGGGACGTGCGCTGACTCAGAAACAATATGGCGCTGTTCCAGCCGAATATTACCACTTGGTCATCGGGTCGGGTCATCCCGCTAAGAAGTCTGGCCATGGCGATATCGTCCGCCGGCTCGCCGAAGTGCTTGAAATAACGCTCGGACCCTGATTGGTTGGTAAGGTAGGCGAGCCAGTGAAGGACTTCATAGGCTGGCAGTGCGCTGACATGGAAAACCAAAACCAGCAGCAGCGATCCGATCATCCAATTACGCAGGTTTTGCACTTTCGCACACCCCGCATTCAGGGATTCGAACAGGGTATGCAGCCCGATCGCGGCGCTGATTACCACTGCCGGAAACAAGGGCATCCAATGATAGGTGAAAAAGCGGTTTTGCAGCATCACCATTCCGACAGAAACTGCGATCCAGGCTAACAGTCCTCCGGCCAGCCGGGGTGATTTTGTTGCGGCGACATACAGGCCAAACAGCACAAATGGCAGTACGGCGGCGACCACGGTCCCACCAGACAGAAAGTCGATCAGTCCGCGCAGCCGTGACTCAATTCCGCTCTGTATCAAGGTGCTATAGGTATCCGCAGGATAGCGCAGGGTCACTTCGATAAAGGGCTTCAGTGCACCCTGCTGCCAGAACCAACTAACGGCCAGCAGCGTCGGGAGTATCAAGCCGCTAATCGCAATCAGTACATTTTTCACTTGTATTGCGGGACGGTCGCGCTCAAGAAACGCCGCCATAACGGGCACCAGCAGGAAGCAGGCGTAGAAAAACTTGATCAATACGGCACAGCCAATCAGCGCACCAGATAACCACCAATTAAACCATCCGATCTCTCGTTGTGGCTGCAATAACCTGGCGGCAACCGGAATCATCAGCATCATCACCCAGCCATCCGGTTGTGCCGTGTGCCAGTATGAACCGGATGCATACCACAGACAGAACAGGAGTGTCGCCCATGCTGCAATTTGCCGGTTTGTCCAGGAAGTCACGAAACGCAGTAAAACCTGGCAGGCCGCCGCCAGCAGTATCATATCTACCAGGCGGATGGACCAGGTGTGCGGGCCGAACAAGCACTGCGCGAAAGCGTAGAGGTAGTAGACAAGCGGACCCTTGATGTCCCATCCATCACGATACGGCAGTCCACCGCGATAAATGACATCCCCGACCCAGGCAAAGATACCCTGGTCCCAACCAAATGGCCATGTCAGCGAGGCACAAGCGGTCAATAGTACCAGTATCAAGAGCCCGCGAAACAACCATCGTACAACCCAGGCCCCCTGGCCAATGTATGCATCTACTGACATCAATTTGCTGATCCTTTATGCCAATTTCAATACCGGCTTTTACCTGCAACCTTGATCACATCCTGCGAAAACTGCTTTGGACCGAGAAGGGTTCAAAATCAGGCATCCGTACGGCGCGCAATGTACATCAATGTGCAATCGTAAATCCCTCATAGTCAAAACTGCCTGTCCAGTCCTCAACCAGCAGATCATCGACCTGGGCCTGGGCGGGGCCGTGTCTACACCATTCCAGGAATCGTTCGAGTGAAGATTCCGATCCCTTCGCCACTATTTCGACCTGCCCGTCCCGGCGATTGCGGACGATTCCACGAAGTCCGAGTTCCAAGGCCCGCTCTCTTGCAGAAGCCCTGAAATATACTCCTTGCACGCGACCACTCACCAAGATATGAACACATTTCTCCATCGTCATTATGTTGCCGCTCGTTGCCAAAACCGCATCGACCCCATTGACCTGCCCAGTCAAGCTCGCCGAATCTCCCAGCACCGGTGAATCCTTGGGTTCCGCTCAAAATCGCGCGGTAAGGTCCGGCGGCTGATATCGACAATAGTGAACCCGGCGAGACGATCTTTTTCAAGCCAGGCTTTCCGGCAACTTGTCGAAAACAGGAGCAGGCCGTCCGGAGCCAGTAACTGGACGGCCCGCCCGAGTAGGTCCATGTGGTTCCGTTCAATATCGAAGACCCCGTCCATCGCTTTGGAATTGGAAAAGGTCGGGGCATTGAGAAAAATCAGGTCGAACCGATGATCCCGCCGAGATTTACCGATTGCCTGGTCGATCCAATCCGCCGCATCCGCCTGGATGAATTGGTGCGCGGTGGATTCAACGCCGTTCAAGGCAAGATTTTTCCGTGCCCATTCCAGGTAGGTTTTCGACAAGTCCACGGTGGTTGTGGATAGCGCGCCGCCCGCGGCCGCGTAGACGGTCGCGCTGCCGGTATGGCCGAACAAATTCAGAAAGCGGTGGCCTCGTGCGTATTGTTTGATCATGCCGCGGATAATCCGGTGATCGAGAAACAACCCCGTGTCGAGATCAGAATCGAAATTGACTTGAAATCGATGTCCGGCTTCTTCGACCTCAACGAATTTTCCGGGAAGATCTTGGAGATTAGTGTGCCTGAGGTCCTTTTGACGGCGCCGCACCTTGAAATAGATCTGTTCCCAATCGACACCCAATACTTCCGGAATCGTGGACAATGCGGCCAACAGCCGCCCTTCGGCTAATTCAGGATCGATACTCCGCGGTGCTTGATATTCCCGGACATGTATCCAATGCGAAGATCCCCGATAGAAATCGATGGCCAAGGCATATTCCGGAATATCGGCATCGTAGACCCGGTAGCAGGAGATCTC